>NZ_JCANTR010000031.1:0-35552 GCF_059568575.1 Flavisolibacter ginsengiterrae DSM 18136
AAGATGTGTGAATGACACTCATGGCTAAACAGATCAATAGTTTTTTTGGAGAGGTCGGCTCCGATGATGTGTTGAACTTTCATAGCTTTGCTTTTAGAAGTAAACAAATCAAGGTTGCTAGCCTAAGACCTTTAATTAGTCTTTAAGGACTTAATATTCTAACTAGGCCTTAGCAACCGTGGGGGAAGAGTGAGGACTAATACAGGGGTAAGACCGCAAGTCTATGTCTCCGTCAAGTTCACCTCACTTTTCTTCCCACAAAATTCTTAATCTTTCTTTTTTCAGCTATTCAATATGTCAATGAACTAATTTGATCTAAAGGTCCCCGTGGTTCAATTCATAGTGAGCCTGCGAACCCTTGACTTCCACCTAAAAAATGTCTGCAATTAAAAAGCATCTTAAACCTAAATAACTACAAACTACAAACCACAAACTACAAACTTCCCTGTCTCCGTGCTTCAAAATTCTCGTGAGCCTGCGAACTACTTCGCGTTCCTTAGCGCCTTAGCGTCTTAGTAGCAAAATCTCTGTGCATCTCCCTGCCGCCGTGTCCCTGTGGTTATTGCCCATAAAAAAAATCTTCCTACTTTAGCCCCACGAACTACTTGCTTTTGGAAACCCTGCACCCACATATCGACAAAGAAATCTTCACCCGTATCTCCTCTGGCGACGAACAGGCTTTCCGCTTTGTATTCGATCAATATAAAACCCGCGTTTACTATTTTATATTACGACTGGTACGTTCCGAAGAAGTAGCCGAAGAACTCACCCAGGATGTCTTCATGCGTTTATGGATCAGCCGTGCCACGCTCACAGAAGTTGACAATCCCAATAGCTATTTATTTGTTGCTGCCCGCAACAGGTCACTCGATCATTTGCGCCGCCAGAAGAATGAAAGAGGCATGATCCAATCGATGGAAAGAAGGATGGGCGATGGAGCTGTCAATAGTACAGAAGAAGAAGTACTCTATAATGAAACCAACAGGATGCTGCAGGAAGCAGTGCGGCTATTGCCGGAGCAGCAGCGGGCAGTGTACCGTTTATCAAGGTTGGAAGGATTAAGCAGGGAAGAAATAGCTGAGCGACTAAACATTTCTCCCAATACAGTCAAAAACCACCTTTCATCAGCTATCAAAACAGTCAAGACTTACCTGGAAGAGCACAAGGCCATGATCATTTTGTTCATCCTCTACGGTATTTATTAAATTTTCTCCCGTACCACTAGTACAAATTTTTAAAGTCTGAGTCCTATTCATACAGAGGAATTAAATCAGGTTATGAATCCCGGTTCAGAAAGGCTATACCAGTTATTAGATCAATACAGGCAGGATAAACTATCATTGCCTGAAGCTGAAGAGCTGCAGGGCATGTTGCAGGCCGAATGGGAGGCTGCACCGGCAGATAGCGAGGTGGCAGGAGTGGATTGGGATGCTATGTATAATAGGATCATGGAGGCAGAAAACAAACCTGTTCCGGTAATTTCCATTTTCCGAAGGTCAATAACCAGGTGGATTGCAGCTGCGGTTATATTATTTGTGGTAACCTCTGCAGCCTGGTTCTTTATTGTGGGCAGGAAGCAGGACCAGCCTGCAGTAGCTATGGCCCCTGTAAGCAATGATATAGCCCCGGGAGGTTTCAAAGCCCGGTTAACCCTGGCAGATGGTTCAGTTATTACACTGGATAGCTCAAAGGACGGGCAACTGGCCACGCAGGGCAACACAGCCATTGTCAACCAGGGCAAGGAATTGGTCTACCAGTCAGCGTATAAATCTGCAGCACCAGAAGCCGCGTATAATACCTTGGCCACCGCCAATGGACAGTCTTATTCCCTTACCCTTTCCGATGGCACTAAGGTATGGCTCAATGCTGCCAGCTCCATCCATTTTCCTGTTGCGTTCAATGGTGTTGAGCGCAGGGTGCAGGTTTCTGGCGAGGTATATTTTGAGGTCACACACAATGCCTCCAAACCATTTAAAGTGACCATTCTCAGTTCTGGAAATCCTGAAGGCCAGCAGCCAGCCGAGGTGGAAGTTCTGGGTACTCATTTCAACATCAATGCCTACCCCGATGAAGACGCGTTGAAAGTAACATTGCTTGAAGGCTCAGTAAAACTCTCAGCCCCGGCATCTAAACAACAAAACAACTCAATTACATTAAAGCCTGGTGAGCAGGGACAACTACAAACCACAAACTACAAACTACAAACTGTCAATGTTGAAAACATTGATGAAATACTTGCTTGGAAAGACAACAAATTTTATTTCAACAGTGCCGATATCTATACCATCATGCGCCAGTTAGCCCGATGGTACAATGTGGAGGTGGTTTACAGAGATAAGGTCACCAATCACTTTACGGGTATGATTTCGCGAAGTGTCAATGCATCAGAGGTCTTCCGCATGTTGCAGCAGACCGGTACTTTAAATATTAAGATCGAAGGACAAAAAGTTATCGTTAGCAAATAGAGAAGGATTTAAAGCAGAACCAAAAACACCAAAACTTTTCATTGAACTGTATCAATCCGTACAGGGTTAACAGGTAACCGCCCCGGGTGCAACCGAGGCGGTAATGTTCGGGTTAACCTTTAAAACAAAATAAATCGTCACGATCATTTCATTTCAAAACCCAAACATTGTAAAGTTATGGATTTAACCAATCTCCCTTTAGTAAAGGGAGTGGCCAAAAGCCTTGGTATTTTAACCACGCAGCCTGGCCACTTAACTGCAAAACTGATAAACAAAGCTTCGGCATTCCGTTCACAATTGTCCCGGTCTGCCGGGGCCAAAACAATCTGGCGTGTCATGAAGCTAACATCATTTTTAATTCTCTGTGCCTGCCTCCATGTCGCTGCTGCCGGTCATGCCCAGCGTGTATCGCTTTCAGTAAAGGAGGCTCCTTTAAAAACAGTGTTTCTAGAGCTCAATAAGCAAACGGGATACAATTTCCTGTACAGCGATGAGATCCTGGCTGGTGCTTCTAAAGTCACACTCAATGTTAGGGATGCCACTATTGAAGAAGTGCTCACACTTTCCTTCCGCAATCAGCCTTTGGAATTTACAGTCTCTAACAATACTATTGTGATAAGGCAAAAAGCAACCGCGGTGTTTCAACCCGCGGATAATATCTCTCAACCGCCTCCAATTGACATCACTGGTAAAGTGACCGACTCAGACGGCAACCCACTCTCCGGCGCAACCGTAAAAGTGAAAGGAACAAGTAAAGGCACCACAACCAATAACGATGGCGTGTTTGTGTTGAAAGCTGTTGATGAAGATGCAACGCTGGAGATTTCTTTTGTGGGGTATGAAACATATACCGTAGCAGTGGCTAACAAAACATCCATTATTGCGAGTTTGAAAATAAAGCCTGAGAATTTAAATGAGGTGGTGATTAATAAGGGGTATTATACAGAAAAACAAAGAGAGACAGTTGGTAATGTAGCTACCGTTACCTCAAAGGATATAGAAAATCAACCAGTAAATAACCCTTTGCTGGCATTACAGGGTCGTGTTCCGGGAATTGAAATCACTCAATTAACCGGTATGCCTGGTGGCGGTGTAACGGTTCGTATTCAAGGTATAAACAGTATTCAAAGTGGATTAGAACCTTTTATTGTTATTGATGGTGTGCCATTTCCTTCTCGACTCCAGACCTCACTACTTGAGGGAATTGTTCAAAATGGGAGTCCTTTGAATTATGTTAATCCAAATGATATTGAAACTATAGATGTATTAAAGGATGCTGATGCTACTGCAATTTATGGCTCCCGCGCTGCAAACGGTGCTATTTTGATTACTACAAAAAAAGGGAAAGCCGGGAAAACGAAACTCAATGTAAATCTTCAACAAGGTTGGGGAAAGGTTGGCCATTTTGTAGATATGATGAATACAAGGCAATACCTTGATATGCGTTATGAAGCCTTTAAAAACGACAGCAAATCGCCGCGACCCTCCGATTATGATCTTACGCTCTGGGATACGACTCGAGGTACTGACTGGCAAAAAACTTTAATTGGTGGAACAGCTCAATATACCAACATTAACGCCAGTATTTCTGGAGGATCTTCTATATTCCAATATCTGGTTGGCGGAACATTTAATCGCCAAACCACAGTGTTTCCTGGCGGTTTTGATGACAAGAAAGGCGGACTGCATTTCAATATTACAAGCAATTCGACAAATAAGAAATTTAAATTATCGCTGTCCGGAAGCTATATGTACGATCGAAACCAGTTACCTGGAACAGATCTTACGCAATATGCTTTAACATTGGCGCCCAATGCTCCTACACTATATGATAAAAACGGAGTATTAAATTGGGCACCCGATCCAGCAGGATCTTCAACCTGGGATAACCCACTTGCCTACTCCCAATCGATGGGATATAATAATATAACCAAAAATTTGGTTAGCAATTTAAATATTGGATACGAGTTCTTGCAAGGGGTAGGAATCAGGGCCAATATAGGTTATACAAATACAACTAGCGATCTTTTCTCACCAACTTATCTTGAAGCTAACCGCCCGGAAGACAGACCATTTTCCCAGCGGACCGCAAGTTATGGATCAAGAAATATTGAAGCCTGGATAACTGAGCCTCAGATTTATTTCGCAAAGCGATTTGGTAAAGGAAAGTTAGATGCACTCACTGGCTATAGCATTCAACAAAGCAAGTCGAATGTATTAAGCCTTAATGGAACAGGTTACTCAACCAACTTATTAATGAAAACGCTCCAGGCCGCACAATCAATTACTGTCGGCGTATCAAGCACAAGTGAATCTAAATTCAATGGAGCATTTGGACGACTGAATTATGTTTATAATGAAAAATATATAGTCAATCTTACTGCACGCAGGGACGGCAGCAGTAAGTTTGGAGATGCCAACAAGATTCATAATTTTTGGAGTACGGGTATTGCCTGGATATTTAGTAAAGAAAAATGTTTGCGTGCACATTTGCCTATCTTAAGCTTTGGAAAACTGAGGACAAGTTATGGTACAACCGGAAATGATCAAATCGGGGATTTCGGGCACTTAAGTTTGTACTCGATTGATAATCCTTCATTATTATATCAAAATACCGTTGGACTTCAGCCAACTAATATTCCGAATCCTCACTTGCAATGGGAAGAGACCAAAAAATGGCAAAGTGGAATTGATTTAGGATTCTTAAATAACAGAATTTCATTATCTACAACCTATGCCCGTAACCGTTCTTCAAATCAATTAATTGCTTATGTAATTCCTTCTACTACGGGATTTACCTCTATCACTCAAAATTTGCCAGCATTAATTCAAAATACCAGTTGGGAATTGTCCATGAATTCGGTTAATGTGAAAGGAAAGAAATTCACGTGGTCTACCAATTTTAATCTAACTATTCCCCGCAATAAGTTAATTAGCTTTCCTAGTATCGAGAAAACGCCTTACGCTTCGGGAAATGGCGGAGTTATCGTTGGGCAGTCAATTGGTGTAATCAAAGCTTATCCCTTTGCCGGAGTAGATCCCGCCACAGGCAGTTATCAATATTATGACAATAACGGTCATCTTACTCTAAAGCCTAATTATAATAAGGATAGGACGGTTTTAATTTCGAATCCTACAAAATTATACGGGGGGATACAAAATAGCATTAGCTATGGAGCATTCCAGCTTGACATAGGATTACAATTTGTGAGGCAAAAAGGCTCAAGAGACATGTATTATTTCAATGGATTTAATGCGGGCAATAATCCAGGAGTTTTTGTAAGTGGTGGAATTACCAATCAACCATTAACTGTATTAAACAGATGGCAAAAGGCTGGTGATGAGGAATCGATAGGGCGTTTTTCAACTATCCGCTATAATTTAAATATTCCTGCAGTTACGTTTAGCGACGCATGGTATAGTTACGAGGCTTCTTTCATAAGATTAAAAAACTTATCTATCTCATGGCTTTTCCCTACAAATTGGATACAGAAGCTAAAGATGCAAAGTGTAAGGGTATATGTACGAGGAGAAAATCTTTTTACAATCACAAAATATCATGGCCTGGATCCGGAAAGTCGAAGTGTTAGCTCTTTACCACCACTAAGATTAATAACTACCGGCCTCCAAATCGAATTGTAAAACACCCAACTAAAAGTTTATGAAAAAAATATTTCAGATATTAGATTTAATGGCTATCTCAAAGAATTATTTTTTGGGAATAGGTTTTTGCTGGGTATTAGTTTTCACACAAACGTCATGTAAGAAACTTGCGGAGACTTCCATACCTACAGACCAGGTTGCAGAAAATGCAGTGTATGGAAATGACGCTACTGCAATAGCTGTCATGACGTCAATCTATAGTTCAATGAATAAGATGCCAATTCAAGGGGCATCTGGTGTCGGCAGTATAGCAATATCTGCAGGATTGAGTGCAGATGAGTTTACACTAGCTCCCGTTGTTACAGGAAACAAATACTGGGATTATTATACAAATAGTTTGTCCCAGGCAACACCTCCCGTCGTTTCCGGAGCGGAACAGTGGGCTCCTCTCTATAATCTCATTTTTAGGTGTAATGCTGCCATAGAAGGTTGCACTTCTTCAAATGCAAATTCCTTAACTCCGGTAGTGAGGCAGCAGTTACTTGGGGAGGCTAAATTCACACGAGCCTTTTTCTTTTTCTACTTGGTAAATGAATTTGGAGCGATTCCTTTGGTACTAACCACTGATCCAAAAACAAATACAAACTTACCACGTTCATTGGTAGACGATGTCTATAAACAGATAATTTCAGATTTAACGGATGCTGAGTCTAAATTAAGTTCAAATTATTTAGACGCGACGCTCTTGAATAGTACTTTAGAAAGAGTAAGACCAACAACTTGGGCTGCAAAAGCTTTATTGGCTAGAGTTTATCTATATGTAAAAGACTATACTAAGGCAGCGCAAAAGGCCACAGAAGTTTTGACCAATACAACCTTATTTGGTCCATTGCCTTCTTTAAACAATGTCTTCATTAAAAATAGCCGTGAAGCTATCTGGCAAATTCAACCAACAGATGTAGACTTCAACACCAACGAAGCTCAGGCTTTAATTATACCAACCACAGGTCCAAGTACGGGTGGTGGTATGGATAATCCTGTTTATTTGAACAAAGACCTGCTGAACAGTTTTGAAACCGGTGATAACCGCGCTGTATACGGAAACTGGATAAATACTACAATTTACAACCTGACACCTACTACTTTGGACACAGTTGCATATCCTTACAAGTATAAAATTAATTCTTCACCAGGAGTAAATTCCGCTGACGGATTAACGGAATACTTTATGGCACTGCGCATTGGTGAACAATACCTGATACGAGCAGAAGCAAATACGCAGTTAGGAAACATTAGTGGAGCACAATCTGATTTAAATACCATTAGAAACCGGGCAGGTTTAGCAAACACTACGGCCAGTAATCAAACGTCTTTATTAACAGCTATTCTTAATGAAAGAAGGCATGAACTATTTAGTGAATGGGGGCATCGGTGGTTTGATTTGAAACGAGCCGGGAATGTTGATGCTGTAATGACGGTAGTAACGCCTCAGAAATCGAATGGAGCAACTACTTGGCAATCTTATAAGCAACTATATCCTATTCCCATAGAAGCAATCAACAGTTCTCCAAATCTTACACAGAATAGTGGGTACTGATGGAATATCCGATGTAGTTGTCTGAACCATGATGCTCATGATTTAAAGAATAGCATGTTGAATTAAGATTCTGTCCTGCCGGGGTCTTCTTAGTTTATTTAAATACGTTAATATGATAAGAATTAGTTTAATGATGATGTTTATTCCATTTGTTTCGATTGCGCAGAAGAGTGATTTTTCGGGGATTTGGATATTGAAGGAGAAGAAAAGTTTGAATGGGCCTGATTATGCAAATGGGGTACCGAAAATCATTTAAATTAAACTAATTGATCTCTTATACCTATCAACTACCATCACTCAAAATTATCCTGCTAATTGATCTCTTTTCTAAAGTAAATATTAATTAACGCTCAACACAAACCGCTGGTGTCTCTTCGAGTGACACCAGCTAACCCAACTAATACTCTATGGGGTATTACTAAATTTTTTTAAAACAGATTATGTTTATGAAACGATTCTCTTCATTATTTCTCTTCTTCATTCCATTAATATTATTCTCTCAAACAGATACCTCTTCTAAAGGCATCAAATGGGCCACTGGCCTTTCTTGGCAGCAGGTGAAGCAAAAAGCAAAAGACGAAAGCAAATATATTTTTCTTGACTGTTTTACCACTTGGTGCGGTCCCTGCAAACAGATGGACAAGAGCACTTATTTAAGTGACTCGGTGGGAGCGTATTTCAATGAAAAATTCATTTCTGTAAAAATACAGATGAATAAAACTGAAAATGATAATGGGCAAGTTCAAACCTGGTATAAAGATGCAGAATCAATACACAGTCAATATCATATAGAAGCGTTTCCCACTTTTGTATTTCTATCACCTGATGGTAAGCGAGTAAAACAGGAAACAGGTTTTAAAACCGTTAGCGAATTTATAACACTTGGCAGGTCTGCTACTGTGCCCGGCCTGGTATATAATGATCGGTTTGAAGAATTTGATAGATTAATGGCAGATTACAAGAATGGAATAAAACATTTTGATAAAATGCCTGAAATGATAAAAATTGCTCTTAAACTCGGGAAAAATGACTTGGCCTTAGAACTTCTCAAAGATTATGACCATAATTACGCCTTTAATTTACCAAAGAATCTGCGATATACAAAGGAGAATATAGAACTTTGGTCATCTTTTTCGCTTAGCAGTAAAACACAAGTTTTTAAATTCTTCTATAGAGACGCGGCAACGATAGACAAGGTAATGGGGAAACAAGGTTATGCTATAGGCGTTGTCGATAAAACCATAGCAAATGAAATTGTTAATCCTTTTCTTAAAGAACAGAATAAGGATTCCTCAATTGCAATGTCTGGAATGTATTTAACGGGTAATAACTTACCGTCTAATTATAGTGAGGCGGATTGGAATAAACTGGAGGAATTAATCTCAAGCCAATATTCTAAATCCTATGGAAAAAGGAATGTACTGGCAGCGAGGGTTGAATGGTACCACAGGAATATGAACTGGCCCGCTTTTTTCAAATATAGACTCCTTCAACTGGATGAATATGGCAAAATAAGAAATGAAAATCTTTTTACTGTCAATAACGACGCTTTTGATGCTTTTAAATTTATAAAGGATAAAAATATTCTTAAAGGGTATGTTAAATGGATAGAAAATCTTGGCATAGAAGCATCCGAATATGCTGTGCACCTAGATACATACGCAAACTTGTTATATAAGGTTGGAAGAAACGCTGATGCGATTAAATGGGAAGAAAAAGCTGTTCGATTGTCACCAGAAGATGAAGATATGAAAGAAGCTTTGAAACATATGAAAGAGGGAGAACCCACCTATTTAGATCTAGGGGCAAAATGGTAAAATTTTATTCTTTAAAACTACAAGCAACAATGAGATTGTTTTTTTTGCCTTTACTTTTTTTTGCAGCTTCAGCTTATTCACAGAGCAATCTTTCACAAAAAAATATCACCGCCCAAGCTTCAGATAAACAGAGATGGGATCTTAATACCTACGTCTGGAGCCACTCCCATTACAAAACAGGTAAAAAAGATAAGCTTGTCATAGACTTTGATGCCATTGACAACTGGCCAGGACTAGGTGACTATATGGCGATAAGCGCCGATGGTAGCTTTATAGTCTACAATACTATAAAAGGTGTCGGACTTCCCACCTATGCCCAAAAACAGGACAGCCTTATCATACAATCAACACTTACATCCTGGCATAAAGCCTTTCCCGCAATAAATAAAGGGTGCTTTTCTGCGGATGGTAAACAGTATGTATTCCAGGACAAAGGAGAGCTTTGCTTTCTAAAAACAGGTACTGATGAAATCCGCTTTGTTAATGAAGTATCGTCTTACAGCATCCCAGGTGAAGGAAATAGTGAGTGGATAGCTTACCAACTAAAAAACAGCAGTGTAGTATTGCAAAACCTTGTTACCGGAAAAGAGAAAAAATTTGATAATATTTCTTCTTTTGACTTTGATAATAGTGGAAACTGGCTGGTTTGCCAATTAAATAGTGAAGGCAAAGAACTGCAATTGTATAATTTAAAGAGTAGTAAAGAATTTCATTTTACCTCAGTAGGTGCTTATGTAATTGGCAAGACAGGCAATTCACTTGTTTTGAAGATCACAGATAAAGGCTTATCGTATATAAATTTAATAACAGGAAAAGCGATAGAAATCTGGCATCCTGCTCATGAAGATGAAACTATAAAACAATTTGTGCAAGATGGAAGCGGAAGACAGGTAGTGTTTACAGTAGGGGATGATCCTTCGCCTGGGCTCAGCATGCCAAGCAATACTATTTGGTACTATAGAGAAGGAATGAATAGCGCAGTAATGAAAGTGAACAGTAAAACAAATGGTATTGATAGCATGGTCATACAGCCATCGGCATCCTTTTCTGACAATGGCAACTACATTCAATTTTCCTTAACACAGAAGCCTGATTTGGGTAAACCAATGAAAGATGCTGTACAGTTGGATGTTTGGAGCTACCAGGATAAGGTGCTTCAGCCCGAGCAAAAATACCAGGCAGGAAAGCCAAAACAGTTCAGTGCCATAATTGATTTGAAGAGTGATAAGGTAGTTCGACGACTAGAAAGGGATAATGAAACCTTATACTTCCTGCAAGGTAATTTTGCTATTATTAAAAAATCCGGTAAAGATACTCATGGAGGCCGGTTTTGGGAGGAAGGCTATTACAAGGATAGTAACTGGGTGGTTTCTTTAAAAGAAGACAAACGAATTTTACTGCTAACCACTAATAAGAATGAGACTCCTATATCTTTTTCTCCAGGCGGTAAATACCTCGTTTTCTTTGACGCAAATAAAGGCTGCCATTATTTTAGTTATAACCTTACCACGGGTAAGATAATAGATATATCGGCTACAGTTCCTGCAAGCCAACTGGGAAAAAAGGATTTTTATTCACGTACTGATGAAAAGCCTTTATATTCAGTAGGAATTGCAGGATGGATTGAGAATGATAAAGGGTTACTTGTTTTTGACAACTATGACATTTGGCAATTGGATCTTTCTGGCGAAAAGCCACCAATAAACTTAACCAACGGGTATGGCTCTGCGCATGGTATTTTATTCAGCCCGATAAATATAGATCGAGGTTTCTTTGTAAATAATCCAGTGGTCTCTAGTAAAGAGCCCCTATTGCTCAGAGCATTCAGCCGAAGCAATAAATATAATGGGTATTACAAGAAATTATTAGGGAAAGCCGGAGATCCTGAATTGTTGTATATGGGACCTTGCTTCATGCAAGAAGTAACCGGATCGGAATTATTCTATCAACACGGTATGAAGCCATTAAAAGCTGACGAGTCTGACATTTGGATTGTGCAGCGGCAAACTGCAAATTTTGCTCCAAACTATTTTGTTACAAAGGATTTTAAGAACTATAAACAATTAACCAATTTACAGCCGCAGAATAACTCCAATTGGCTTCAGGCAGAATTGCATCCTTTTAAGCACCTCGACGACACAATGGGTCAGGGCATCTTATACAAACCTGAAAATTTTGATTCAACCAAAAAATACCCGGTATTGATTGTTTTCTATGATTTCTATACGAACCAACTTTATCAATTCCCCCAACCACAATATAATATGATGGCTATAACTCCGGGAGATTCACCCATCTTATTTCTAAATAATGGCTACCTCATATTTACGCCGGATATTCATGTGCAACCTCTTCGCTATGGCCCTTCCGCATTAAATATTATTGAAGGTGCTGTCAATTATTTGAAACAACTGCCTTATGTAGATGCTAGTCATATCGGAGGGGCGGCTCATAGTTGGTCTGCTAAACTCGGTGCATATATACTTACCCATTCACATGAACTTTCAGCCATAGCTTTAAGTGAAGGGTTTCTGTATGGTGATGCAATAAGTGAAGCCCTGTCAATCGATGAATACGATAAGGGCAGAAATCTTCTCGAAGAAGTCGAAAATGTTTTTGAATATGGTAATTTGTGGAAATATAAAGATACTTGGATGGATCAAACGACAGTATTAAATGCAGATAAAGTTTCTGCACCTTTGTTAATGTATTGCAATAAACAGAGTTCAAAAGCATATCAGGATCAAACTACTCAATTGTATCTTGCTTTAAGAAGATTGGAAAAGCCTAACTGGTGGCTGAGCTATGACAAAGGGGGCCACACATTGTCTGGCGATGAAGCAAAAGATTATACTATCCGGTATATGCAATTTTTTGATCATTATCTAAAAGAGGCCCCTGCTCCAAAGTGGATGTGTGAAGGTATTCCATATCACTTTAGAGGTATAGAGAGTCGCTATGAATTAGCCCCCTCTAGTAGTTGTGCGTTGCCTGATAAAGAATGCCCCATTTGTCATGCTTGGAATGATCAATATAAAAGGACGCCTAAAATGTTTGGCAAATCTGTTGCTGAATGGAAGTTGGATGACGATTTAAAAGAAAAAATGGAAAAGGAAGAAATAAAACAGCATGATAAGAACATGCCGTAAGTAGTGCGTTAAAGATAAAATGGTAAACTGAATCAAATAACGAAATAATGACTCCAATGTGTACCAATTATGTTTAGGCTAATTAAAAGATTTCATTAAATAAAGCAATATTGCCCTTATACATTTGATAATGTCATAAGGGCAATATCTTTAGTTACTGCAATTAGCCTTTGAGGGCATGTAAACACCCGACATTCCCCGTCTTGGTGAATAAAAAAAATGTTCTTTGACATACTGTAAAAACTATGTTGGATTTTTTTCTAAGACCCCGACGTGCATGTTTGACAGGTCGACTTTAAATCTTTTATGACAGGGCAAGTTTGTAAAGCCAATATCGCTTCCCAAGTCTCGGATCAATCTCTTTTAAAATTTCAAATCCTAAACTTTCATAAATATGTCTTGCTTTCTCCATGTTAAAAGCCATTTTCGCCCGCCCAATGACCTTCTTTGAAAACCGCATGAAATCTGGATTTTTTCCGTTTTTCTGCCATGGTGACCGGGCGTTCTGCCACGGGCGAGGTCACGGGCGAAATTGCCTGGAATGCCTAAAATTTTTACATCGGTCATCAGGCGAAAATATTGGGCGTCGTCAAAAATTTGTATAGAATAAATATAAATTGCCATAGTACTTTATCCTCTATTATTCGTCTTAAGGTTGTTTTGAATAATTATTCATTTCACTTTTTCAATGACAATGAACGAAGACTTGCTCAACCACTTCTTTACGAAAGAAGATTACCTGTATGTAAATCAGAACAATATTGAATTTTGTTATTCACCAAACGAACCTTTGAATTCGATAAGGGCTACAGCTGTATTGAAAAAGGACGATGGCTCGAAAAGATGTATTACAATAGAATTGAGTACAGATCATTTTGATTTATCAGAATTCATTGCCGATTTTCGACTCAATCAAATAGAAGATTTGGATAGCATTAGCGATGGCCACTTGTTTGATCTTTATATACTAAATGAGGCATACGGATTGGTCACTTGTTATTTCAATGGTTATTTGTCAGACGATGAGGATATTAGTATTAAGTTTAGAAGGGCAGAAGGTCGAACCTGCATCTTTTCAGAAGAATTGCATTTTTATCATGAGATAGATGAGGAGCTATATCAGGCTTCTCACTTCCTCCAATATATAGAACAGCATATTGAAACCCTGCGTTGGTTTGCCACACAAAATGCTATGATAAACTCTCTTTTTCCTCCAAAGCAGTTCCAGGTAAATAAACAAACGCAGTCCAATAACGTGTGCTTTTGATAAAATGCAATTCCAATGCTTTGAAGTTGAAAATATTTATAAGTATGTTTTCATTTGTTTCTCTTCGAAACAACTTTGTATATACCAAAATCAATGAAAGAGTTCTACGTATGTCATAATCCTTTTCTGAAGTTTGCTGAGGATTATGTAGGTTATATCTGTAATGCTTCCAAACCACGTTTTTTTGCTGCTGTTCGTAAAATTGATCTTTCCAAGCCTGTATCTATTGCATCAGGAGGAGACAATATCGGCTTTATGTATCAAGATCCGGAAGGCGAGATGAATCTGATGTTTTTTGATCGTCAACCAATATATTGACAGACCTAAAAATTTGAAGTTCCAGGCATTACTTCATGAAGCTGCAGTTTTCTATGCCCGTTATCTTGGGCTGGAGCAAAGTAGTAAAGGCAAATCCGGTTATGCTTTCTTCGAAGATTATAATGTTCTTACACCAGGGATGCAGATATTCCACTTACAAAAACAAAATAAATACATCCTTTCTTTTCAGCACGGAATAAAGAGTTTTGACAATGACGATGCATTGTTTGACTTCCTGGAAAAGCAATTGCAATACAAAGATGTACAGCTTGTGGAAGGCAAGATTAATGTGATTGCGTTTGACCAATGAAATGGAAGTTTGTCAAGGCTTTTGTACACTTTTTTTGGTTTAGAAGGAGATTAGTATTTTCAGATTAGGGAAAATTGGAAAGATATTGAGACATAGTTAAAAAGAAGATATTAGCGAAGCAAATGCAAAAGATTAATACACCCAGGCGAAAAAGAATGAATCGTGTAAAAAGATTGCACTCGGCAAAGCAATGGATAGCTGCTAATAACGGAAAGCATATTGTAAGGCGATATGCAAAATGGTATGGAGTAGATCTTTTGTGTGCTATTAATGAGCTGTGACTTTCAGGAGTTGAAATAAGCGCCGAATATGAAACAGCAGTTAAGCAATCAATAGAAGTACGTGCCAAACAAAATGCAGAACTTAAACAAAGGAAAGAGAAAGAGGCGATGCAGGACGAACCGGTTTATGGAATTGACTACGACGACTACCATGCATATATAACGGGGTTCACTTCCTGCGGAGCATCTTTTGGCATCACCTGGGAGGAAGCAAAAAGCATGGATGAATTAAAGAACAGTAAAGAGAACGAAGACGAATTTGATTTTATTCAAGATGATATAATTGAAGAAGGTGATTTTGATTGCAATGGAAACAATAACGAAGATGGACCCGACGATTTGCCTTTCTAATAATTTATCCTACCTTAATCAATCAAACTAACTTCTTTTTCTAACCTCGCTGTTAAAAGCCATTTTCGCCCGCCTAATGACCATCATTGAAAACCGCATGGAATCTGGATTTTTTCCAAAAAACTGCCAAAGTGACCAGGCGTTCTGCCATAGGCAAGGTCACAGGCGAAAATCTGAAACGCGTATAATTTTTAGACAGGTCACCGGGCGAAAACAAATACTAACCATTCTCAATATCAGCCAGCCAGGCCTGTGCTTTTATCCCACCCACAAAAAAATACCCTTCCAATAGTACTTCCACTTTCCCCAACCGTCTAACTAATGGCGCTTATTATTGCTTGCCAATTTTTTAACCGGTTCGCCGGATCAACACTTATCAAGAAAGGCTGAGGGAATGGCCCTTTGAAGCCTTGACAACCTCTTCTCCCGCCAAGGACGGGAGAAAAAGGTGCCAATTCCATCCCGTGCTATACGGGAGAGATAAGCAGAAAGTCGTCTCATTTTTACAGTTAGTGAGGCCCTTCTGATTTATCAGGAGGGCCTTTTTTTGTCCTTTCCTGATAAGTGTTCAAACTCAAATAATACATGCACAAAAAACTAACCATCGGCTTATTCGGCTTCGGCGTAGTAGGAGAGGGCATCTATAAAGTCATCTGCCAAACCCCCTCCCTCAACGCTTCCATCAAAAAGATCTGTATCAAACACCCCGACAAAAAAAGAGATGCCGATCCATCCCTTTTTACCACATCCTACGATGAACTGCTCAATGATCCCGAAATCAATATCATTGTCGAATTAATCGACGATGCCCATGAAGCCTATACCATTGTTACTACGGCATTAAAAAATGGTAAGGCTGCCGTCAGTGCCAATAAAAAAATGATCGCCACCCATTTTAAAGATTTATTACACCTCCAGCAACAAACCGGCTCACCTTTTTTGTACGAGGCCGCCGTCTGCGGATCCATCCCCATCATCCGCAACCTTGAGGAATATTATGACAATGACCTCCTTCGCGGTATCTGCGGTATTGTCAATGGTTCCACCAATTTCATCCTCACCCGAATGAATGAAGATGGCTCTTCCTACGAATCCGCTCTAGCCCTCGCCCAGGTCAATGGCTTTGCCGAAACCGATCCCACACTCGATGTGGAAGGTTACGACGCCGCTAATAAACTCACCCTGCTGCTGGCACATGCCTATGGTATTACAACAAACCCCGCAGGCCTCTTATTCAAAGGCATTACCCAACTGGATACTTCCGATACGCAATACGCCAATGAAAAGGACTTTATCATCAAGCTCACCGCCCAGGCCCTCAAACTGCCCAATGACAAGGTAGCTGCCTTCGTACTGCCCCAGTTCATCACCCGCGACAGCCAGCTATTTAGTGTCAAAAATGAATACAATGGCGTCATCATCGAAAGCGGCCTGGCCGATAAACAGTTTCTCTACGGCAAAGGTGCCGGCCGTTACCCCACATCCTCCGCCGTTATTTCAGATATCTCGGCCCTGGCATACGATTATCGGTATGAATACAAAAAACTGCAGCGCTCTGAAAAAGCAGAACTCTCAGACAACTACTTCTTAAAGGTCTACATAAGTTTCAACAGCTGGGCCGATATCAATAAATGGGACTTTGAAAACATCGAAGAATTCCACAGCACCGAAAAACGACAATACCTCAAGGGCCTGATCCATGTCGAAAAATTGCACCGGGCAGAATGGTTTGTCAATAAGGATGTGTCCATTATAGTGCTCCCGGATGGTATTGTTGATGAACAGGAAATGCTTGTAAAAAAGGTAAAAAAAGTTAGCCTCCAGATCAGTGGTTTAAGATGAGAGTGAACATGAAACATAACCTCTATTGCTATAATCATCCCTTTCCCCTGGAATGCGGTGCCGTGTTACCATCCATTACCATTTCCTATCACACCATCGGTAAATTAAACCATTCTGCTTCTAATGTCATCTGGATCTGTCATGCCCTCACTGCCAATTCCAATGTTCAGGATTGGTGGAAAAATATGCTGGGAAAAAACCTTGCTTTTGACCCCCAGGAGCATTTCATCGTCTGCGCCAATATCATTGGCTCCTGCTATGGTTCAACGGGCCCCATTAGCATTAACCCGGCTACCGGCGAACGCTATTACCATTCCTTTCCCTTGATATCTATAAGGGATATGGTAGCTGCCCACGAAGTACTGCGCAAGCACCTCGGCATACAACAAATCAGCATGCTTGTCGCTGGTAGCATGGGAGGCTACCAGGCGCTGGAATGGGCTATTATGCATCCGGGCATCATTAATAAGCTCGCCTTATTAGCCACTGCCGCCAGCGAATCGCGCTGGGGCATTGCCATACACACTGCCCAACGCATGGCCATTGAAGCAGACAGCACCTGGCGCACCAATATGCATACAGCAGGTGAAAAGGGCTTAGCAGCCGCACGGGCCATAGGCATGATTACCTACCGCAGTTTCCATTCCCTAAACCATCATCAGGCAGAGCTGCACCACCAACAATTAGATCAGTTCAAAGCCGAATCATACATACGTTACCAGGGCTCCAAACTGGTTAACCGCTTCAATGCCTTTAGCTATTATGCCCTCACCAGGTCTATGGATACGCACAACATTGCCCGTGACAGGGCAGAAAGCCTGGAAACCGTTTTAGCTAACATTGAAATACCAGTATTAATTATCGGCATTTCATCAGATCTTTTATGTCCTGTCTCTCAGCAGGAATTTTTAGCAGCGCATATTCCCAATGCAAGGTTGGTAATAATAGATTCACTCTATGGCCATGATGGATTCCTTGTAGAAACACCGCTTATAGGAAATCATTTGCATAAATGGCACATGCCTAAGAAACACTTTGCCATCAATAAATCATAAAACATTACACCATGAACACACAACAACAATTACAGTCCACTCCTGACATCCACCTGATCCGCCAGGAAATCCTTTCCTTACTCCAGCTTCGCGAAGACGAGCTCTCCGAAGACCATCTATCCCGTCTCCGTCACCTCACCGAAGCCGCCAGCCCCGAGTACAAAGGAGAAAACTAATGCCACAAAGACGCTAAGGCGCTAAGTAGCGCAAAGAGAGATTGAACCACAGGGACACTGCGACACCGAGATACACGGAAAGAATAGCCACAAAGGCACGAAGGCACAAAGAAGCACTAAGAGATAAAAGAAATAATCAAGAACACAACACCAAACTAGAACGTCATTGCGCGGAGCTTGATAAAGCATTCGGTGAGTAGTACGTATGTGCGACAAAGCAATCTCCGTCTACGAAGCTTCAACTTCCGTGTCATTGCGATGAGCTAGTAAAACCATTCGGTGAGGATTATGTTTTTGCGAGGAAGCAATCTCCCTCTACGAAGGAAATCTTAAATCATCCAAGGCAACGAAAACCCAAAAAACCTCCGATCTAAAGCCTGCCAGCAGCGCCTCATTGCGGGTATTCGATCCCTGCGCCCATTATCGTTACCGTACCGTCCGCAATTCAGCGCCTTCAATCTCTCCGCAAATCACGTGATCGAACTTAAGACTTATACTATCAATAGGAACCTTACCACTGTAAATGAAAGACTGTAATCAAAATGATTGTTGTATTCAGTAGTAAAGACCGTTGTGCGCTGGCCTTCCGCTGCGCATGCGGAGTCCCGCTATTTGCGGGACGGCAGCGGTGCCTTTTCTTTGGTTACTTTCTTTGGGCAAGCAAAGAAAGTGACAAATAAACTTGCCGAAGGCAATCTATGTTCATGCTATGTGGTAAAAAAAATAGTAAGCAAAGCTTACCATCTTTTCCATCTAATTAATGCCTGCTATTAATCATAGTCTTCCACCTAAAAAACTACAAACTATAAACTTCAAACTAGAAACTATCTATGTGCCTATGTGCACCCTATGTGCCCTATGTGGTGAAATCCTTTTCATCCTAAGGACTGCCTGCCACCAAAAAGCCTCTCCAACCTAGGCAACTACAAACTACAAACTTCAAACTACAAACTTTCCCCCGTGTCCCTCCGTGTCGCCCCTGTCCCTGTGGTTCAAAAATCTTATAGTGAGCGAAGCGAACTATCTTTTCCTAGGAGGGGCGTATTACTCCCTATGCTCCATCACATAATCCCTAATATGATGCAAAGCCGCCTGCATGGTATTCCTGATAGTATTCGGCGAAAGCTTCAGCGCCTCAGAGATCTCCTGCCTCGTTCTCCCTTCCTCACGTATTAATTTGTATATAAGTTGCTGTCTCCCCTTCAAAGCTTCCACCGCCTTCGTCAATACCGTAGGCTCATTATTAAACACTGAAGCACTGGTCTCCGTCTCAGTCGTGTATGTAATATTTTTTATCACCTGTTTTTCCGTGCTTCGCTTTCTCCAGCCATCAGTGATAAGATTTTTTGCAGAGATGTATAGGTAGGCGTTGAAGTTTTTTATCTCCGTTAGTTTTTCCCTTTGTGTCCACACCTTCAGGAATATTTCCTGCACCAGGTCTTCCGAAAGATGCGCATCATTAGTCAGTAGCAGCAGGTAATCATAAATTCTTTTGCAATAGTTTTTATACAGCCATTCAAAGGCCCTGGCATCACCAGCAGCAATGCGCGCCAGGCATTCAGGATTTTCCTGTATGTCCTGTGGAGGGATGATGATATTAAATTTTGCAGTAGTCAATTTTTTGCATGTTAAAGGTTAACTTAAAACTATCGCCAAAGCATTACCATCATTCGTTTGTCAGGGCAAGAGCCGGAACATTAGAAGCATAAATTCACTTTGCAGGTGAAAAGCAAAATGCTTTTATTCCTTGCCTTAGCATAGATATAGACAATTGAAATTTGCAGATGGACCGCGAAGAGCATTAATATTTTTTAAGAAATAATACTAATGCATTGCAGCGTATCTTAGCCGTGATGAGTCTTATCAGGTAGGGGTTATCGTGTACGAATTATCCCGGTTTGATTATTTTTGTATTATTAGCCCCCTTCGCTTGCAACATTCCTTTGACGATAATGAACTAGAATTACTCCAGCGCATTTCAGATGGAGATGAACCAGCTTTCCGCAAACTGTTTGATAAGTATAAGCTAAGGCTATTTCATTTCGTTTTGCAGTTCACACATTCGGCAGCAGATGCTGAAGAGATTGTACAGGACACCTTTATCAAACTCTGGCAGAACACAGATAAACTAGGCGAGATCAATAACCCCACAGGTTATATTTATACCATCTGCAGAAACCTTACGCACAACTATTTATTGAAGGCATCCAGGAATGACCAACTACTAAAGCAGGTATGGGCAAATATGAAGGTGGAGGATAATCCTACCGATGCACTGTTAAATTCAAAAGAAACCCAGGCACTTATTAACAAGGCAGTATCCGAACTTTCAGAGCAGAAGCAAAAAATCTTCAGGTTAAGCAGGGAAGCAGGCATGAACCACGATGAAATTGCAAAAGAGCTCGGACTTTCCCGCAGCCGTGTAAAGAATATTATTGTAGAAGTACTAAAGCACATCAAACTGTATTTGCAGCAGCATTCCGTCACTCTTGCCTTGCTTTTTTGGTTTAATAATTACAGGAATTAAAAAATATTTCAGGTTTTTTCGGTCCATCTGTTCATGAGAATTGTCTATATAGTTGGTTGGGGATGTGGCCCAAAGGACTTTATAAAGAATGTATGAAGGAAGAGCGTGTAAAATATCTTTTAGAGCAGTACGTGAATAAGGCCAGTAGCTGGGATGAAATGAATGAGCTAATGGCCCTGGTAAACGATTCCCAATACAAAGAGCATATTGAGGCCTTTATGGATGCCCGGTTTGAAACTGAAGAGATAAGTAAGGAGTTGGTTGATGTGGACTGGAATGAAATGTATCACACAGTGATCAGTACCCGTCGCAAATCACCGGTACGCAGAATGAGTACCTGGAGATGGGTAGCTGCTGCCTGCGTGATGCTACTGTTGGGTCTTGGCAGTTATTTGATGTTCTTTAATAAGTCTAAGGTAGAGGCACCGCCAGCAACAGTAGCAAAGACCAACGATGTTCCGGCGCCAAAAGAAACCAGGGCGGTGATCACACTGGCCGATGGAAGGCAGGTCTATCTCGACAGTGCCAACAGCGGCACCCTTGCTGTCCAGGATAATATTAAAGTTGTCCGCACAGCCGACGGCAAGATCGCTTACCAGGACACCGCTAACAGCTATCAGCTATCAGCTAAAAGCTTAGCATCCAATACCCTTACCAATCCCCGCGGCTCCCGTGTCATAGATATGCAGTTATCCGATGGCAGCCACGTATGGCTCAATGCCGGAAGTTCTTTAAAATATCCCGTTGCCTTTGTAGGAAAGGAAAGAAAGGTTGAGATCTCAGGCGAAGCCTATTTTGAAGTCGCCCACGACGCCTCCAAACCCTTTAAAGTATCCTTACCTGGCGAAGTAGGAGAGGTTGAAGTTCTTGGCACCCACTTCAACATAAATGCTTACGATGATGAAGAGGCCTTGAAAGTAACCCTGTTGGAAGGGTCAGTAAAACTCTCAGCCTCGTCAACTAAACAAATCAAGAGCTCAGCTATCCTGAAGTCTGGTGAGCAGGGACAACTACAAACCACAAACTACAAACTACAAACTATCCCTGCCGTCGACCTTGACGAGGTGATGGCATGGAAAAACGGTAAATTTTCTTTCAATAAGGTTGATATAAAAACCGTGATGCGGCAATTGGCTAGGTGGTATGATCTCGAAGTGGTGTATGAAGGGGAAGTGCCTGCAGATAAATTCTGGGGAGATATGCAGCGTGATTTGCCATTGTCTAAAACCCTCGATTTCCTTGCAAAGAGCAATGTGCATTTTAAGGTAGAAGGAAAGAAAGTGACGGTGATGAAGTAAAGCTCAGGTTGAACGAAGAATAGTCTGGGAAGTATTGTTTACCCTCAGAAAAAAGAGCGAAAGTTTTTAAAAATCCAATATAAATACCTCCCTGGAAAACGAAACCGGTAGTACTGGCATACTACCGGCGATGGTCTGATTAAGTAAATAAAGAGGCTCTTGACAAGTACTCTTATACAGTAACCAAACACAGTGCAATTTATGCATTTGACCGCATTATTCTATACCTGTCGCAGAAACTATGATGGGTGTGATACCAAACAACTGGCAGGAATACTGGCCCCGGATACCGGCGCAGGAGAAAGGAAAAGCTATCGCCCTATAAGTGAAACTAACATACTCGCGATGACCTCAATCCCGCCCAAGCGGGAGAGAAGCCATCGCACCATTAGTACAACTATTAGACTCGCGATGAAACTCATTGCTATCATGCTGCTCACAGCTTGTTTAACAGCAAGTGCCAATGGGCTGGCACAAACAATCAGCCTGCGCATGAATAGTGCTTCCCTGGAAAAAGTGTTTACAGAAATCAAAAAGCAAACCGGCTACTCTATTTTTTGTAATTACAAACTGCTCGAAAAATCAAAACCTGTCACCATCAATGTCAGCAAAGCCACCATCGAAGAGGTGATGACCCTCTGTTTAAAAAACCAGGACCTTGATTACGAGATGGCCGAAAAATCCATTGTAATAAAAGAGAAAATTACAAGCCCAAAAGAAAGCGCCATTAATGAAAAACCGCTCCTGGACATTAGTGGCAAGGTTACCGATGCCGAAGGCAAACCATTACCAGGGGCAACTGTAAAAGTAAAAGGCAGCAATATGGTAACAACCACCAATAATGACGGTGTGTTTGTATTAAAAGGGGTGGATAATGATGCTACGCTAATAATTTCTTACGTTGGTTTTGAGACGTTTTCAGTAGCTATAAACAACAAAACTTCCATTGTAGCCAATTTAAAAATTAAGCCGGAAAATTTGAATGAAATCATTATCAACAAAGGTTACTATTCCGAACAGAAGAAAACCTCTGTAAGTAATGTAGGCATAATAACGGCTAAGGATATTGAAAAACAGCCTGTAAATAACCCGCTACTAGCTTTGCAAGGTCGGGTGCCCGGTGTGTTTGTTACTCAAAACACAGGCATTTCGGGTGGGGGAGTAACAGTAAGGATACAGGGCGTCAATAGCATACTAAATGGCAATGACCCTTTGTATGTGATTGACGGAGTCCCGTATATTTCCCAGCTACCACAGTTGTTGGGAACTAATACAATTGGCTCATCTGGTGGATATATTAACGGTCAATATATAGGAAGCGGTAATCCACTCAGCTATATCAATCCAATGGATATCGAAAGCATGAGCGTTTTGAAAGATGCAGACGCTACAGCTATTTACGGATCGAGGGCTGCAAACGGGGCTATTTTAATTACTACTAAAAAAGGAAAGGCTGGTGAAGCAAAGGTGCATATCAATATGCAGCAGGGCTGGGGCGTGGTGGGTGAAAAGATCCAGATGCTCAATACGCAGCAATATCTTCAAATGCGTCGTGAAGCATTTAAAAATGATGGCTTAACACCCAATGCCAACAAGGATTATGATCTGTTATTGTGGGATACTACCCGGTATACGGACTGGCAAAAAACACTGATTGGTGGAACGGCGCAGTACAGCAATATCAATGCAGATGTTTCCGGTGGCACCTCAATGATGCAATATTTAATAGGGGCTACGTATAACCGCCAAACAACTGTATTTCCTGCGGACTACGCCGACCAAAAATTTGCCCTTCATTTCAATGTTAATGGTTACTCTACAAATAAGAAGTTCCATATTCAGCTATCCGGTAATTATTTATTAGATAATAATGAGCTGCCAAATAACGACCTGACGGAAAGGGCGATAATAACAGAGCCGGACGCGCCAGCAATCTATCATCCCGACGGTTCTCTGAACTGGGCCCCTACATCTTCCGGTACTTCTTCCTGGACCAATCCTATTGCTTCCTTAACTTATAATACCTATCAAAATAGAACCAATAACCTGGTGAGCAATTTATTAATCGGATATCGCTTGCTCCAGGGGCTGGAGATAAAGAGCAGTTTTGGTTACAACAATTTGCAAACGAATGCAACAAACATTTATCCTTCAAAAGCAGTGGTCCCGGAAAACAGGTCTGCAACTGCAAGATCTGCTACGTATTCGAATGGTAATATCAGCTCCTGGATTGCGGAGCCACAACTTGAGTACAACAGAAAGATCGGTGCCGGGAATCTAAATGCACTTGCTGGAACCAGCTTTCAACAGAATAAAACGAATGTGGAATTTTTTAATGGAACCGGTTACAATAGCGATGATGTCCTAAGTGATATTGGAACAGCAACAAGCCTTACTGAGTATTCTTCTTTTTCTACATACAGGTATAATGCCTTTTTTGGACGTGTAAATTATTCCTGGCAGGACAAATATATTATGAACCTGACCGGGCGAAGAGACGGCAGTTCCCGCTTTGGCGATAAAAATAAATTTCACAGTTTCTGGTCCGTTGGCGGTGCCTGGATATTCTCCAGTGAAAATTTTATTAAACAGGTATTCCCGTTTTTGATGTTCGGAAAGTTAAGAGCGAGTTATGGTACTACCGGAAATGATCAAATCGGGGATTTTCTTTTCTTAGACTTGTACAGCAATTCTGGAGGTAATGTTGGTGTGCCTTACCAGGGAATATCAACACTATATCCGCAAGGGTTTCCAAATCCTTACTTAGCCTGGGAGGAAACCCGAAAGCTTTCTTTTGGACTGGACCTTGCTTTCCTAAATGAAAGAGTTATCCTGAATTCTACCTACGCTATTAACCGGTCCTCTAACCAGTTATTACCTTATTCTTTACCCAGCTTTACCGGGTTTCAAAGTATCACTTCTAATTTCCCGGCAAGTATTCAAAATACCAACCTGGAGATCTCGCTGAATACCAAAAATATTGAGGGGAAAAAATTGAGCTGGGAAAGCGGCCTGACATTGACCATTGCAAGGAACAAGCTGTTGGACTTTCCCGATCTTGAAAATTCCAGTTATGCCGAGCAGCTCGTAATAGGACACCCAGTAGATGTTGGCAAACAGTTTCATTATATAGGTGTGCACCCGGTAACGGGAGAGTACCTGTTTTCCGATGTACATGGCAGCGCTACTACCTTACCAAAATATAATGTCGACAATACAGTTCTTGTCAGCCGTATGCCGACTTATTACGGAGGATTTCAAAACACCTTTAGTTATAAGGGATTCGAATTAGACCTCCTCTTTCAATTTGTGAAACAATTGGGGTACAACTTCGTTTTTTATAATGGAGGCACTTACGTGCCCGGCACCTTTGGCAGCGGGTACAGCAACCAGCCGGTAACTGTCTTAAATCGATGGCGACAACCAGGCGACCATTCACTCTTGGCAAAGTATACGACTAATCGCCTGAGTGGATTGGATGCGACGGCTAATGTTGATGGTAGTGACGCCACCAATAAGGATGCTTCTTATATCCGCTTAAAAAATCTTTCCATTTCGTGGCAGTTACCACTTAGCTGGAGCAAAAAAGCCCACCTGGAAAATGTTGCGGTCTATCTACATGGTCAGAATTTGTGGACACTTACTAGGTATAAAGGGTTGGACCCGGAAACGCAAAGTTTAACGAAACTGCCGCCATTGCGTGTCTGGACGGTTGGAATACAGTTAGGCTTATAAGTTAAAGGTAGAAAGTTAAAAGTTAAAGGAATGATGATCTCTTTTAGAAATATAGTTTGCTCAATTTGGTTGCTCCTGTTTACACTGCAATGGATCGGCTGCAAAAAATTTGTAGACCTCGCACCACCGGTATCAAGTGTGAATGGCGACAAGGTTTATAATTCAGATAATACTGCCATCTCGGTATTAACCACCCTCTACTCCAATATGAGTAAGGCAGATGCAAGTCTTGGGATCTCTGTTTTGCCGGGATTGTCTTCAGATGAGCTGACTTATTTCAATGGATCGAGTTTGCAGAGTTTAATCTATACAGGCTATTATACCAACGCCCTAAAATCAGATGCGTTTAATACCATTGGAGGGGAATTCTGGGGATTTTATAACAACATCTATACGTGTAACAGCGCTATTGATGGTTTGGAAAATGCGACTAGCCTGACACCTGCGGTAAAACAACAATTATTTGGTGAAGCGCATTTCATGCGGGCATTTTCCTATTTCTATTTGGTGAATTTATACGGTGATGTGCCTTTAGTTCTAAGTACGGATTACCAGGCCACCCGTTTGCTTGCACGTAGCCCGAAAGAGGAAGTATATAAACAGATCATCAGTGATCTAAAAGAGGCTAAGTCCCTACTTTCCAGTAATTACTTAGATGGCAGTTTGCTTCATACCACACCAGACCGGGTGAGACCCACACGGTGGGCAGCCATCTCATTATTAGCAAGAGCTTATTTGTATACTCAAAAATGGGATAGCGCTGAAGCGGAAGCGACAACAGTTATCAACAACGCTTCTCTTTTTGACCTTGCACCATTAAATTCGGTTTTTCTAAAAAACAGCCGTTCCGCCATCTGGCAGCTACAACCAGTCAACACTGGCTGGAACACAGAAGATGCCCGGACTTTTATCCTTCCGGCAAGCGGGCCTAACGGCAGTCACCCGGTATATATAAGTGACAACCTGCTCAACAAATTCGAAGCAAACGATAATCGAAAAACATCCTGGATCAATAGTCTTACGGCTGGCGGCACAACTTATTATTTTCCATACAAGTATAAAAGTGCCACGCTTAATGACCCGGTTTCTGAATACGAGATGTTACTGCGCATAGAAGAGCAATACCTGATACGAGCAGAGGCAAGAAACGAACAGACCAATTATTCAGGCGCTGTCAATGATCTAACTGCTATCCGAAACAGGGCCGGACTTACGGGATACACTGGCCAACAAGATAAGCTGAGTTTGCGGGCAGCTATTTTACATGAAAGGCAGGTGGAGTTGTTTACAGAAATGGGCCAACGCTGGCTGGACCTTAAGCGAACGGGTAAAGTGGATGATGTGATGAATACGGTTTGCCCCCAAAAGGGAGGCGTATGGAATGCAAACTGGGCGCTGTACCCGATCCCTTACACGGAACTGCAGATGGATCCAAATCTGAAACAAAATGCTGGGTATTAAAAGTCGGGGTTAAGTAGACAATTAAAAGAGTGAAAAAATAAAATGAAAGTGAGTTTAATAACTAGAAGAGTATTCGTGACGGTTTTGATCGTGGCGACTGTGGCCAATGTCAGAGCCCAGGGGATTGAGTTTAACAAAACATCGACTTGGGCACAAATTAAAGCGGAGGCTAAGAAATCGAACAAGTACATTTTTATGGATTGCTATGCGAGTTGGTGTGTGCCCTGTAAAAAGATGGACATGACTATCTATTCTCAAAAGGAGGTCGGTAAATACTTCAATGAGCATTTTATCTCTGTAAAAATACAGATGGATAGCAGCAAGGGAGATAACGAAGAAGTGCGAAGCTGGTATAAGGATGCTGTAGGGATCAATCAACAATACAGAATAGAAGCTTACCCATCCTTTCTTTTCTTTTCCCCGGATGGTGAACTGGTGCACCGGGCTGTGGGATACCAGGAAGTTGAAGATATTATAGCACTCGCAAAAGAGGCGCTCGATCCGGAAAAACAGTTTTACGGGTTTGTTGAAAAATATCGAAAGGGTGAAAAGGATTACAAAGTTATGGCGGCAATGACGCAGACAGCGAAATCATTAAGAAAAACCGCACTGGCTGATTCATTAATGAAAGACTATATCACCAACTATTTACCAACGGTAAAAAAGAAGGAGATATACCGCAAGGAGAATATAAGCTTCATTGCAGATTATGCATTGACGCACCCCACTTCATACCTAAAACAATTATTTGTGATGCATGGTAAGAAAGTGGACAAAATTATGGGAGATAATGACTATTCAAACTGGCTAGTGGTGCATGCTATTCATAATGAGGAAGTATTTCCTTACCTGCCTCAAGATACCCGCGATCATTCCATCCCCGATTGGGCAAAGATCAATAATACGATTAAAGAGAAATATAATTCGAAGGTCGCAAACCAGGTTGTACTGTTTGGAAAAATGAACTTTTTGAAGGGCAGAGATTGGCCCAGCTATACCCAGTATACAGTGTTGTATATAGAAAAGTATGGACAACATATGGATCCGTTTTATCTGAACGGGTATGCAAATGATCTATTCCTGGTCAATGATAATGCTTATGTATTAGAGAAAGCACTTGAATGGAGCAGCCGTTGCATCACGATATTATCTTCAAAAAATCCTGTTGACAGTTTTGATCTATCGAATAACCTTGATACGAAGGCTAATATATTATATCGGCTTGGAAGAAAGGAAGAAGCTATTCGATGTGAAGAGAAAGCCGTTGATATTGCCATGCAGCTAAACAACGGGCTGTTATTAAGAACATATCCGAAGATTTTAGCAAAGATGAAAAATGAAGAACCGACATGGCCTGACCTTTCAAAGTAGATCCCATCTATAGTATTATCGGAATAATTTTTTTAAATCTTAAATAAACCAATATGCAAAAAGCAACAGCTAAAACTACCCTGTTATCAGTATTACTGATAGCGTTCCTTATTTGGGGATGTAAAAAAGACAAGCCACAGGTAGTGCCCACCATTACCACCAATGCGCTCACCAATATTACACCCAGTAGCGTGACAACCGGCGGAGCTATTGTAAATGATGGTGGCTCGGCTATTACCGCAAGAGGTATTGTATTAAGCAAATCACATAGCACACCTTCCATTACGGACACAGTTGTGAATAGTTCTAATGCGACGGATAATTTCAGTGTTGACCTGACAGGGCTTGATTTTAATACTACTTATTATATCCGTGCATTTGCCACCAATAGCACAGGCACGGGCTATGGCTCAGTGGTGACACTGAATACAAATAATGATACGACCAAAATACGGTTTACTTATAACGGGCAAACAGTTACTTATGGTGTCATTATCAGTCCTGTTACCCACAGGAAATGGATGGACCGAAACCTGGGTGCCACGCAAGCCGCGACGTCTGCTACCGATTATCAGGCTTATGGCGATCTGTTTCAGTGGGGACGCCCTGCCGACGGACATCAACTCATGAATTGGACCAGCGCCGGTACCGGCACATTGGTTAATGATACAACACACACATTATCTGAGACAGAAATTCCAGGTCATTCCAAATTTATTGTGTTTACATACCCCGTTGGGTCGGGTCAAACTTACAAATATACAGACTGGTATGCCCCCTCTGCCAGAGATCAATTCAATATGGCAATTGGCCGACGTTGGATGGCTAACCCGCAAGGGCCTTGTCCCAATGGATGGCACGTACCTACAGATGCCGAATGGGCTGCAGAAACGGAGATCACGCAAGTTAGCACAGGTTATTCGTCTTTAAAATTAACTGCTGCCGGTAGACGAAAAGGGGTTGATTATGGGAGTACTGTAAATTTTTATGACAATACCGGCGCTTGGGGCTATTACTGGGCGAGTGATACTCGTGGTGACTATGCCAGAATAGAACCTGACTATTTCGGCTCCGGCTATGGTGATTTTCCTACTACCGGTATGTGCGTTCGTTGCATTAAAGATTTATAAATGGGATGTGGCATTACTTACAATGGGTATGTGACGTATCGACAAAACAAAGCCATAATATATAAGCTTATTCTGGTTTTTACTTCCTTTTTCCTTTTGGCAGACAATCTGTGGAGAAAGAAGAACCTGAACAAGATAGAACGAATTTTTCGGTCTTAGCCAATCTCCGACCAATAGAGCAGGGAGATTGGCTAAGGTTCGACAACAAAAACGTCTACGAAAAAATTAAGTATAGGAAAAACTGAAATGAAGAGAATTGTTTTAATAATGGCGGGCTTTTTATTGTTGAATCATTTAATGGCGCAAAATAAAAAGGAAACGCAAAAGAAACCGCCGCTTGATTTTAGCTCGGAAGACTGGTCTTATGTAGAGCATCCTGCAATCAGTAATGATGGGAAGTATGTTTTGTATAAAATAGGAAACCAGCCAGTGGGGAGCAATACTTTAATCATTGAAAGTACGAGGGAACAGAAGAAGAAAGCAATAGAGGGACTGGAATCGGGATTTTTTTCCTGTGACAGCAAACAGGTTTTTTTCATGAGGAATGACAGTTTGTTTTTTTTGTCACTAGTGAATGGAAACATGAGAGTTGTTGCCGGAATTAAATCGTATAAACAACCTGAAGCTAACAAAGGAGAATGGCTGGTTTACCAATTGGATAGCCCTTCGAAGCAATGGGTGTTGGAGAACCTGTTAACCGGGAAAAAACAGTCTTATGATTCTGTTGAAAGTTGTTTTTTTGATCCTTCCGGAAAGGTCTTGCTGTTGATAAGAGGAATGCAACATGAAAATCAAACTGTAACTTCTCTGGACCGGATTGATTTGTCCAATAGAGAATTAAGAAAAATATGGTCGGTCAATTCATCTGCGCAAATACAGCTTTCGATAGACAAGTGCAGTTTTGATGAATCCGGAAAGCAGCTGGTATTCCTTGTCAATAAAAAAGGAGACAAACAATCGGAACATTCCATCTTTTACTATAAGGTTGGTATGGAGCAGGCAAGGATGCTATTGAATGATGAGTCTCCTGCCCTCGGTTCCGGTTCCATTTATCCTTTTACCTCAATTCAATTCAGCAGGAACGGGAAGCATATTTTTTTTCAATTACAAGAGAAGGAAAGAATAAAAACATCCAGGGATGCCGCGCCGGTGGATGTATGGAGTTATAAGGACAGTGTGTTACAGTCAACTCAGCTGATCGATCTCAAGCGCCTCCATTTATCCTATGTGACGATGAACCCAGAAAATGACCAGTTGATTCAAATAGCAGGGGTAGATGATTATTTTAACACCAATTCTTTTGCCCCAGGAGACTTTGGAATTGTGAGCGACCAGCAGGCGATTGCAAAACAAGATCAATATTGGTGGAAGCCACAACCTTCTCACTTCCTGGTATCGCTGAATGACGGTTCAAGAAAGTTGCTGAGTAAAGAATACGGCGATTATAATTCGGGGTTTAACTTTTCTCCCCGAGGTAAGTGGCTTGTATATTACGATCAGCATGAACATAATTATGTCAGCTATGATCTTAGTACGGGTACAACAGTAAATATATCGGGAAATATTTCTGAGCCATTGACGATAGAATTTATCAAAGGTGGAATGCCGGGTCATGCTGATCCGCCCGTCGGCGTTGCCGGGTGGATAACGGGAGATAGCTCCGTGTTGGTGTATGACGAATTTGATATCTGGCAATTAGATCCGAAAGGTAAAACTGCACCCATTGATATTACTAATGGATACGGCCGTTCTCATCACATTCGGTTCCGGCTGGTGGAAGAAGAAAATGCCCTGAAGGAAGGTGTTTCGGGCAATACATCTTTGTTGCTAACTGCACTGGATGCAGAAACCAAGTACAATGGTTTTTATAAAAAACAGTTGAACAAAAAAGGAGACCCGGAATTACTATCCATGGGGCCCTATAAATTTTATCTCACTCAATCTCAACGGATGGGACGCGACGGTTTGCAAGAAGGAGTGAAACCTCTTAAGGCAAAAACCAATGCATGGATCGTAGGCAGGCAATCAGCCTCGGAATTCGGTAATTATTTTTACACTACTGATTTTAAGAGATATGTTCAATTATCTAATGTGCAACCTCAGGCAGGTTGCAATTGGTTGACATCGGAATTAATGAACTGGAAGCTACCGGATGGCACAATTTCGCAGGGCATCTTATACAAGCCTTTTGATTTTAACAAGGAGAAAAAATATCCCATCATTCTTAATTATTACCAGGAACGATCCTGTGATGTATTTGAATTTCCTGACTATTACACGGACATTACGGCAGATATCAATATTCCCTGGTTTGTGAGCCGCGGTTATCTCGTATTTGAACCTGATATACATTATGAGGTTGGTAATGTGGCGAAGAGTGTCGTGAATTCAGTTGTGTCGGCTGCAAAATACCTCGGTCATTTACCCTTCGTCGATTCGAGCAAAATGGGAATTACCGGGCACAGCTTTGGAGGTAGCGAAACGAACTACCTAGTAACCCATACTCATTTGTTTGCGGCTGCGGCAGAGGGGTCGGGAGGTGCAGATCTGATCAGTGGTAGTTTGAGATTGTTGTCAGACCGTTTAGGAGGTGGAAGCTCTATGGGCGTGAATGAACGTGGTCAGGGACGTATGGGAGCAACGCTTTGGCAGGTGCCTGACAGCGTAATATTGAATACGCCCGTTTTACAGGCAGACAAGGTGACAACTCCTTTATTGATTATGCACAATAAGAAGGATGATAATGTGGCATTTGAACAGGGACTTGAATTGTTTATCGCATTACGTCGCTTGGGTAAAAAAGTCTGGATGCTACAATATGATGATGGCACTCACGGGATGATTGGCAAGTCAGCTAATGATTACATCATCCGTATGCAGCAGTATTTTGATCATTACTTAAAAGGGGCGCCGGCTCCTGTGTGGATGACAAAGGGGATACCAGCAACACTTAAGGGAATAGAGACCGGTTATGCTTATGATCCATCCAATAATTGTGGCAAAAACTGTAAAGTGTGCCAATATTGGAACGAAAATTTCCAGAAAGATTCTGCTGCAACATTGAAAGAGATTGAAGCAAAAAGAAAGTCAGAATACTGGCAATAAGCGAAATCAAAATAGTACCCATGATGCAAGAAATGTCAATAGCAGTGGAAGCACCGATAAAGCCGCAATGATAGTGTATTGGATGAAGGATAAGAGGAGAAGGAATGACCAGTGGTGAATGGGTACAGAAATAGAAATTGATTCAAGAATTCAATGAATATGGGTAAGGGTGGTGTGTTTGCTTCTGTTGAATGGAATGGCAAGACTTTGTACGTGTAAGGTTATATGCCTGCAGCGGAGTTGAAGAAGATATCAGAAGATTTTCAAAATGGCGTTGAGGTTGAGCATGAGCAGGTGGAAGTTGTCGAGGGAAAGTTTGTTAGTCCTATGTTGTTGGAGATGCTGGGGAGAAGGTTGTAGGTATAGGTTCAAGGTTAAAGGTAAGAGGCCACAAAGACGCAAAGACATGACGTAGGACAGCCGCGGGCTTCGCCTTACAATATTGCAAAGATCAGGACACGAGAGATTACACGTAGTAAACGCACGGGGAACGACAGAAAATAATTATGACTACTACAGAGTAGTTTTGAAGCTCTTTGAAAAGACTGAAAAATTATGGAACAAGCAAATGCAAATGGCAGTGCTGTAAACAAGCAACGTATACACAGAAGTGAAAAAGAGATACTCAGTTATCTCGCAGAGCAGGAAGAGAGTGATTTTAGTGTAAAGGAATATTGCGAGATGATGGATATCAATGAGATACATTCAACTCCTGGATAAAGAAGTATAAGGGTAATGAGCAGGAAAAAGGATTTTCCCAGGTGCAAATTCTTTCTAGTTCATCAAAGCCCGCTTTGTTTGCCGAAGTAAACGGGATCAAACTTTACGCTCAGGTATCTGCAGACTATTTAAAAGCCTTGTTGCAATGAGTAAGATTTTGCAAATAGCAGGGAGTGCAGCAAATTTTTATTTGTATCGCAGACCCATTAAGATGAGTTATAGCTTTGATCGCCTTGCGGCACTGGTAAGAACAGAGTTGCAAAAGGACATCATACACCAGGATGTATTTATCTTTCTCAACAAGCAAAGGACCACCATCAAAATAATGGTCTATGAAGATGAAGGTTTTTCTATATTCTATCGCAGACTCGATAAAGGTTCATTCCAGGTGCCGATGATTGTGGTGGATCACGTGTCTTACAAGATGAACATTGAACAGATGGAACAGATGCTTACCGGTGTAACAGTGCATGAAAATGGATATGTCACCAAAGAAAAGTATGAGCCACTTCATGGCAGTATGTAGTTCACATTTGTGAATAAGTAAACACGCTTTTCTGATAGTATTTAGTCTTTTGTTGCACGTCTTTATTGTACTGCAACAACAAGACTTTACGTGCTTATATCTCCTGAACATTTTGAACTCAATGAACGCTACAGAAAGCTGCTGTTGAAAAGCATGCAGCAGGAGAAGATTATTGAAAGAAAGGACAGGGAGCATAAAGAGGTGTCTTCAAAGATCGATGGATTACGCAGTTACGTTGATGATTTTACTTCCAGGTATAAGGAGCTGCATGAACACTATATTGAGGCAGTTAAGATTATTAAACAGAAAGACAAAGAGATCGAAGAACTGCAGCTTATCAAACATCAGTTTGAGCAACTAAAGAAGCTGGTGTTTGGAAGCAAATCAGAAAAGAGTGTGTATGTATCGCCTGATCAACTCTCACTCCAGCTTGCAGCAGGAACAATAGAGGCTTGCAATATCAATGATGGGCAGCGTATTGCTTCTTACACAAAGGCAAAGAAAGAAAAGAACGAAAACCATCCTGGAAGAAAGGGAATACCTGCACACCTTAGAAGAGAGTATGTAGATATTTATCCAAACGATCTTCCTGGGGATGCTGAGCTCTTCGATACAGAAGAGACAGAGCAGCTGGAATACGATCCGGGTAGGTTGTTTGGTGTATATAGAAGGTTTAAATACAAACGCACGAATGCTGATGGAAAAGTAGAGTTCTTCATTGGTGATCTTCCCCTGGATAAAGACAAGTGTCTTGCAGCACCATCCTTAAGGGCACATTGCATTGTAGAAAAGTACATGTATCACATGCCACTGTACAGGCAGATGCAAAAGTTTGCACAGGAAGGAGTGATCATAGCAGCCAACACAATGAGTGACTGGGTGAACAATGATGCAAGAAGTTTAACGGCTCTGTATGATGCACATCGCAGCTGTGTTTTAAATGCAGCCTCTCAGTACATGATGGCAGATGAAACAGGGTTCAGAGTACTTGACCTTGAAAAAGTTAAAGGAAAAAAATCTCATCGCGGTCAGATGTGGGCATATGCAAATCCTGCAGACGGGCTGGTGTTCTTCGAATATCAGCAAGGGCGGAGCAGAAAGCATGCAAGACCAATGCTTGATAAGTTCAGGGGCATACTTCACACAGATGGCTTCGGCGTATATGATCACTTTGCAATGCGTAATGACATTGTACATGCTAATTGCAACGCCCATGCAAGGAGAAAGTTCGAGCAAGCTTTATTTACTTCTTCTGAGAAAGCTCAGTATGTACTGGAGCAATATCGTAAGCTATATGCGGTAGAAAAGCATTGCAGGGAGCAAGAGCTAAACTTCGATCAGCGACTAGAGATAAGAAAAGAGAAATCAGTGCCGGTGTTTAATGAACTTGCATCGTGGTGTAAGGATCAGTTGATCAATTTACGAAGCGATGAGAAGAAATCGCCGAT
>NZ_JCANTR010000032.1:0-24791 GCF_059568575.1 Flavisolibacter ginsengiterrae DSM 18136
GGAGCCTTGGCAAAAGATACGGTTATGGTAATAGTTAAAGCAGCCGTAAACCAACTTCCTGTTGTTAATGCAGGTGCAGATCAAACCATTACCCTGCCTGTTAATAATGTAACATTAAATGGTAGTGCCACCGATAAAGATGGAACTATAACATCCTATACCTGGAGTAAACTTAGCGGTCCTTCTGCCTATACTATTGTTACTCCTAACGCATCTTCCACCTCAATAACAGGATTGGCAGAGGGCGTATACATCTTCCGTCTCAGTGTTACTGATAACCAGGGAGCCATTTCATCTGATGATATACAAATAACTGTAAAAGCAGCAATGCCAAAGCCAAATCTAGCTCCAACAGCAAATGCAGGAAGAGACATTGTTATTACCTTGCCATTGAACAAAACACAGTTGGCAGGCACAGGATCAGATGCAGACGGAAGTATCGTAGCATACAAATGGACAAAAATTGATGGGCCTGTCAATTATACCCTGGCTTCACCTACTGCAAATAAAACATCTGTTTCCAATCTAGTTGAAGGAGTGTATTTATTCCAATTATTAGTAACTGACAATAATGGAGCAACAGGTTCAGATACAGTAATGTTGACTGTAAAATCAGATACCAGGAAAAAGTCCACCGCGACATTATTCCCCAATCCTGCTACAAGCACCTTAAATGTTTCCATTGATGCTGTAACTGATAAGAATTATTCATACATCAGGATCTATAATCCTATGGGACATATCGTTTACCAGGAAGAATTTTTACGTACCCAACAACAAATGATAAAATCGATTGATATTTCAGCTTTCGAAAAAGGGGTATATATGGTAAATATCAATCCCGATATCAATTCAACAGTAACCTTAAAGTTTATAAAGGAATAAAAAAATCCTTGGAATGGAAAAAGGTAGTGAGCAATCACTACCTTTTTTTTGTACCGAATCGTTTCATATGAATGGGGTTAATACATTTTGGCCTCAAGGCTGAGTACGGCATGCTATTTATATAATATGGGGATAAAAGGACAATTTCATTATAATTTAGTACCCTTAAAACCTGAATAATGGTGTTTCTCGAGTATGTGTTGTGGATTTGCTGCTTCATTGTTTTTTATAATTATGCAGGGTATGCCATAATAGCTTATGTAATAAACCTATTCAAGAAAAAGAAAAATTTAGGAAGTAGTCGCCCATTTTACCCCACTGTTTCGTTCATTGTTGCAGCGTTTAATGAAGAAGATTGTATTGAAAAAAAGATCCAAAATTCTTTTGAACAGGTTTATCCTTCAGATAGGATTGAATATATATTCATTACTGATGGTTCCACAGACTCAACCCCTGATATAATAGAAAAATATCCACAAATTCAATTACTTCATTCCAACCTCCGCCTGGGTAAATCAGCGGCTCTTAACAGGGCTGTTAATGCAGCCAAAAATGACATTTTGCTTTTTAGTGATGCCAATACTTTTCTGAACCCTGAGGCTACCCAAAAGATAGCAGGTCATTATTTGGACATAACTGTTGGGGGTGTGGCAGGCGAGAAAAAAGTAATGACCCCTGAAAACGATAAAGAAAATATCGGAGCCAGCGAAGGACTTTACTGGAAATATGAATCATTCCTGAAAAAGCTTGACTCTGACTTCTATTCGGTTGTGGGCGCTGCCGGAGAACTATTTTCAGTAAGGAAGGAATTATACGAAATAGTGCCGGCTGAAGTAGTGCTGGATGATTTTATTATATCAATGAAAGTGGCACAAAAGGGTTTTCGGATCATTTATGAACCCCAGGCATATGCCATGGAACTTCCCTCCTTTTCTATCAAAGATGAAAAGAAAAGAAAAGTTCGTATTGCTGCAGGTGGGTTCCAGGCTATGGCTATGTTACCAGAGGCATTAGCTTTCTGGAAACATCCCGGGCTTTCTTTTTTATATATATCTCACCGGGTGCTCAGGTGGACATTGAGTCCATTGTGCCTCATTTTAGCCTTTATTTCCAGTTACATACTCAGCAGGTATGTTCCAAATCCTATTTATAAGGTGATTTTCCTATTACAGGTGGCATTTTATGTTGGCGCTTTAATTGCTTATCTATCACCGACAGTGACGAAATATTTGAAAATTTTAAAACTGCCTTATTACTTTATTTTTATGAACATTTCCGTAATCCAGGGATTTTTCAGATTTTTACGCAAGAAACAGCCTTCGACCTGGGAAAAAGTGAAGCGGTCCAACTCTAATTTTCTGAAAAGCCCGGTCATAGATCCATAGCGATAATCAATGATAAATAGAAAGTAACGAGATTATCCTTCATCCTTAGTTTAATCAATATTCCTAATTTTTAAGATCAGATCATTTAACAGGCTTTAGTTGTTTCTCAGTACCTGAAAACCTATTTTTAGTTTATAATACAGTACCTAACCATGGATTTTGTCTATCTCCTCCGGATTCTAATGAAAAGAAAGTGGATCATTATTGGTTCCGCTATCATTGCAGCTACAGTTGCATATATTTTAACTCTTAACCAGCCAAAAAAGTATCGTTCTACAGCACAAATCGCTACAGGCTATACAACGTACGACCCAATGAAACTGGTTAATGAAAATGCAGATTATTACCAACAGGACACTAAATTCAACAATGTTATTGTTACGTTTACCTCTCCCCCAGTAATAAACCTCCTTTCCTACAACCTAATTCTTCATGATCTTACACAACCTGATGCTTTTCATAAATTGACAGATAATGAGAAGGCACAGGCATTCAAGAACATTTCAAAAGATTCCGCGATCAGGGCTTTCAGAGCAAAGGTCCAGACCATGAGCATACTTTCACCTTCCGTTCCGGAAGATAAAAAACTCATGGACCTTTTGAGTGTTTACCAATATGATTATACTACATTAACCAGAAATTTAAAGGTTAGCCGGTTTGAACGAACGGATTACCTGAATATTGATTATACATCTGTTGACCCCAACCTTTCAGCATTCCTGGTAAATACGGCCTATGATGAATTTATCAGGTATTATGGTACCAGCAGGGGTAAAACCGCAGCTGAGTCTATTGATACGCTGAGAAGTATCATGGAAAAGAAAAAGCAGATACTGGATCAGAAAAACGAATTATTGCAAAGGACAGGTTATGGTACTTCTGAAATACAAAGTACGGGCGACCTGGATATCATTGCCAACCTCGAGTCTGAGTTGACAAGTGAAAGAAGCAAACTAACAACTTTCCAGGCCAATTTGAGAAAGGTGAACCAGAGATTGGCTGATTTAAACAAGGCACCGGCTGAAACCAGCAGTTCTGACAATGATGAAGTTATCCAACTCCGAACTGCCATGAATAGTGCTTATAATGATTACCTCCGCACCAATGACCAGGCAGACTATAGAAAGTATAACTCGTTAAAATCAAAATACCAGCAAAAGGTGTTATCAAGCAGGTCAGGCTCTGTTACTGCTAAAGATCCAGTCTCAGAAAAGATTGATCTTCAGTCTCAGAAAACCGACCTGGAAATTGATATACAAAGCAGCTCTTCGTTTGTTTCCTCCCTACAATCAAAGATCAATTCTTTAAAAGGTAGTGTTACATCCGCAGCTTCCAGTACGGCAGTTGGTGAGAGTCTTAAAAAAGAAGTTGATTTTGCCAACAAGGAATATCTTGAAGCTAAACAGAGATACAATGCAGCTACTGATATAGGAGGAGCCTCATTAGTGAACTTCCGCGTGATTGTTCCTGGTCAACCCGCTATGTCACCGGAACCATCAAAACGGCCTTTGATCATTGCGCTTGCTGCTATTGCAGCCCTTTTAACAACAATCGGTATCATCATTTTTCTTACTTACCTTGATACCTCCATTCGAACGCCAATCATTTTTTCCAAGAATGTAAACCTGAAGATGATCAGCCTGGTCAACTTCATGAACCTGAAAAACAAAAGCATCACTGATGTAATCTCAAACAAGCTTATAGCCACGGATGAGGCAGAACATAAACGTAATAATCTTTTCAGGGAATCTATCCGTAAACTGAGGTATGAAATTGAAACAAGCGGCAAGAAGATTTTTCTGTTTACAAGTACAAAAAAAGGGCAGGGTAAAACTACCTTGATCCAGGCTTTGGCATATAGTATGAGTTTAAGCAAAAAGAAAGTACTTATTATAGATACCAATTTCTGTAACAATGACCTTACAGTGCAATTGAATGCTGAACCAGTGCTTGAAAAAATAGTTCCTTATAAATCTGACAATAAAGCCCTGATAGAACAAGTAAAAGTATTTTCTAAAGATCTTGGTCTAGGTACAGTATATGCAATTGGTTCTGAAGGGGGAGATTATACACCCTCTGAAATTTTGCCAAGAGAAAATCTATTGCAACATTTACAATTATTAACTACTGATTTTGATTATATCTTTTTAGAAGGTCCTCCCCTGAATGATTTTTCTGACAGTAAGGAACTGGCCCAATATGTTGATGGGGTCATAGCAGTTTTCTCAGCCCAGGAAGTAATTAAACAAATTGATAAACAATCCATTAGTTTTTTCAAAGAACTCAATGGTAAGTTTACCGGATCCATATTGAATATGGTGGATCTGAAAAATATTAATGTTGTATAAGGCTTTCCGGCAGTAAGAAAATATACTTAATTATTAATTTTTGCATTAACTTAATTTATAATTCTATAAATAGTAATTGAACCAATGAATACCAAGGAAACAAAAAGAAACGGATTAAAATTCACAAGCTCATTGATTCGCAATTCATTTCACAACCCTTCATCAAAAAAATTAATTATTACTTTTTTATTAACTGGCGTAATGGGACTTACCCATGCCCAGGTCAATAATTCAATGCTGATAAAATCTGATACTTCTTCAATAATAGAAGAAAAATTGGTAGCTCTGGCATTACAAGGTCCTGAGGCTAAAAACCTGGAGCATCAAAATAAGATCAATGAATACACCTTAAAGAATGCCCAGAATCAGTGGATGAATTTATTGGCTGTTTCTTTAAACTATAATGATCAATCTTTTTCAAAAACTCCTACTACGTCATATGTCTATCCTAAATACTTTTTTGGATTGACCATTCCTTTAGGAACTATCCTTTCAAGAACCCAGGTTAAATCTGCTACAGAGAGTATTGAAATGGGTAAGAACAACCAGGAGATTCTGCGGAGGAATATCCGTGAAGAAGTATTGACTAAGTACAGGGAATACAGGGCTTATAGTCAGCTAATTGCTATTCAGAGTGAGCTCGTAAATGATGTTCAGGCAGAACTGGCCCAAACAGAGGAAAAATTCAGAAAAGGTACCGTAACCATTGATACTTATAATGCCGCCCAGAAAGGAAACAACAGCGAAATGGCAACACTTATCAATTTAAAATTACAGCAGGAGATCAAGAAGCTGGAAATTGAAAGAATGATCGGGGTTAAACTGGAAACAGTTACTAACCGGTAAGTGCCGTCATAATAATGTAGTTTTCAAAGTTTACAAGATGTGTGAATGAAAAACGCAAAGGGATGGATATTGTACGCCTTTAACTTAACCATTCTTGAAAAAAACAGGTACAGCTGGGTTGATTATCTAAGAGGAGTCATTATACTTTTAGTGGTTTATCATCATGCTTATCTTGGTATAGAAAGAAGCGGTATCCCCGTGCCTGAAACTGTGGGTAAGGCTAATATGATCTTTTACAGCTTTCGCATGCCCCTTTTCTTTATTATTTCCGGAGTGTTTACTACCATTAGTCTTTCTAAACAATCCGTAAAGGACCTCATCTTTGTTAAATTCGACAAGATCTTATACCCCTATTTTATATGGGCGTTTATCCAGGTGACACTGCAAATTTTCATGTCGCATTTTACTAACTCCGATAGAACTGTTCATGATTATTTATACATTCTTTACCAACCCAAACAGTTGGACCAGTTCTGGTATCTCCCAGCTTTGTTTAATGCAACAATGGTTTTTATCTTCTTTAAAACGAAGGTGAAACCAAGCAGGTGGGTGCATTTAATTATTGGGCTTGTATTATTCACATGTGCTCCATTTCTTAATGATATAAGCATGATGTCCAATTGGATGCGCTTTTACTTATTCTTTGTAATAGGTGACCTTATCTCTGGTATGCTATTTACAGAAATCGTACAGCAGCAATTAAAAAAGCCTATCACGCTGCTCATATTCCTTCCAGTATTTATTGGTGCCCAAATCGTTTACCTGCATAATAATGTAGGGGCTAAGGCGATGGAAACGACCATAGAAACATTTCATGGAAATAGTACCCTGTATGCATTGAATGAACTGAACTTTCTTTTCACTTCATTGATTGGTTGTATCACGCTTATAATTATGGCCTTTCTCCTGGAAAAATGGAATAAACTCTCATTTCTTCGTGTAATTGGATTTCACTCCCTCTATATCTATATGATACATGTGATTGTTGTAGGATTAGTGCGGTCTATCTTAATTCATTTCCTGCATCTTACCAACCCAATACTGATTTTATTAACTGTAATAGCATTTGGGGTAGCCATCCCTATCATGTTTTATAACCTACTGGGAAGAACTTATTTATGGTTCCTTTTTACAACAAGAAAGAAAAAAAGAATTGAAGAGATAACAAGGCAGGTACGTACTATTCAGCCTTTAACTCAAGCTCACTCCCAGCCGAAACCAGATATCAGAAGTACTTAACAACTACAGAAGGAGGCAAGCCAGGTTCGTATGCTTTTAATTTATTGTAAAGGTTTAAGTATTCGGTATTATCCAGTGCATAAAAAGAAACAATGTCATCTCCACAAATCACATTATTTTGAATCTTCCAGGTGGCAACCTTTCTCCATTTTGAGGTCAATGTGTCTGAGAACCAGCTATCATAAATCATTGCAACCTTGACATTCCTCGACCTGCTTAGGGAATCAAGAAATTGCGGAGTCCAGTATTTTTGTTTCTTGCTCCTGGTTACTTCTATGGTTGCCAGGCCCCAAAGATCAACAATGGAAGCATTAGTAAAATAGCTTACTGCCCCTATATCATTTGCTGCAATAGCACTGTTGAAATAGTTATTTTTTGAAAATCGGGCCATCTGGTATTGCTGATCGTAAATATTTTTACAAGCCTGCACAGACTTTTCCAAAGCGGAGGTAGATCGTAACGCGATGGGAAAAAATAAAAAAAATACCAACACTAATAAGATAATTTTAAAACCTGCCAACTTCCAGTCATCAAAGGCCTGCTTACCATATTTATAAAAAAGCACTGTTGTTATAACCGTGGAATTAAAGAATAAATAAGCTTCATACCTATATAGGTAACCAGTGGAGGCAAGTGACAACTGCAGAACCGTTGCTACCACAAGAAAAATAATTATAAAGGCATAAGAAGGACGGATGTATTTTTTAAACCCAAGGTACAATAATGGTAAAATCACCAACCATCTTTGAGTAGCAAGTGCAGCCAAACCATTCCTGGCATATGTGAGTTTCTCAAATAGTATATTGGAGATAATTCCAGTTAATCCTGTATAAGAAAAACTTTCAGATTTTACTAATACTGAATTGGGAAGAAAATAACTTCCTTTCATAAGGGAAAAAATCCCAAAAATGACTACAGGCAAAACACCAACAAAGCCCAGCAAAAATGCCTGTTTAATATTTTTATAATATAAAAGCATAACACAGGCAATGGCAATAAGGAATAAACCTTCATACCTGATGGAAGCTGCAAGGGCAGCTGTGATATATATGCTTATCGGAATTTTTGCAGCTGTGTTATCTATAGACGATTCCAACCAATCAGAAAAATAGAATATAAAAATGAAAGACAGCAGGCACTGGATTGTATGCTCCATGCCCGTAACGATCATTAAGGCAAGAGGAGTAATAAAAACTGCCAATAACATGATTCCACCCTGAGCAATTGAAGAAATTTCATGCTTGCTAAGCCAGGAATGTAAAAACCAAATAACTGCTATCCCCGCAAGACAATTAATAATAAAAGGTATTACAGTGCTTTCGGATACAAATCTGAATATGGTTAAAATAACCGTGTAGAGCAGGGACGAAGAGGCAGATGCAAAATTGTTATTGATTCCCCAATGCCCATGGACTAAATTCTTTGCTATCTGTAAATGAATAAAAGTATCATCAAATGGATACATAAATACACCATTTGTATACTTTAATACTTTTAATTCTATGAATAATATAGGGAGAAAAAGAACAAGGATACCAAAGAAGAATACAAACATAGTATTCCTTGTACTTAAGATCTGTCCATTCATGGTCGCCTAACTTTTATTAGTACTGATCGCTATTAAGAGCTGACCTGTCTTCCAGCCTTTCTTTTGTTGTTTGTTGCCGTAGTTGGAGTAAAATTGCAACTACAGGAAAATACACCATAGTATTACTGAATTGTCCTACTGCCTCCTGAGCGATTTCACCAATGTAAAAAGCAAAAAGAAAAGCTGTAATAGCAGCAAAAATTGCTTTTGCTTTCGGATTCTTAGTACCAAAGTAACCACGAACGGCATATTGTGCTGTAATGAAGTATAAGATACAGGTAAGTATCATACCGATCCATCCTGTTTCAAGAGACTTATTTACATAACTACTGTCGGTTGGAAATCCAGCCAACTGATGACCGGGATTATATTTCTGACCATTTTCTCCCGTTGTACTCAAACCACCACCAAATGGATGACTGTAGATATAAGGTTGAATAGAAGCCCTGTTGGCTTCTCTTACATTATAGGATGCATCTTCACTTCCGGAGAAACTGCTTCGAAATCTAATTATCGTTTCGCTACTATAAATCGGAGCGAACATTATAAATAGAAATGCCAGTACAGCAAATACAGCAAAGATCCTCGTGATCTTTTTATGTATTGTTAGCAAAATATATAAACCTATTCCGCCTACCAGCATTGCATTGGCCGTCCTGGTTCCTGAATAAGACATTCCAAGCAACATGATAATAGATCCCCCAATCAGGACTATTCTATAAAATAGCTTCTTTTCATTGATACCTAATAAAATAAAAAGCAGGGAACAACCTGCCATAATAATTCCAAACTCAGTTGGTCCTGAGAAAAATGAAAATTTACGATAGGTTCCAAAAAGATATATAAGATTAAGGCGAAGTTCACTGCTATGCACCCAATTGATTTCGAAAGGAAACAAGCCATGCCATTGTTGAATGCAGCCGTATAATCCTGTTACCAAAGCACAAATAAATAAAACCCTCAGGAAGTTATTGATCCTGGAAAGATCAGAAAAGACATTATAACATATAAAAATGATAACAAATGATTCTACAACTTTTCTCACGATCAGTGCCCATCCCTGTAAAGAGTGCCCATAGGGATTGAATAATTCAAGACATAAATACCCTAAAACTACCAGGTAAATAATAATAGGTCTTTTTGAAAAGAAGGCTTTTGAATTTTCCCTTAAATCATATTTTCCAACAAATAATCCTACTAAAGTGGCAAGGATAAGGATGTCGGCAACAATGCCAACAGGAAGATTATCCTGGAAAAACAAGCGGGAAATATGAGTACAAACAAATAAAAAGATCAGGTTGATATATATTCCCCACTCCACATTGAGTATACAAAGCAATAAAATGCCAAAACCTAATATTACACCTATGGCCCCTACCCCGATTATAAAGTCATTGGCAAGTAAATAACCAAACACGCCTGCAACACAACCAATTAATAAAAATCCTAACCAATTATTAAGTTTCTCAATTACAAAAATTCTTTGCAGGAACGAGAATACAGAGTTGGGACGAATTTTTTGCCGGATATATTTTTCCTCCGCCATTTATCAATAAAATAAGATTTTCATAAAAACTGCAATAAAGAAAAAAATTAAAGTGAGGATCATGATTACCTCATGAAATGATTTTTTCTGATGTTCCATGTTCGTCAATTGATAGCAAATTAAACTATTCCTTTCTCCCAATCAATACCTGACGGGACTATTATGCAGCTGAGTAATCAATAAGCATACCCATCCTTCACATTAAACATAAAAATCCCGGTATATCGGAACTTATAACTTTATGAACTTCTGAGATAGTAGCTGTTTATTGATTTTTAGTGTTAGGATATATTCACCATTAGGCAGATCACCAACGTAAATGAAAGATTGTAGTTGTGTAGTATTTTTATTCCAGGTGAATTGTTTTTGAATTATACCGGCAATATTCCACAATTGTATATTGAGCAATCCCATATATGGATCATTTACCACAACTGTTGCCTGGTTTTGAATAGGTGTTGGATAGATATTCAAACGAGTAAAAGGGGTGAATTCCTGGTTTGTTACTTTACTTGAAGTTCCTGAAATTACAGTACCAGAATTACTATTTACCAGTTCCCACCAGTTGAATACAGGGTTACCGGCGGTTTTATTGACCTGCACCTTAAAGGTTTGCTGGCTTCCGGCTGTAAGATTGATGCTTACACTTACTGTTTGCCAGGCGCTCCCTGTGTTGGGAACATTGATCGTTGCTAGCAGGGTGCCTGCATTGTTTAATAGTAACAGTTTACTTCCTCCCTTTGTGGCTCCCACCCTGAAATTGGCTGTATAGGTGCCTGAATAAGGGACATCCACTGTATAATTTAATACATCGCCATTGTCTAAACTGCCAACCTGTTGACCACCACCAACGTCCGTTGTTGCAGTTTTGGTGACCGCTGCAGTAGTATTGGTAAAACTTTCAGCTTCTATTCTTACAGAAAAAACAGGTGTAGGCTGTTGGTTGACAAGCACAATCACATCATCCGAAGTACTAGCGCCGCTATTATCAGTGACTGTTAATCTAAAGGTATAAGAGCCTGCGCTAAGACCTGTAACAGAGGTAGAAGGGGTAACTGGTGAAGAAATGGTTCCCCCGGTGCCTGTAACCCTTGTCCATGCATAGGTCACTATTGATCCATCTGCGTCTGAGGCTGTGCCACTCAAGTTAACAGAGCTTACAGGCAGGGTAATGGTTTGATCCAGCCCTGCATTTACTGTAGGAGGCTGGTTGGTCGTACTGTTTACCACCACGTTTACATCATCACTTGCTGATGCACCGTTGTTATCAGTTACGGTCAGGCGGAAAGTATATGTGCCTGCACTAAGACCAGTAATGCTGGTGGTAGAATCCGAAGGCGAAACAATGGTTGCTGCAACCCCTCCTACCTGGGTCCATGCATAGGTCACTATTGATCCATCTGCATCTGAGGCTGTGCCACTCAAGTTAACAGAGCTTACAGGCAGGGTAATGGTTTGATCCTGCCCTGCATTTACTGTAGGAGGCTGGTTGGTCGCAGCATTGACTGTCACAATCACATCATCAGAAGTACTAGCGCCGCTATTATCAGTTACAGTAAGACGGAATGTATAAGACCCTGCCACAAGGCCAGTAATGGTTGTGGAGGCTGAGGAAGGAGAAGTGAGGGTAGCTGCTCCGCCGGTTAGTTTTGTCCAGGCATAAGTAACGATGGTTCCATCAGCATCTGTACCGCTGCCAGCCAAGGAAACACTATTAGCAGGTAGTGTAATAGTTTGGTCAGCTCCTGCGTTGGCAGTTGGAGCCTGGTTAGTAGCTGTTGCCCCCACTAATTCCATCCAGTTAATGTTCCAGCCTGCTCCAGCAGTAGATTCAATTCTTAAAGTTTCATCTCCTGCTATGAGATTCAAAGGCACAGAAACGGTTTGCCAATTTTGGAAGCCACCAGTTGTAGGAATGTTTACAGTAGAAACTATAGTTCCTGTTTTGTTTTTAACAACAAGTTGAGCACCTGTATAAGGAGAAGCAACTCTTAAATTAAGATTATATGATCCTGAAGTCCCAACAGTTAAACCGTAATCCATCCAATCGCCGTTATCTATCCAGCCTACATCCAGGGTGCCACCAGTATCGGAACAAGCTTCTGTCTGGACTCCGCTCATGGCAGTCCAGTTTTCTGCTTCTACATGGAATACTGACCCGGGAGAAACAATAGAAATAACATTAACTGCCACATCATCCGTTCCATGAATTCCATTTTCATCAATTGCAGTCAACCTGAAAACATAATTACCCTGTACAAGACCTGTAACAAAGGTTGTGAGCAACGAAGGAGAAATAATGGTTCCCGAATCAGGCCCTGAAACCTTGGCCCAGCTATAGGATATCACATGTACAGTAGTATCTGTAAGATTGCCACTCAATAAAACGGAATCAACAGGTAATATAACTTTCTTGTCAGCGCCGGCATTGGGAGCAGGTTTGTTATAGGGTGGATTAAATACAGTTTTCCTTTTAAAAATATTGATAAGTCCTGTTGTAGTATTATAGGAATAACTATCAGCCCCTGAAACTGATATTGAGCTAATCGATGTATTATTAGTAGCCAGAAGTGAAATATCCCTGTAACTATTTTTCGCGGGCACATTACTTAAGTCAAGCGTAATGGTTAAAACATTGCGTTTAAGTGACTGGGTCATTACCAGTTTTCTTTTGACTTCCAGATATTCCAGTAATTCCTGAAGGCTGGTGACCCAAATAGTATTACCGGACACTGAATCAACATAATCGAAAAAGGATTTAAATCCCTGCCAGTTATTCGAATTATAGCTATGCGTGCCAAGGCGATATATTTTGTGTATCGTTGACGAAGATTTAGACCTAAGATCTGCTACCCGGGATTTTAATTCATTTGTTACAGAACTATTGCCCCAGTCATCATTGAAATCCCTAAGGAATACATTAAAATTTGAATCAAGTTGTGAAAGATCTGCCAGGTGATCGGACCACATATTCGCAGGCTGGGAAGTATAACCATCGGTTACACTTTGGGAAGTTGCAGCCATAAAACCCTGTTGTTGCACATAGGGATTATAACCGGTATAATTGGATGGAGTAACCCATACCCTGGAAACAAATCCTGTTTTGTCATAAATAAAGTTGGTATTCTCAAGGATATTTCTTGGCTCTGTAAAATTATTTGTAACGTAGTATTGATCCTGCTCATGATAAAAGCCATGATTTTCCAGTAAAAATCCGGAAGCCACCAATGTTTTGAGTTGAGAAGTATTTAAAAGAGAAGGAACTAAAGTAAGGTCTCCATCATTATAATTACTATGAGCTGTCATAGCTACTCCAAGGGTATATGGTTTGTTATTTCCGCAACCATCAGTAAAGTATTTCCCCGTATAGGTTAATCCATCCTCTGTAGCAACTCCACCTTGCAAAAAAGCTTTAACGCTCATTACATTAGCTGGCTGATCATCAACCTCCATACTTAATACCGATTGCTTGTTGTATTTCAAATCAGCTAATGAAGCTTTTGATCCAGCCTGGGCAGAATTGTATTTCACAGTCACTGTAATAACTTGTGAATGAGCTAAGAAAGAAGAAAGAGTAAGTAAGAAAAAAGCAACAATTACCCTGGTGAGGATATTAATATTCTTATACCGGCGTTTTGGTGTTTTGAGACTTTTCAAGGAATAGGTTTTAATCTGCAAATAGAAAGTGGATCCAAATGTATATTAAACAATCCTAATCTGATGCCCAAATGGTTAAAACCAGAAATTCAAGCGATACCTTCTTGTAAAACCTCGGTGAACTAATTGACAACTGCCGGATTCAAAAAATAAATGAATTAAAGAAACGGCTTATAATAGGATTTGGTAGCAAGACTAAGCATTGGAAGATCTCCTTTCGTATCCCCATAGGCATAAACCTCATTATATTCTTCAATAGAATATTTTTCTAATATACGCCTTACCTTCTCCTGACCATGACAGTTCCTTCCGGAAATTTTACCAGTTAACTTACCATTTTTAATTTCAAGTACACTAGCTATAAGTATAAGATTTTTTTCGAGACACCAATGCCTGATCCAGTTTTCGGGTGAAGCTGATACAATTACAACATCTATATTGTCATTTTGTAAAGTCAGTATCTCCTGCAGAGCCTTAGGACGAATAACAGAGGGTAATTTTTTTTTCGAAAATTCAATTGCCATCCGATCGAAATCAGTGATTTCAGTACCCCGAAAAAAATAGCCGAGCACTTTTTCCTTGGCTTCCTGGTTAGAGATCACCTTTATTTTATAAGCTAACAGGTAAAAGATATTATATAAAAACCCACCATAAAAAGCAGGGGCACCCTTTGCAAATTTTATGAATTCCAATAAGGTATCCTTTGTAGTAACAGTGCCATCAAAATCAAAAAAAGCTATTCCCTTCTTCACAATTTCTTCTTTTTAAATATTCCTTCAGGGATGGAAGTAATGATCAACATGATATATTTCCAGAACCACTTTACATAAAGTATATTCTTTTTACTTCGAACACCATTATAGATAGCATCGGCTACATTTTCCGGATAGGCAGTCAATAAAGGAGGTAACTTTAAATGTTCCGTCATTTTAGTATATACAAAACCAGGCAACACTGTCATTACATGAACATTATCATGGTATAATTTATTACGCAGGCCAGACAAATAAGCGGTGAAAGCTGACTTGGCGCTTCCATAAATGTAATTGCTTTGCCGTCCCCTGTTCCCTGCTACTGAACTGATCCCTATAATAATACCTGATTTACGCAAAGCATAATCAGCAGCAACAAGATTTAAAATGGAAACCGCACCAGTATAGTTTGTATTAATAGTACGCAGGCTTTCTTCCCAATCTGTGATCACTTTTTCATTTTCATTCATATATCCAATAACGTAAACTGTAACATCAGGCTTTGGCAGAAGTGATTTATAAAAATCTGTGTGAGAGCCAAAGTCCAGGGCATCAAAAGAATGCAGGGTGCATTTTACGCCATACCTGATCTCTATATCTGATTGAAATGGTTGTAAGGAACCAGTATTCCGGGCTGCCAGTTGCACATCATACTTCTCCGAGGCAAACTTCCTGGCTATAGCAAACCCGATATCTGAGGTAGCTCCTAATATTAAAATAGTGGGCATGATAAATTATTGTGTGATATGTAACCGTCGTGCCTGAACGGAATTGATCCTGAATCCAGGATTATATTTTTTTATGATTTCCCTAAATTGGTCAGCATTGTCATAACTTTTCCAAAATACATCTGCATCCATCCTTGCATCTTTGGACAAATACAGGCGGCCATTATATTGTAGCACTATTTTATCCAATTCGTCAAGGAAGGGGAATAAATTACTCCGTACAGGAAAATCAAGCGCAAGCGTATATCCTTTTTTGGGAAATGAAATGAGATCATTCTGTTCACCAAAAACTTTCAATACTGCCAGGAAAGATCCCATTCCTGCATCGCTGATGCGGTGAAGTATTTCGATCAATCCTTGCTTGCTTTCCAGTGGTAATACAAATTGATATTGAAGAAAACCTTTTTTGCCATATCCCCTGTTCCAGTGTAAAACTGCATCCAATGGATAAAAGAAAGGTTCGTAAGAAACCACGTTATTAATCTCTTTCTTCAAATTCTTTGCATAAAAAAGAAAATTGAAGGCCCTTACTGTAAACTGGTTCAGAACAAATGATGGAAGGTTAAATGGGAAAGAAATTTGTTTTTTAGCTGGCATTTTTAAAGGTTCAGCTTTTTGTTTTGCATCCAGGTCTTGCACAACAGCATGTTCACCCAACATTAATATACTTCTTCCAAAATTCTTTCCTTTTTTAAGGCAATCTATCCAGGCAACTGAATACGTATAATGTGTGTATTCATCAAACAAGCGCAATACCTCATCAAGGTTCTCAGCCTTAATCTGTTTTTGTTTAATATAAGACGTTTCTATTTTCTTCAGGTCAAACTTTACTCTTGTAATTACACCTGTCAGTCCCATTCCTCCACAAGTTGCCCAGAAAAGATCGGGGTATTGCTGCGTGGAGCAGGTAAGTGTTTCACCCGAAGATAATAGTACATCCATTTCTAAAACGTGGGCAGAAAAGGAACCATCTATATGGTGATTCTTACCGTGTACATCGCTGGCTACGGCGCCTCCCACGGTAATAAACTTGGTGCCGGGTGTTACAGGAAGAAACCATCCTTTAGGAACGATCACTTCCAGTATTTTATCTAAGGTTATACCTGACTGACATTCAAAGATCCCGTGATTCGTATCAAAGTTGAGTATCTTATCATATTTGAGTGTGGAAAGTGTGCTTTTTTCGAGAGAAGCATCGCCATAACACCTGCCATTACCCCTTGCAATAATTGAATCGCTTTGCTGAACAGAATCTTTGATTTGTTCGGAAAAAGAAAATGTGCTCTCCTCCGATTCCATCACTGGAAAGTTGCCCCAGTTGGCAATTGTTTTTTTCATCATTGAAATAAGGTTACGTCTTTCATATAAATGATCAAATAAAAGCTGGTAATCCAAAGCAGTATTGATATTTGGATGAATCGGTCCTTATAAAGAATCTTTGTGGGAGATCCAGCAGCGGAGTGTACAAAGATGATCTGCAAATATCGCAAAATTCCTGCTAAAACAAAAAGACAGGTATAATATAACCGGTAAGTGCCCATTCTCCTGATAACATCAGGAGACATAGTATACATAAAGTAAGCTACAACTATGACCGCACATACTAAAGACAGTACTACGTTTAGAAATTCAAGATTATAACCCTTTATTGATTTTCTCATGTCAGTACCTGAAGAAACTTTCAGCAATACATCGTCTCGCCTTTTACCAATAGCCATAAATAAAGCCAGCAGGAAAACCATGATATTAAGCCATTCGGTAAGTCCGATCATTGCTATAACGGCTCCGCTTTTTATACGCAGTACAAATCCAATGGCTACAATAATGATATCAAGAATTGGTATTGTTTTCAATCCAAAGGAATAGGCCAGGTTTAACACGAAATAAATACCTAAAACAAAAAGAAATTTATCCCTTATAAAATAAGCTATGGCAAAACCTGTGATCAATAAAATAATACAAATGATAAGGGCAACAGGTTTTGAAACTGCTCCGGAAGCCAGGGGACGACTCTTTTTTTCAGGATGCTTTTGATCATCTTCTATATCTCTGTAATCATTGATGATATAAATACTGCTGGCAACCAGGGAAAATGCAATAAAACCCAGGATCAGCCTGGGATATAGTTCCCAATGAAAAAAATCGCCCGAAAAAAATAACGGTATAAAAAGGAACAGGTTTTTAGCCCAATCCTTGGGACGGAGTAAAGAAAGATAAGCCACGGGTCAAAAAATGGTTAATGATGGCGGTAAAAGTATTGATTATGCGCCAAAGCGCATAATGCTACAACCATACCAAACCTTCTACCATAATATCAGAACCTAGTTTTAACTTGGTGCAGGAATTTTATATCGATCAATATGGATGAATTACAGACAGGAAAACGGATCCGCAGATTTTCCCAATTGGAATTACTTATCATAGTTCTCCTGGCCATTATTCCTCTCTTTACAAGTTTTCCTTACCGGGTTAATATATTTCTTTCCTGGGAAGGTGCTTATAGATTAAGCCAGGGACAGGTACCCTATAGGGATTTTGGAATGCCACTTGGATATATGTATTGGGTTGTCCCTGCATTGTTCTTCAAGATTTTCGGAACACAGATGATCACTCTTATAAAGGCGCAGGTATTTTTAAACATCCTTTCCGGCCTGGCTTTCCGTTCCATATTAAAAAGTTTGAAGGTTCAACCAGGGGTGCGCCTGTTATCGGTTATTTTATATTGTCTTTCCTTTTCCTTCTTTAATTTCTGGCCATGGTACAATCACACTGTGATAGTATACGAAATGGTTGGACTCGCATTTCTATTACACTATATTACTGCTGTCAGTAAGAACTGGATTGTATTATCGTTTAGTGCATTATTTACATTCTTTTCCTTTTTTACTAAACAGGATGGGGGGGGCCTTGCCCTAATTTTATGCCTTACCCTTCTTACCTATCATTGTTTTACAGAAAAAAAATGGAAACCCTTATTCATCTTTGTTTTGAGCTACCTGGTTATTGCTCTTATAATTATTTTACCGCTTATACAGTACAATTTCGGTTATTGGTTCAATCATGGCCAGCCTCCCCATACTTCAAGGGTTTCAGTATTTGAAATTGCTGATGAATTTTTCATGAATTCTCAATGGATAAAATTTTACCTGTTTGTGATCCTTCTATTGATTATTGTAAATTATAAAAACAGTAAGGAATTATTCACAAAAGAATCGGATACACTATTCCTGTTGCTTACTTCAGGAATATTGGTGGAAGCGGCCATACTACAGGTTACTAGCTATACCCCACCAGACAATAATATTTTCTTCCACAGTTTTGCCATTGCTTTTATCCTTTCCCAACTTTCAAGGCATATAAACCTGGATTTTAACAGAGCTGGAATTCTTACAGTAGGCTGCCTTGGTTTGGTGCTATGGTGGAGCGGTATATTTTGGAAATATTTTCAAAGAATAGCAGAACGGGTACTTCCCGGAGCTTCAGTAAGCCAAAATTCGAGTGAAAACATTGTAAACCGTAACACCTATATCATACATCCTCCTTCCAATGATATTCCATTATCAGAATGGACCTTTTCAGGACTGAACAGTTTCAAAAAAATCTATATGCCAAATGCCACAGTGAAAGGTATAGACAGGTTATTAGAAATGGACCTGGTTAAAAGCAGGAAAGGATCATTAAGGGTACTGAATATGAGTGAGTTAACACCATTAGCAGTTGAAATGCCTTATCACCAGGAAATTGGCCCGGAGGTACCCTTATGGTATCACCTGGGGGTTGCCATGTTCAATAGGGAAGCCGCTCAATATGAAAATAAAATAATGACAAATCAATATGACCTTGTAATTTTTGAATATGTTCCTTCTCTAAACAATTTTTATCCATTCAGAGTACGTGATACATTAATAAACAGGTATCAAAAAATAGATTCATTTCCAGCTCCCAGGAGAGGTGACACACAAGGGATGATCGAAATATTTACACCAAAAAAGAGTTTTTAGATAATTAAGTCGGGCTGAATTTATGAATCGTGCCAAAAATTATATTGCATTATAATACATATTCAAATGTTAAATAGAAACAATGGAATCTAAATAATTAATATGTTTTTTGTTGATAAATATCATTAACATTTTTAAAGCTCATCCGTATTCTGTTTAATAATTCCACTTTATATTTATTCCTCTCTAAGACTAAAAATCGAAAAATAGAACTGAACAGGTGAATTAAAATAGGCGACACTGTAATGCAGTGCCCGCTTAGGTTTTAAAGATTTTTCGTTCATTGAACGATGGAAATAATCATCTCACCTACTTTCTAATTTTCAAAGCACTAAAAAATCGTTGCTTTATAGTGTTAAAGTGCTAATCAATAATCTTTTGGCATAATTATCGCTTAATGCGGATGAAATGCCACAACCCTTTTGAAACTGTAGATTCGCCCTATTTATTTTTTATTGTTTAAAGCCTATCCATCTTTTTAATTATGAAGCACCTAAGAATGTCTTTGTTGCAACGCCTTGTAACAACCTTATCCGTGCTATTCTTCGCTATTGCGGCTAATGCACAAGTTCAAACACCAAAGTATGTATCTATTAACGGGAATTCAGGTGGGTATTTTGAATACTTGCCTGCCGGTTACAACAACAATACTACTTATCCATTGATCGTTTTTGTTCATGGAATCGGTGAATTAGGAAGTGGCCAGCCAGGAGATCTTGATAAGATCATAAATTGCTGGACTGCTCTTCCCCGCCTTATTGTCAATGGTGGTTTTCCTACATCTTTTAATGTTGGCGGAGTTCAAAAGGGTTTCATCGTGATCTCTCCCCAGTTCAAGGGTTGGCCATCCGGCGGTGACATCAATGATGTCATCAATTATGCTGTGAATAATTACCGGGTTGACCAAAGCCGCATCTACGTAACCGGCTTAAGTATGGGCGGAGGCGCTACCTGGGATTTTGGAGCAGCCTTTCCAAACAGGGCCGCTGCCATTGTACCTGTTTGTGGAGCCACATATCCTGATCAGGGAAAGGCACAATCTATTGCCAATGCAAAATTACCTGTATGGGCTTTACACAACGATTTCGATGGTACTGTGCAATCTTCTTACACTAAAGACTGGGTGACTAATATCACCAACTTTGGTGGAAATGCACGCAAGACCATTTTCCCTGACTATGGCCATGACGCATGGACCAAGTCTTACAATCCTTCTTACAGGGAGAACAATATGAACGTCTACGAGTGGATGCTTCAATACTCTAAAGGTGGATCTGCACCAGCTCCAGCTCCGGCACCCTCACCTTCTCCAATACCAGTCCCAACAGTTTCCACAGTCAACTTACCCGGTAAAGTTGAGGCTGAAAACTGGAGCAATATGAGTGGAGTTCAGAAAGAAAGCACTTCAGATGCTGGTGGTGGACAGGATGTAGGATACATTGATCCAAATGATTGGATGGATTACTCAGTAAATGTTGGCACCGCGGGTACCTATACAGTTAACTTCCGGATAGCTTCCCTGGCATCCAATTCACAATTACAACTGAAAAAATCAGACGGAACTGTCCTGGCAACAGTGAACGTTCCATATACAGGTGGTTATCAAAGCTGGCAAACTGTAAGCGCAACTGTAAACCTGGGTTCAGGAACACAAACGCTTCGAATCCAGTCTACTTCACCATCTGGGGTTGGCTTTAATATTAACTGGTTTGAATTTGTAACAGCAACAAGTGTTGCACCTTCACCAGTACCAGTTCCAACAGCTACAACAACCACTTTACCTGGAAGAGTAGAATCCGAAAATTATTCTTCCATGAGTGGGGTTTTAACTGAAACTACATCAGACGCTACGGGCGGCAAAAATGTGGGTTATATAGATAATGGTGACTGGATGGATTACAGTGTAAATGCTTCTGCTGCAGGAACTTATACAGTAAATTTGAGAGTTGCAAGTCCTTATTCAGGCGCCCAGTTACAATTAAAAAATAGCTCAGGCTCTGTATTGGCAACGGTTAATCTTCCAAATACGGGTGGTTTTCAAAACTGGCAAACAGTAAGCGCTTCCATTAATATTCCTGCAGGAACTCAAACCCTAAGGGTTCAGTCTACTTCAGGAGTTGGTTGGAATATCAATTACATGGATTTCTCAAGTGGTGGAACTACTTCATCTGGTACAACAACTTCCGGTACTGGTTCCCGCTATGAAGCAGAGAACTGGAGTAATATGAGCGGTGTTCAGACAGAAAATACTTCTGATGCCGGTGGTGGTAAAGACGTGGGTTGGATAGATAATGGCGACTGGATGGACTATAATGTTAGTGTTTCCTCTGCCGGAACCTATACTTTCAACCTAAGGGTTTCCAGTATCTACAGCGGTTCACAATTCCAAATAAAGAACAGTAGTGGTGTTGTGCTGGCAACTGTCAATGTTCCTCTTACAGGAGGATACCAGACCTTCCAGACAGTAAGTGCCAACGTTAACCTGAATGCAGGTTCACAAACAATCAGGATACAATCCTCAGCTTCTCTGGGTTTTAATTTCAACTGGTTCGAGGTAGCTGGTGGAAGCGGTACAACATCTGCTCCATCGACTTCAAGTTCTACACGTATCGAAGCGGAGAACTGGAGCAATATGAGCGGTGTTCAAACAGAAAATACTTCAGATGCCGGCGGTGGTAAAGACGTGGGTTGGATAGATATTGGCGACTGGATGGACTATACATATAATGCACCTTCATCAGGAACTTACACAGTAAACTTAAGAGTGTCCAGTATATACAATGGTTCTCAACTTCAGATCAAAAACAGCAATGGAGTAGTATTGGCCACTGTAAACGTTCCATTGACCGGCGGTTATCAAACATTCCAGACTGTGAGTGCATCTGTTAACTTACCTGCAGGAAGCCAGACCATCAGGATTCAATCCTCAGCTTCTCTTGGATTTAATTTCAACTGGTTCGAGGTTGGCCAGGGTGGAGCAGCTCTTTCAGCTATACAACAAAGCACTTCCATCATGACCACTGAAACTACCAATGTAGCTACAACACCATCTCTGGATCTGTATCCAAATCCAACAACAGATCGTTTTGTATTACAGGTAAATAACAGTCTGAGTGGAAATGTATCTGTTCAAGTGATCAATCTTTCAGGAGCAGTTCAAAAGCAGTTCAGCTTCAGCAAGGCAGATGGTTCAACACAGTTCTATATTTCCATCGGTGACCTGGCAGCAGCTACCTACATTGTAAAAGTTACAATGGGTACCTGGTCTGACTCTAGACAAATCGTAAAACAATAATACTTCAACACCAAATGGCCGGGTAAAACCGGCCAATTATTCTCTTTCAAATATTAATCTATGAACAAACACAAGCTACCGGTTTTAGGCTTTAGCCTATTACTGCTGATCGCATCATGCAAAAAAAATGATGTCCAGCATGAAACTACCCTGGGAAAAAGTCCTGTTGCAGCTGCAATGGCGGCTAGTGCAAAAGCTTCTGATTGGAAAACCCTGTCAAGCTGGGCTTCATCTAAAGGAGATAAGTTTACTACCTATAGTTCAAAACTTGCTGATAGTTCTATTACCAGTTCAGTTACTTCCCGTGGTATGGTACTCGCTTTCGTGAAAAATGGGTCAACGATCAATGCTTTACCCTTTCAACAAAAAGGTACCACAGATTCTTATTTCTATTACCAGGTATCGAATGGTTCTGTAACACTTTTATGTGACAATTACAGTGGAACAGAAAGCTTAACATCTGATGCCTTTAAGTATTTCGTTTTTTCTCCTGAAAAATTGAAAGACCTGGAAAGCCAGGGTTATACAAAAATAAAATTGATGTCATTGGCCTATGAAGATGTTGCAGCATTGTTTTCGAAGTAAAACTGCAAATGAAAAAAAGGCCTGTAAAAAGGCCTTTTTTCATTTTATACTACGCTAATCAACCCTTTGTTAAAAATGCAATTTGCCTTGTCCCGACAGGGCAGATTTTAATAGTAACCTAACTATGAAAAAACATTCAATTTCCTATATGGGAAGGATTTTTACCTTCCTGGTATCTACCATTATAGTTCTTTCACATAAAACAATAGCACAGGTACCTACAGCGAACAGCTTTTCTTCGACAGTTGCCTATAACGGCATCTACAGGTATGGAGCCAACCCGGGATGGTACGGAAATAACTGGACATCGGAAAATGTGGCTGCTCTTTCTATGGGTAGCTCTTCACTCAATGTAAAAGGAGTGGGTGTTAAGTCACTTCGTATTCCTTTATATGATGATCATTTAACCACTTACGGTATTAATGCAGAAGTTTCAAAATTCCAATATTATGCAACCCTTGGTGGTGGTGATATGACTGCTTTCGTTGGAAACCCATCTCCGGCCAACAGGGAAACCACAACTTTCCCCGGCAGCCCTGAGCAGGCAAAAACTTTTAAAGGATTATATGAACCTATTTGGCTGGATGCGGCCCAAACACAGGTAAATCCTGCTAACACGTATGCCAAATATCTCTATGATGTAGTAAAAGTGTATGGCTCTTACATTAAGTTCTGGGAAGTGATCAATGAACCCGATTATACCTATACAGGTTCTGGTTGGATGGGAGATGCTAATCCTCCTCAGGCCGGAAGTTGGTTTGATCATGACCCAAATGCATCTGAACTGGTGAACCTCAGGGCGCCTATTCAATATTACATCCGCACTTTAAGGATTTCATGGGAAGTAATTAAAAAACTACAGCCAAATTCATATGTATGTACAGGTGGTATTGGTTACAGGAGCTTCCTGGATGCAATACTCCGCAACACGGATAACCCTGTTGATGGTTCTGTTACCTCCGCGTATCCGGCAAAAGGGGGAGCTTACTTTGATGTGCTGAGCTTTCATAATTATCCTATGTATAGTTTAAAAACCTGGAGCAATGCAATCAATGGGTTCCAGTTCTTCCGCCATTCCGACGGGGCAGCTTCAGCCTTCATTAATTGCAGGAATAACATGGAAACACTTTTGGGAACGTATGGTTATAACGGTTCCAGCTATCCGAAAAAACAATATATATGTACAGAAACCGGGGTTTCCACTTTCTCCTCGGGGGATGATTGGGGAAGCCCGGAAGGCCAGAAGAATTATGTGATCAAAGCACAGGTAGCTGCTCAAAAAGCGGACATCAGGCAGGTCTATTGGTACACTATCGGTGACCAGACAGGCACTTCACAGTACGACCAAATGGGAATGTATAAGTATTTTGGAAATTCAACACCGTACAATGCTACGCTTACTGACCAGGGTATTGCTTCTAAAACAATGTCAGATTTGTTATATGGAAGAACCTATGACGCCTCCAGGACTTCATCAATGAACTTACCTGGCAATGTTGACGGTGGTGCCTTCAGGGGCAATGATGGCAGTTATGTGTATGTATTATGGGCAAAAACACAAACCGACCTTTCTGAAAACGCTTCAGCCACCTATAGCTTTCCTTCATTTGTAGTTATGAGTGGTAATGTCACCAGAAAGGATTGGGATTATTCTCAAACCAATAATTCAACTTCATTAAGTGCATCCAATATTAATTTAAACGGAAGTCCAAGCTTTTTTATTGAAGGCGCAGGTTCCACTTCTCCCTCACCAACACCCACCCCTGCACCTTCAGGATCAACTACCCGCGTAGAAGCGGAGAACTGGTCTGGCATGAGTGGTGTGCAAACAGAAAACACTTCCGATGCAGGTGGTGGAAAAGATGTGGGATGGATTGATAATGGAGACTGGATGGACTACAGCATTTCTGCTCCTTCAGCAGGTGCCTATACGGTT
>NZ_JCANTR010000032.1:26026-28599 GCF_059568575.1 Flavisolibacter ginsengiterrae DSM 18136
GGTGGTGGAAAAGATGTGGGATGGATTGATAATGGTGACTGGATGGACTACAGCATTTCTGCTCCTTCAGCAGGTGCCTATACGGTTAACTTCAGAATTGCCAGTATTTACAGTACTTCCCAGCTGCAAATTAAAAACAGTGCAGGTACTGTCCTCGCTACGGTTAATATTCCCAATACTGGTGGATACCAGGTATGGAAAACGGTCAGCGCATCCATCAACCTTCCGGCAGGCACACAAACCATAAGAATACAATCCTCTTCGGCACAGGGTTTCAATTTCAACTGGTTTGAACTGGTAAGTGCTACCGCCAGTTTAACAACTATGAGCAGTTCACCATCTGTTACAGATACATCTGCAGCTGCTTTGGATCTTTCTCCAAATCCAACAACAGACAAATTTGTATTACAGGTAAATAACACTTTATCGGGAGCCGTGAACGTGCAGGTTATGAATGCAGCTGGCGCCCTGCAAAAGCAATTTAGTTTTTCCAAAACTGCAGGATCAAATCAATTCTATATTTCTATAGGCGATTTACCTGCAGCTACTTATTCAGTTAAAGTATCTATGACTGGCTGGTCTGATTCAGCACAGATCATTAAACAATAAGTTCAGTACCCTTTAGAAAAAATAAATGGCCGGTGAAACACCGGCCTTTATTTTTAGAGAAATCCGATCAATATAGAGTGCCTTATAATTTCTGATTTTTAACTACAGTAAATGCTTTCTTCAATTTCAGGAAATGCTTTTCATACAGTTCATAAGATAACCCTGCCACGATAACAACTAATGTAACAGATAATAAAGGATACAATATTTCAAACACAATGCGGTTATCCCTTGAATACCATTTCATCAAAAAGATCAGTAAAACCTGAATGATAGAAGAGTGCCATACATACATTCCATAAGAATATCTGCCCATTCTTCTTAAAAAAGAATTCTCAAAATTAAAAATGAAATTGCCTGTGGAGGCAGCAAGAATAATATAAGCAAACAATACGGAGGCTACGGTAGAGAAAAAGTATTTATCAATGATGGCGGCCTTGGGCAACACATTGGTGACGTATAAAAAAGCTACAAATAAAACAATCCCTTGTAAAACCTTGTTTTCTACAAAACCTTTTATTTTCCCGTAAAGTTTTTTATTGAAATTAACATACGCTGCAAGGATTCCCATTCCAAATGCATCGAACCAGCAGGTTGTAAAAGTGTAGAGTGGATTTATATGATTATTGGTATGAATAGTGCCGGTTGTGATCAAATAGTCTAGTAAAAATTTTGATCCTATGCCTGTTGCTATAAGACCGAGACTTATGGCCAGGAAATTATCTGCCTTCTTCACCATCCATGGAGCTATCAGGTAAAATTGTTCTTCAATGCAAACAGACCAGTAAAGTTCTATAATGCCTTTGTTGATTGTAGCAAAGATCAACTGAAGATTAATGCTGAAGGTGAAAAGATATATTAGATTAATTGAAGCCGGTGTATCAATTGACAAGCCCAACATCTTAAACACATAGTCTATACCAAGAATAGATAAAAGACCAAATCCAAAATATAAAGGCCAAATGCGCAATATCCTTCTTACATAAAAACTTTTGATCTGGATGGTATGTGTGTACTGCTTTTCAACAAATAACAGGGAGAATATCAAAAATCCACTTAACACAAAGAATAAAGTGACACCGTGAGATCCTAGAGAAGAAACCATCCCTTTTTCTACATTAGAAAGATCTACACCGGGGTTGCCTTTATAATCCGAAAGATGTTGCAACATCACCATTAAAGCAGCAAAAAACCTTATTCCGTCCAGGTTTTTAAAATACACCCTCGGCACGCTGACGCTGGCAGGTTGTGTATTTGGTTTGTTTTCAAATAGAGGCAAGGTTACGGAATTCTCCATACAAATTCAGATGTTAGCTTTAAACCAGGACTTCTACAATAAATGTACGCTACCTAAGATTGTCCTTAACTATGTTCTTTAAGTTGATAATTCAAAAATCTTCGATTTTTCCCAATAATACTCCTTTTTAATAAGGGTTTTTTAGGATCCAATCTCTATTGTCTGCAATAGTCTAATCACAAATCAAACCAGCTCTTGTCTACTTACAAAGCATGTATAATTAAATTTTTTATTGTAATAGTTGTACTATTTAATGCAAGATATTATATTTGTGATCACTGAACTGTTTTTGACACTTTACCCGATATTTAAGAAGAACTAAGTAGGACCTCATCATCTTATAGAAATATCGCCTGGTTCCTCAGGCTTTAGCACTTATCCTTACCATTTTTTCAATCCTGTTGAATTCCGTTTTTGATTTTAATTGTACCCCCTGGATTACTGACGTGTAAATTTTATTTACATGCTATTCGCCTATTGAAACAAAAATTTGGATTTACAGACCCTAACAAGCTGGAAAAATGACAAAACTAACCAGGAACATCTTTCTATTGATGACCTTTTATGTGGCCATTGCTCTACAATCTGCAAGTGCACAAAGTGTTTTAGATCCTAACGACCCGGTGATCACATACGATTCCACCAGGCCTCCTGTTCAACCACCCGA
>NZ_JCANTR010000033.1:0-24533 GCF_059568575.1 Flavisolibacter ginsengiterrae DSM 18136
AACTATAGATAATGTAGATGTAAAACATAATTAAAAAGCCACCCGAAGGCGGCTTTAAAGCGTGGAGAATATCGGAGTCGAACCGACGACCTCTTGCATGCCATGCAAGCGCTCTAGCCAGCTGAGCTAATTCCCCTCTGAGGGCTGCAAAAATAGGGTTTCAATTGATATTCTTACAAATTGATGGTATAATAATTTCTATATTTTTTTAAAAAACTGAACATGCAGAAAGGGAAAGAGCCAAGAAAGCAAAGACCCAAGCAAAGCCAACGTATGCCTGGATTACAGGCCAAAATGAATCCTCAGCCCAAGACCTTAAAACCCCAACCTATACAGAAATTAGGCGGCAAAGTGGCACTTGTAACCGGTGGAGATAGCGGTATAGGAAGAGCTGTAGCAGTTTTATTTGCCCAACAGGGAGCTGAGGTAAGCATTTCTTATTTACCTGAAGAAGAAAAAGATGCCAGGGAAGTTCAGCGGATCATAGAAGAAGAATTCGGACGCAGGTGCATATTATTTCCTGGTGATATTCGTAAAGCACGATTCTGCGAAAAAATTGTAACAGGCACCGTAAATGAATTAGGAAAACTGGATATACTGGTAAATAATGCAGCCACTCAAACAGAGCAAAAATCATTGACAGCTATTACAGACGAACAATTGTATGAAACGTTTGAAACCAACATAATAGCTATGTTCCGTATCACACGTGCCGCACTGCCTTACTTAAAGAAAGGTGCAAGCATCATCAATACCACTTCTGTTACAGCCTATAGAGGCAGTAGTGAACTCATAGATTATTCATCTACCAAAGGAGCCATATTAACCTTCACCCGCAGTTTGGCTCAAAACCTGGCCAAAAAAGGTATAAGGGTCAATGGAGTTGCACCAGGACCAATATGGACCCCATTAATAGCAGGAAGTTTCAAAGGTAAAAAGGTTGCAGAATTTGGCAGCGATGTTCCATTAGGAAGAGCTGGCGAACCTGCAGAAGTAGCTCCATGCTACCTGTTCCTTGCCAGTGAAGAGGCTTCCTATATGACCGGCCAGGTTTTACATCCGAATGGAGGAGAAATAGTAAATGGATAAGAAATTTCCAGAGAAATTAATAGTATCATTTTTGCTTAATTTATTCATATCAGGCACAGTTTTGGTAACAATTAGTTTAAGTTCTTTTCTCTCATGGGGTGGTTAATTCAATTAATCTGAGAACATACCCATTGAACCTGATCCGGGTAATGCCGGCGAAGGAAGAGAGATAACAGGTTCTGGCTTTATAGTCAGAGCCTTTTTCTTTTATAACTGGTAATGGATATTTATCTGTTTTTTACCACTTATCTTTCAACCCACAAACATCCTCCATGTTCAAAACTGCTATAGAAAAAGTAGGACAGTTTACCCGCCCAATACACTTCATTTCAAATGTGTACGGAGAACAAGTAGTCAGACCCGGAGCAGCTACCCTGTTTTTTGTTAATGATGAGGGAGTTGCCATCACATGCAAACACGTAACCTCACTTATAAAACAGTCGGGACAGATCACGCAGCAGTTTGAAAACTTTCAAAAAGAAAAAGCTTTACTTCAAAAATCAGGATCCTATAATAAAAAGATAAAGGAATTAAAAGCAAAATATGGTTATGATAAACCCAATAACGCCTGCCAGTTGCTTTACCAGATGGTAGACTGTGTTGACCTGAAAACCATTGATGTTTTTGAACATCCTGTATATGATCTTGCTATTTTAAAAATGAAAGGCTTTACAAAGACGTATTATACAAGTCATGCCATATTTACCCGGGAAAGCACCGAACTGCAACCTGGTATTTTTCTTTGCCGGCTGGGATTTCCCTTTCCCGAATTCACCAATTTTAATTATAATGATCAGACTGAAACCATAAGCTGGAATAATGAAAATATTAGGATGGTAAGATTTCCAATTGAAGGAATGGTGACACGTCATTTCGGCGATAAAAATGGAAATATATTTGGTGTGGAAATGAGCACCCCAGGCCTGAAAGGTCAAAGCGGGGGACCTCTTTTCAATTCAGAGGGATTGATCTATGGAATGCAAAGCATGACTAACCACCTCCACCTGGGGTTCGATATGAATAACCAGGAAATGTATTCAGAAGGAAGAAAAATAAAGATCACTAACCAACCATTACTGCATGTTGGTAATTGTGTTCATGTCGACATCATCAAGCAGTTCCTAAAAGAGCATAACGTAGTATTTTCAGAAGCTTAAAGCGATTTATTTCAGAAAATCCTTAATGAGCAAGACAAATTGCCTGGCAGTAATGAACAGGTCTTTCATTTCATTGCCACCCCAGCATATGTTGGATGGAATGGCCGGCAATTCTATAAGCGCGCACCGCATACCGGATTGATCAAGGATAATCAGACCCTCTTTATTGCACAAATACACATAAGCATTCCTGTCGCATTCTATGCCATCACTATTTTCTTCCGCAAATATTTTTTCAAATTGATTGGTGGAAGTATCATACAATGATATAAAACGTTCAAATGGCTTATTGGAGCAAATGAACAAATGTTTTTGATCGTAAGTCAAACATACACCATTAGGATATTGGTATTTATCACACACTAGTTGAATCACTCCGTTATTATAACAATAAACACCGGCTATGGATTGAAACTTTGCAGGGTTTAATTTGCTTTCTGCAAGACCGTAAGGAGGATCACTAAAATATAAGCGCCTGTCCTCATGAAGCACCAGGTCATTGGGACTATTAAAAGGCCGGTTTTCAAATGAATTGATGTATGCCAATAACTGGTTACCATCATACCTCGCAATTCCATGACTTCCGTGTTGACAAATCAATAGGTCCCCATTATCATAAGCTAAACCATTTGATCCAACCTGGTCTGGTTTCAGATCAGGATCTCCAGGATTTGTGGTTCCTGCATTTTGTAAAAAAGCTTCCTTTTTACGATAAGGCACTATTTTATAAATAACATTGGCAGGGGTATCGCTAAACAGGAAATAACCTTCCTTATTCCATACGGGTCCTTCAGTAAACAAACAATCACTAGCTAAAATCTCAACCTGGAAATCACTATTCAGGTGCTCCGGGAAAGTATTGTTATAGACCCTCAGGTTATTATTCATATCATTTCATCAAGGCAGCTAATTTACTTAATACCTTATCAAGGTCTATACCTTTTCCCAACACAGGTTTAAACAGATCACCTTCAATTTTAAGCCTATCCCAGATATTCCTTGCATTATAGGTTGTAGGTGTTAGCCCTTTTTTTACTTCACTCCAATCGAGTGGCGTAGATACCGGCACTCCTGGCTTAGGCCTTAAAGAATAAGGAGCTGCTGCGGTCTGAGTTTGCCTGTTTTGCAGATAATCCAAGTAAATCAATCCTTTTCTTTTGGCAGGGCTGCGCTCTATACTGGTTATGTCTGGCATTTCCTGGTGCACCATGTTCACCACCAATTCGGCCAACTGCTTTGACTGGTCATAATTATAACGGGCGCCAAAGGGAATATAAATATGGATCCCCGAAGAACCGGAGGTCTTTACATTACTTTTAGCACCAATTGCATCTAATACTTTATGAACTACCTGTGCTACATTAATGACCTGTTCAAAACTATTAGTCTTATCCGGATCAAGGTCTACCAGGCACCAATCGGGATTTTGCCAGCTCTGAGACCTGGAATGCCAGGGGTGCATTTCTATACATCCCAGGTTAGCCATATAGATCAATGTCGCTTCATTTGAGCAAATAAGGTATTCAACAGTTGTATTCGTTGATTCACTAAAATCTTCATGCGTTTGCATCCAATCAGGCACCTTCCCTTTTACATCTTTTTGGTAAAAGTTAGGTCCCTCTATGCCATTTGGGTGCCGATTCAATGACTGTGGCCTGTCCACCATATAGGGCATAATATAAGGTTCCATCTGAAGGTAGTAATTGATCATATCCCCTTTCGAGAATTTTTCCTTCTTCCAGTAAATTTTATTAAGATTGGTAAGCTTTAATTCATGTCCATCTATAGTTACTTCCTGGTCAATGCCAGCATCAAGATCTACCTGCATTTTATTTGACCTGGACCTTGCCGGGCTTTTTTTTTGAGTTTTGTGGGAAGCAGTCTTTGTTGCTGCTTTTTTACCAGCAGCTTTTCCTGGAGTTTTTACAGGAGTTTTTTTTGCAACAGGTTCTTTTGTATTTTTTATTTGCGACATATGTTTAGCTTTTTCAAAAATTACATCTTTTGCTTTTTTATCATCGCGCAACCCCATAAAAATAGGATGACGGGCCATCCGGTCTTTTGTCCACTCAGAAAACTTTATCTCGCAAACCAATTTAGGTTTGACCCAGGTAGCGGGCATATTGGTTTTTGGTCTTTTAGCAAAAGGAGATTTCTCTATAATTAAAGGCTGCATTTTGTTATAAATAGATTCGAGGCTTTTGACATTAAATCCACTTCCCGTATGACCTACATATACCAGTTCGTCATTGTCATAGATCCCTAACAACAAAGACCCAAAATACTTCCTGGTATTTCTTGGTTGGGTAAACCCGGCAATTACCGCTTCCTGTCTTTGATTCACTTTAATCTTTACCCAATCATCGCTTCGGGTGGCGATCTTATAAGTGCTTAAGGCTTTTTTGGCCATAATACCTTCCAATCCCTGTTTCAATGCTATATTAAAAAACTCTTTACCCTTGTTCTCTATATGATCACTATATTTTATTACGGGATCATTTCCCGGTAATATTTCATTTAATATCCTTTTCCGCTCAATAAGTGGAAGTTGTGTAATATCATATCCCTCCAGCCATATAATATCAAAAATATAATACTGTAATTGTGCAGGATTATTTTGCAAGTTTTGTAATAACTGGAATTCGGGAATTCCCTTTTCATTAACTGCTACAATTTCTCCATCAAATACAGCTTTCAATTGCAAACCACTTAAAGCATCAGTTACTGGCGAATATTTACCGGTAAAAGACTGCTGTCGGCGTGAAGCTAATTCCACTGAGTTTTCATTACAATAAGCAACTGCTCTATAACCATCCCACTTGATCTCAAATATCCATTTGTCATCATCAAAGGGCTCTGTGATCAATGTTGCCAGCATGGGTGTAACTTCTGCAGGCATTGCAGCCTTTACAGCTTTATTTTTGCTTTCGCCCAATATATCAGGAACGTTCAGGGCTTTTTTTTTACGATTTCCTGCTGAAGAACTTACAGTTTTTTTGCTAGTACTACTCTTGGGTGAAGCCTGTTTTTTGGGAGCAGAATTCTTTTTATTTAAAATAGTTACTTGTCGTTTTGATGCCTTTTTTATTTCTGCTTCAGGATGATTGGGTTCTGTTCCATTTTCTTTGGCAATTTCTGCAATGGTCTTACCGGATTTTACAGAAGTATTTTGAGCAGTAACATCTTCCTCAGATGCAAATTCGTCATTCTTTTTTACCAGTATCCATGATCTTTCTCCTCTTGCCTTCATTAAAAACAAAGCATACTCACCTCTTAGCTTTTCACCGTGTAATTCAAATTTTAGATTTCCTGTATGCAATTGATGCAATAACATCTTTTCCTTTTCCTTACGACTTAGGCCTTCACTATTAAGTGGTTCATATGTTCCCTCATCCCAGACGATCACAGTGCCGCCACCATAATTTCCTTCAGGTATAATACCTTCAAAATCTCTATAGTCGAAGGGATGATCCTCTACGGCCATAGCAAGGCGTTTATCTGCTGGGTTTAAGGAGGGTCCTTTAGGTACCGCCCAGCTTTTTAAAACACCTTCCATCTCCAGCCTGAAATCGTAATGCACATGTGAAGCATCATGTTTTTGAACTACAAAACGCAAAGCTCCTTTAGAAGACTTTTCTTTACCTTTTGGCTCGGAGGTCTTATCAAAATGACGTTTTTTATTATAAAGTGATAAGCTCATATGGATTTATATGGCAAAAAACTTATGCCACTAAAAGCAGTTAAAAAATAAGAATAGCAGTTTAAGTAACAAGAGTAATAACAGGGTTTTATAATGAAGTTATCTATCCTATAATGCCATAAGCCCATGACCTAATGCTCCCAAAAACCGAAATATTAATTGACATAATGAAAGAAGTAAAGGCACAAAAAAAGAGCCTTGGCAAAGGCTCCTTGAAGTAATAAGGTCCAGCATTAAGCTGTTTTCTTCTTGGTTTCCAGGCTTTGCTTCAATACCTCCATCAAATCTTTGACAGTGGCAGAAGCCTTCTTTGGTTCTGCTATATGTATCGATTTGCCTGCTGCTTTTGCTTTTATCACTTTCTTTAATTCATTTACGTAAGTATCCTTGAAAACTTCAGGTTTGAATTTCTCTGTAAGCTGATCAATAAGTTTAACTGCCAGTTGCAATTCTTTTGAACTGATCTTTTCCGACTTTGGAGCCTCTACCTCGGGCACATCCCTTATCTCCTCGTGGTATCTCATTTGATTCAGCAATAAAACACCATCACGAACTTTTAAAGCGCAAATATGTTGACGGTTTCTAAGCATGAATTCAGCCAGACCCACTGTTTTCGTTTCTTCCAGGGCTTTGATCAATAAATGGTAAGATTTGGAAGCACCTTTGTCAGGAGTCAGGTAATAGGGCTTCTCATAATAGATCGGATCTATCTCCTCTTCCTTCACAAACTGAACAATATCTATAGTTTTAGACTTTTCGGGGCTTGCATTAGCAAAGTCTTCATCAGTGACCACTACATATTTTCCTTTTGCATATTGGTACCCCTTAACGATATCTTTCCAGGGTACTTCCTTATCTGTCTTTGTATCAATCCTTGCATAGCGTATCGGGGCCAGGTCCTTTTTAGAAAGCATATCAAAATCCAGTTCGTTACCCGCTTCTATTGCGCTATTTAGTTTTACAGGGATATTTACCAAACCAAATGATATAGCTCCTGACCAGATAGATCTCATATCTTATATTTTAATTAGGATGCAGGGAAATAAGTATCAGGCCTGTAATGACTGTTATTGAACCAGGCACTTACCGTATGCACTGCATTTTGCCACCATGACAACCGACCGGCAGCTTTAGGTTCATAATATTCAGCCTTCATAATTTTAACCTTTACCAGCACCATATCATACATCGCAAGTTGTTTCGCTTCCTGGGGCAAAGCTTCAACCAAATTCATTTCTTCAGGGTCAGATACTACCCAACCTTTGCCCATTACCTGCAAAAAGTAATTACTTCCTTTTTTGAAAAAATCCAATCGCACCGGGAACTCGGGTTCAAATTGACTCAAATACTGTTTTGGCTTCTGAACAAAGAACCAGACAAAACCATAATCATCCACCTTGAGGGTACTAACCAGGGAGGTTGGTAATTTGAGAACCGAATCGCTCAAATTAAAGAAGATGGCGCTTCCTATTTCCTGGATCTTCTCTTGCAGAAAGTTTAATTGTTGATTGGTAGCCATAAAGAATTTTTTGATGATTAACACAAAGGCTCAATGGTATAACTCCAAATTAGATACCATAAAAAATACGTATAGATGACTATGAAACTATTGGTTCCTGTGTAAAAAACTCTACAGATCTCCGCTCCTGTAGCGGATTTCAGCAAAGTACAATGGCATTATATTTTATAATACTTCCAAACATTTATTAATCATAAATCATTTAAATTATGCCAAGAAATACGAAATCACCTGCTGCAGGAAAGACAACAACCAGGTCAACTTCCAAAACAGAAGAGACCATGTTGAAGGAATTATTTGTTGATGAATTAAAGGACATTTATTGGGCCGAGAAACACCTGACGAAGGCATTACCAAAGATGAAGAAAGCTTCAACTTCGGAAGAACTGGCTAATGCTTTTGATGAACATCTTGCGGTTACACAACAGCAAATCGGCAGGCTGGAGCAAGTTTTTGAAATGCTTGACATGGCTGCAAGAGCAAAAAAATGCGATGCTATGGATGGTTTGGTGAAAGAAGCAGAAAGTCTTATTGAAGAGCTACCTAAAGGAACAATGGTCCGGGATGCTGGTCTTATCATTGCCGCTCAGAAAGTGGAACACTATGAAATTGCAGCTTATGGAAGCCTGGTTCAATTAGCAAAAACTATGGGGGAAAATGAGATAGCTGATCTGTTACAGGAAACTTTAGACGAAGAGAAAGAAGCAGACCAGTTATTAACAGAACTTGCTGTTAGCGGTATCAATATAGGTGCGGAAGGCGAAACAGAAGACTAGAATATACCTATTGAAATTACTCTGAAAAATGAAGCCAGGCTTTTTGGTCTGGCTTTTTCATTATAACTGGTTAAACGATCATTATGGCAAATCCTAACCAAATAGAAAATAATATAGAAAAAGAGATCAAATCTGGTGAAATAGAAAAGGGGAAGAAAGGATTTAAAGCCAGGTTTGAAAAGATAGCTGCGGCAGTAACAAAGGCTACCGGTTCTTCAACGGCATTTTTAATTGCGGTAGCCGTTATACTCATCTGGGCTTGCACCGGACCCATATTTCATTATTCAGATACCTGGCAACTGGTGATCAACACGGGAACCACCATCATCACTTTCCTGATGGTTTTTATCATCCAGCAGTCACAGAACAAAGATTCCCTGGCTATTCAGTTGAAATTGAATGAACTAATAGCAAGTGATGAAAGAGCAAGTAACCGGCTAATAGTTGTAGAAGACCTGACCCAGGATGAACTGGAAGTTCTCAAGAAATTCTATATCCGGCTTTCAGAACTGGCAAAAAAAGAAAATGACCTGCATAGCTCACATTCGGTAGATGAAGCAGGAGACATCCACCAATATAAGCGTACTTCTCACCAGGCCAGGATTGAACAAATGAAAAAGAAACTGTCTTAACTATGGAGCAGGTTATAGAACTATCACACAAGGAATTTCTAAAGATCGACAAGGATTATAGTAAGGCAGCTAAAGTAGCCGATCTTCTGTATGTATCTGATAAAGACAAAGGAATAATCAGACAGAAGAAAGGTCCGGGTTTCACCTATATCTACAATAACAAACCCGTTAAAGACAAAATGGAACTGGAAAGGATCAAAAAGCTGGCAATTCCTCCTGCCTGGACAAATGTCTGGATATGTTGCAAGGAAAATGGGCATATACAGGCAACAGGTATTGATGCCAGGGGGCGCAAGCAATACCGTTATCATCAGCTTTGGTCATTATTAAGAAATGAAACCAAGTTTCACAGGCTATTTGAATTTGGAAAAGTGCTGCTTGCTATGAGGGCAAAAATGGAAGATCATCTTGAAATGAAAGAATTAACTGAAGAAAAAGTAATTGCCACCATTTTAAGCCTTATGGAAAGAACCTACATACGAATAGGCAATGATGATTATGAAAAATTGTATGGCTCCTATGGATTGACCACATTAAAGGACAGTCATGTAAAAATAACGGGCGATACGATACATTTTTGCTTTAAAGGCAAGAAGGGCATTGAACATACATTAAGCGTAAAGAACAGGAAACTTGCCAGGATGGTGCAGAAATGCAGGGATATCCCCGGCAAGGAATTATTTCAATACTATGATGCAGAGGGCAACAGGCGGCCAATTGATTCAGGTATGGTGAACCGCTATATTAAAGAAGCAACAGGTGGTGATTTTAGTGCCAAGGATTTTCGTACATGGGCAGGCACCCTGAATATTTTGAGAGCATTCAAATCCATGGGCCAGGCAGCCACTGATACAGACTGCAAAAAAAATATCGTAGCTGCACTTGATGAGGTAAGCAAAAAACTAGGTAATACAAGAACCGTATGTAAAAAATATTACGTTCACCCGGGAATCATTAAGCTTTATGAAGAGAGAAACCTGGATAAATATTTAAAGGAATTGGATAAAATAGAAAAGCCAGATGATCTTACAGGTTTGGCATCAGAAGAAAAAGTATTGATGAAGATCCTTGAGGAACTGGTTTAATAATAATAGTCCATGTTTTCTTATTAAGATAGCATGGACTATTAATCATTAGTACATTACCTGCTACTTCTTTTGCTGGATGTTTTACGAGCAGTCTTTGATCCAGTTGAAGTTTTTCTTGCGGTTGATGATTTTCTTGCAGCAGAGCCCTTAGAAGCAGAGCTTCCTGATCTTTTAGTACCTGTTCTTGAGGAACTCTTCTTTGAAGCAGCCTTTTTAGATGCTGTACGGGAGGATGATTTTGAGCTTGTTTTTCTTGAAGCACCTGATGAACCCCTTGAAGAGGATTTAGAAGATGCTTTTTTAGGAGCCGCTTTTTTTGAGGCTGATTTCCTTGATGCGGTTTTCGTAGCTGAGCCTCTTCCAGAAGAGGAACCTGATTTTTTAGGAACCTTCTCTCCCCTTTCCCTGGCTTCAGACAATCCAATTGCAATTGCCTGTTTTCGGGACGTCACTTTCTTTCCACTTCGACCGCTTTTTAATTTACCCTGATGCATTTCATGCATGGTCTTTTCAACCTTTTTTCCGGCACCTTTTGAATACTTAGCCATATAATATAGATTTTAAGGGTTATAGTAATTCCTATAATTTTTATACCGGGGCTACCTTATTGTTGAGCTATAAAAAAACCGAATCGAAAAAGATGTATTTTATTTCAGGTATGGTTTTTTCATAATTTCTATCAATTAAAATCAGAATTATGGAAAATGAAAAAGTAATAGGAATACTGAACGACCTCGTTAGAATTAACCAGGATCGGGTTGTAGGATATGAAAAGGCCATTGATGAATTAAAGGATGGAGATGCTGATTTACGTACATTGTTCCAGCGTTATATTACGGAAAGCCGTCAATATGGCCAGGAATTAAACCAGGAGGTAAGAAGACTGGGTGGTGAGCCTGCAGAAGGAACAACAAATTCTGGTAAGATCTATCGTGTTTGGATGGACCTTAAAGCCACTATCACCGGACATGATCGCGAAACAGTTTTAAACAACTGCGAGTTTGGAGAAGACGCAGCTCAAAAAGCGTATGATACTGCCTTAAATGCGGATGTTGATTTTGAACCATCTATCAGGGACCTGGTAGTGAGGCAAAAAGCATCTTTAAAAGTAGGGCACGACGAAGTAAAAAGATTAAGGGATATGCACAAAGCAGCTAAGTAAATAATGCCCTTTGATTAATTGTAAAACCCCGGAAAATTCCGGGGTTTTCAAAATTCCGTAAATGGAGAGATGTAATCCCAACCGGACCCGGGTTTTGGGGAAATTACTACTCATGGCTATGTATTATTACGTAGTTCAGCTTTGAAAATAGCTGGCAAACATTTTTGTTCTATAGATAAAATAGTTATAAAATGATCATGAATGAGAATAACAGTATGCCGTATATGAAAAGCCTGGCAAACTGTTTAACCCATATGGTCAATGAAGGATATTCAGAAGATTTTACCATCACAGAACAAGGATTGAAATCTGTTCAACACCTGAATAGTTATTTACCTGAAGAGATCCAGGTGGTAAACTTTTACCGTTTTGAAGGAGAATCTGATCCCGATGACAATGCCATTCTTTATATCATTGAAACCAATGACGGCACCAAAGGAACAATTGTAGATTCTTATGGAACCTATAATGATTCAAGAATCACAAACTTCATGAAGGATGTGGAAACCATTAAGAAAAAAACAGTTAAGAATTAAAATGATCACTGTAACAAGCAACCAAACGCAAGCCTGTTTTGAAGCCTGGATAAATTGTGAAAACCTGCTGGTTAGCCTGGCTGATGTCACCAATAATGTCTCGAGGAAAGTCTCAAAAGTTATCGATGAGTGTGCCATGATCTGTATGGGCACCTTTCATGCTATCAAAAGCTATTCTCCCAATATTAGTAATCTTGCCTTATTATGTGTAGGCATATGTGAAGAATGCGCAGAAATTTGTGAAGAGCGCCAGGAAGAAAAGTTCAGGGAATGTGCCCGGATATGCCGGGAGTGTTCTAAAAGAATAAGTGAGCTGGCTTATTCCTCCAATCCATAAATTAATAGTGTTTAATACAACAAAGAGCCTTCATGGCTCTTTTTTTTGCACTTATAAATCCAACAGGTAATAAAAAAAATGGCTACAGTGGAGACTGTAGCCTTGCTGATAGAATGGACCGTGTATATGAGAAAGACTGAATTAACTGATTTAAGCCCGCCTGATAATTGCTAATAACAATGCTATTACGGCTATCACAATAAGGATATGAATCAATCCTCCAGCGCCCCAGGCAAAAACACCCAATAACCAACCTATAATCAGGATGACTGCTATGATATAAAGTATACTTCTCATCGTTTAATAATTTGTGTTTCGTAATACGAGGCTCAGATTATTATAAGAAAATATTTTGCCATTATAAATAGCTTGTAAAATCAAAGGTTTTTGTAGAAGAAAGTTAAACATCAGGTTATTCTGTGTACAATAATCCCCATGACTGCTCAGCCTGATTTTTTATTCATTTTTTCTGGTTTATCTTTCAAAAAATAAGGCACAAGAGGACGATGAAAAAGCTTGGAAAAATGTTTCAGTTGGTAGGTCAGGCAGCACTTTCATTTTCGGACGACCATGGATTTAAACTAAGTGCCTCTTTAAGCTACTATACCATATTTGCGCTGGGTCCTTTATTAATCATTATAATTTCCCTGGCAGGTATCTTCTTTGGCAAGGATGCTGTACAGGGCGAGATATACCACGAAATAAATGGCGTGGTGGGTAATGATGCCGCTGTGCAAATTCAGGATATCATCAAAAACATCCAGCACACACATGCCACTGTAGCCGGGGCTATTATTGGAGGTATTGTATTGATCCTAGGTGCAACGGGAGTATTTACTGAAATGCAGGGATCCATTAATTTTATCTGGTCAGTTAAAGCCAATCCTAAAAAAAGCTGGTTAAAATATATTATTAACCGCCTGATCTCTTTTTCCCTCGTGCTGGTACTGAGCTTCCTTTTATTGGTATCACTTATAGTCAATGCGTTATTATCCGTTTTAAGTGACAGGCTCATTAAGCTTTTTCCCGATTATACGGTATCCTTATTCAATTTTATTAATACTGCTATTATTCTGATTGTAATCACAGGCTTATTTACTGTCATTTTTAAGATTCTTCCAGACGCTATAATATCCTGGACAGATGCATTGATAGGATCCGCCTTAACAGCCCTACTTTTTCTACTAGGTAAGGTAATCATAGGCTTCTATCTTGGCAGGTCCAACCTGGGAATTACTTATGGCACTGCAGCCTCTATCATCATCATTTTGACCTGGGTCTATTATTCTTCCATGATATTATATTTTGGCGCTGAATTTACCAAGGTATATGCCTTAAATGCAGGCGAGGGCATTCGTCCGAAGCAAACAGCGGTATTTATAATAAAACAGGAAGCCAAGGAAATTCCTCAAAGCCGCATACAACTCTGATTATAACCTTTAACTATTCGTGAAGTTCAACCTGGGTCCACATTCAGCATTAAATGGCAGGAAAAGTAATAGTGAATGTTGTTCCGTGACCCACCACAGATGTAACATCCACATTAGCTTTATGCGACTGCAATATATTCAGGGTAGCCGCTAATCCCAAACCCATACCGTTTCTTTTGGAAGTAAAATAAGGTTCAAACAACCTGGAGATATTTTCTTCAGGTATGCCGCAACCGTTATCCTTTATTACAACTACATGGGCATCTTTTATCTTATCTATAGATATGACCAGTTCACCGGTAACACTCGCCACTGCTTCTACAGCATTAATTATAATATTCAGAAAAGCAATCTTGAGCTTTTCCTTGTTTGCCATAATAATACAGGGTTCATTGGCATATTTTATCTGCATATTCACGTGTTGCAGGGTGATCCTGTCAAGAGCTTCTGCAATGCTTTCATCCATGATGGCCTGCAAGGAACAGGTATCGAAAACCAGGTCTGTTGGCCGGGAAGTATCTAACAATTCGGTAATAATATCTCCAATACGCTTACTGTTTCTTTGAACTATATCCAGAAAAAGCTGCGACTCATCACCACCCTCATTCGTTTGAAGCAATTGCTCCACAGACATATTGATATTATTCAGTGGGTTTCTTACTTCGTGGGCAAGTGTTCTTACCAGCCGGCCTGTTGCTCCCAGTTTTTCAATCAAAAGGTTAGCCTTTTCCGCACGTTTTAGATTGGTGATATCATGCAATAAACCCTGGTAATAAGACCCTGATTCATCTATAGTGGCAGTTGCTGACAAAATACATGTTTTCTTATCTCCCGAATTCGTCTGCACCTCTATTTCCAAATCATTTACCTCGCCCTCCTCATACATGATCTTTTCAAGCAGGCTCCTGTCCGTACTGTCAGAAATCAAATTAAAAACCGTTTTTTCCCGGAGCTCATTTTTATCGAAACCAAGCAAAACATTTGTTGCCTGGTTCATATCTACAAACCGAAGGTTTTTGTCTGCAATAAATACTGCATCTTTTGACAACTCAAAGATGCTCCTGTATTTTTTCTCATTGGCTCTTAAGGCCTTTAAATAAGCCATGCGCTCCAAAGAATACCTGATACACCTTTCCAGTTTATCTGTGGTGAGCTCCGTTTTAATAAGGTAATCAGTGGCACCCATTTGCATGGCTTCGATATCTACATCCTTATTTCCCTTGCCTGTTAATAGCACAATAGGCTCTTCCACATCAAGACGTACGGCTTCCTTTAAAAAATCAAGACCAGTTCTTGCTCCAAGCCGGTAGTCAACAAAGAACATATTGTATTTGCGTTCTTTGAGGAGCTGGAGCGCTTCATTGAATTTATAGCACCAATCAATCTGTAACTGGTATTCCTGTATCTGCTTAAGGTATTCAGAAGTGATGAAAAAATCATCCTCATCATCATCGATTATCAGAATCTTTATAGGCGATTTAAATAAAGACATTTTTTACTTTTTACCCAATGATCAAATAACAACCTTACTAATCCTTGAAATTGTCCCGGCTGGTAGATGAATTTCGGTATAGATATATAAATTCCGGGGATAAGATACTATACCTGCCAATAAACTTTATGGCATAGCACAGGCATCACATCCCCGGTTACTGTAGATCATTCTATTCATTCCAACCTGCTTCAGGGTAGTTCAAACAACACATCACAAAATCAAGAATCATTAATGGTGAAACAAACCTGGAATTGAATATGCCCAGGATTTATTGGTTATTAAACTCCTGGTATTGCTTCATTTTATTATAAAGCGTTTTCCTGTCAATATTCAACAACTTGGCTGCCTTGCTTTTGTTGAAGTTTACCTTCTTTAAAGCTTTTAAAATCATTTCATACTCAGCATCAATGCTTGCTCCTTTCAGGGTAGTTTCAGAAACATTCCTGGGAGTTTCAGCAATTTCACTTACAGTAGTTGGGATAGAATTAGTGGCAGCAGGCTCGGGCTGTTTATCAAATTGAAGCTTATTAAAATGAGATATTTCAAATGGCAATGAGCTCGCCTCGATTTCTTCCCCGTCACTTAACAAAGTGGCGCGTTTGATCACGTTTCTTAATTCACGTAAGTTACCATACCAAACATAAGTTCTGAAGATGTTTTCGACTTCGTTGCTGAATCTTTTGATATTCTTACCCAATTCCTCATTTGTCTGGTGGAGGAAGTGGTTAGCAAAGAGCATCACATCATCAGGCCGCTGGCGCAATGGTGGAATATCAATACTGAATTCATTGAAGCGATGGTATAGGTCTTCCCTGAATTTTCCCCTGCGTACAGCATCCCAAAGGCGTTCATTACTGGCTATTATAATACGCACATCCAACTCGATATCCTTTACACCACCTACCCTGCGCATTTTACGTTCCTGAACTACTCTTAATAAAGATACCTGTATATCGTATGATAGGTTGGCCACTTCATCAAGAAAGATCGTTCCTGTATTGGCCAACTCAAAGCTTCCTACTTTTTGGTTTAGCGCACCTGTAAAGGAACCTTTCTCATGACCAAACAATTCACTTCCGGCCAACTCCTTGGACAGGGCTCCACAATCAATAGCCACAAATGGCTTTGATTTGCGCTTGCTGCGTTTATGTATTTCCTGGGCAACCGCTTCTTTACCACTTCCACTTTCTCCATGAATGATCACGGTATAATTGGTGGGCGCCACCAGGTCGATTTGTTGCAATATCTGACGAAATACGGGTGTGTCACCAAATATATAATCACCTGACACAGTTATGTTAGGCATCTTCTCCTTCGCTACAACAGGTCTTTCAACTTTATCATTCGATCCTGCTGATACAGGTGCTGCATGCGTTCTTTCTTCATCCTTGGTAGCAGACTCCAAAGCTTTTTTAATTGTTACCAGGATCTCGTCAGGAAACAATGGTTTGGTTATGTAATCATATGCGCCCATTTTCATTACTTCAACAGCAATCTTGATATCACTGTACCCGGTTATGATTATCACAGGAAGGTGAGGATACCTTTCTTTTATTTTTCCCAGTAAAACGTTTCCTTCCATATCTTCCAGCCTGAAATCACACATTACAAGTGAAGGTTCAACTGTTTCCAATAATTCCAGGGACTTTTTACCGTTATAAGCTTCTAATACCTCATATCCATGACGTGTAAGAAATCGTTTCAGCAAAAGACACATATCTCTATCGTCATCAATGATTAAAATGGTCTGCATTTGGGATTTTTATTTATTTGGTTCGAAATTAAAGTAACGAAATTATGCCCATAAACCACGCACATGGGAAACTGGTATCTGCAGTTGTTCCCTGTATTTGGCCACAGTTCTCCTGGCAACTGAAAAACCTTTTTGGGAAAGGATCTTCACTAACTGCTGATCGGTGTAAGGATTGTGCTTATCTTCTCCTTCTATCACTTCTTCAATGGCAGATTGTATCACTTTGTTGCTGATCACCTGTCCTTTTTGATTGGCTATACCTTCAGTAAACAAATCTTTAAGCAATAATAATCCGAAAGGTGACTCAGCATATTTATTACAGGTTATCCGCGAAACCGTTGAAATATCCACGCCTACAATTTCTGCAATATTTTTCAATATCATCGGCTTCAATTGATTGATATCACCTGTCATAAAATAATCATATTGCAATTCCACAATGGCTTTCATGATTTTCATCATAGTACTTTCTCTTTGCTGCACTGCATGTATAAACCACTGAGCTGATTGCAATTTATTTTTAATATACTGTACTGCTGATTTATCAGTAGTAACCTTTGCATTGTTCTCAGCCATTTCTTTCCAGGAAGAATTAATATTCAAACTTTCAGATCGCTGGCGGAACAACTGCACCTCAATCGTATCCCCGGTTCTCGTAACAATAAAATCCGGAACTATATTTTGATTGATTCCTTCCTGCAATTCGCAGACCGGCTTCATCTTTAATGTTGCTATCAACTTTAATACAATCTTCAGCTCTTCTTCATCAATCTGCAGGTGAGCCTTGATTTTATCCATATTCCTGTTGTGCAGATCGTTAAAATGATCTTCCAGCAGTTTTACAGCCGTTCGAACATCCGGCCTTTTCGTGTTCAACCTGTAGAGCTGAATCAGCAGGCACTCTTTAATGCAACGTGCTCCTATGCCTACAGGTTCCAGTTGCTGTATTCTTAATAAGATCTCTTCTATCTCTTCAGCCTCAACCCAACGGTTATATTTAAACGAAATATCTTCCGCTAGATCTTCAAGTTTTTGTTCCATCAATCCACATTCATTCAAAGAATCAATGATGAACTCGGCCAATTCCGTTTCCTTTGGATCATCAGTTGTAAGCTTATATTGCTCCTTTACTGAAATGCGGTAATCAAAACTGTTTGTAATAGGTCGCTCCGGCAGTTTATCATTATGTAATGTGCAACCGTATTCTACTTTATAGTCTGGTATGTCATCATACCCATATTCCTCCCAATCCTGGTAGTCCTGAACTGAATCCTTGTTGAATTTATCAACCACAGGTTCAAACTCATTTTTCTGATCTTCCAATAATGGATTGTCTTCTATCTCTTGCTGTATCCTTTGTTCTAATTCCAGTGTATTCAGGTGGAAAAAGTTCAGTAACTGGATCTGTTGGGGCAAAATCTTTAATCTCTGCTTCTGACCTAAGTGCTGATTGATCATGGTGCTTATTTTGGCTTATACTTTATAAGACAACTCTAACACCAAAATTTATGTTGGGGAAAAAGAGTTAAACAATATTGATATTCAGTTATTTAAGTGCGTAAAGGATTGAAGGGATAGCATAATAATCTGACGATATTGCCAATCAGATCCACCATTTTGGGGTGTTTTTTCCCCAGCTCAGCCATTGCATTTAATATTACAGCAGAGCCCGCATAAAAAAAACGCAACCTTTTAGGGTTGCGCTTATATGATTAAGGGTGAACAATGTTTATAAAAATTCAGTATCCCTGGGTTTGGCTCTATATTCAAAAAAAGATGGAATTGGATAACGTTCACATTTTGGGGAAGACGAAGGATCAGAAATTTTCCTCTCTACTATAGGTTGTCTTCCTAAAGGCATAGTAGGTTTGCCCGCATTCAAAGGCTGAACAGATGAGGAATTTCTAAAATTCATAGTGCTTTGCATTAATTATATCTTCAGACTCCTATATCAGGAATAAAAAATGTACCATAAAAATTCCCCTTTATAATTACAGCCTTCAACCCTTCATTTTTGCCCTTAGTGGAACATATTCCTCAAAAACCTTTACCCAATTATTTATAAGAGTTTTCCGGTTTAACAGCTTTATGGTACAATTCTTTAATTGATAGAAGTGAAGATTTATTAACCATACAAAAACTATAACTTATGCTACGCTGGACAATTATCTTTTTAGTTATCGCCATTATTGCCGCGATATTCGGATTTGGTGGAATCGCTGCTGGTGCAGCCTCAATAGCAAAGATCCTTTTCTATATTTTCCTTGTACTGTTTGTACTTTCATTAATAGCAGGCGGTTTCAGAAGAGTTGATTAACTTAATTGTATTTGATGATCGAGGCGCAGTAATACTGCGCCTTTTTTATGTAAGGCAGACCTGTATCATTAAAAAAGAAGTGGCCACCGATTGAACGGAGGCCACTTGCAAACCTAACCCTCTGATGACAAAAAATGTGAAATGATATCCCTGGAAAATCATTATCCATCCACCTAACTTATAAACACCTTCCAGGCATTTCCAATTCCGGGCTACTACCTTTCAATCATCTGATCATCTGTACCTGACTGATTTTTATCATCATTTCCCTGCCTCACAGTTTCGTTATTATTTGAATTATTATTGCGATTTCTATTAGTCAGAACTTTTTCATCAGCACGGCTATCAATGGGAGAAGTTTCTGAAAGACTATCATCTCCCCCGATTCTTCTTGGGGTCATGTCAGGAAAACCTTCATTGGTATCCTGAAGCTTTTCTGTTCTTATTTCATTGTCATTCCTGTCCATACCGAAATAATTAATTGAATAATAAGTAACTAAAAATTGTACCTGTTTTACCATTAAAATAGTATCTCCTTATTTTCCAGGTAGTTTAACATATCAGACTGATATATTTAAAACTTAATTACCGGCTTCAGCTGTTTGAGCCGTATCGGCTTTCGGGCGAAACTTTGAAAGGATGGAGCTAACCTTTTGCATCAATTTGGCCTTTTGTTGCTCCGTAATGAAATGCGATGAATAATTTTTGATAACGTAAGGGATCAGGATCTTGGTAAACCAGCCTGCTCTTGCCAATAACACTCTTCTTACCAGGAGGTCTACACTGAAATCCAATCCAAAGTTGGCGAAAGCACCGGTGCGGTCGCGGGTTGTAAACTTACTGATTGTTTTCATCACCCTACCAATAGGCTTTAGCCCTTCCTTCACACCGGCAATATCATCACGGATCAACAACTCTGAAGCTTTTAACTGTAGCAACAGCCTTTGTTCTTCCTGCAAAAGATCCTCGTATGTTTTAATCTTTTTCATAAACCTTGCTGATAATGGTATTCCTGATCATTGGAACAATAACTTTCTTGCGAAGGGCAAATATTAATATAATGAACAGCAGGAAGAAACCAGCCACACAGAAAAATCCTGCAGCGGGACTATTTAATAAGGAACCCAACCACCAGGCAATACCTGTAAAAGCAAATATTAAAAAGAAAAAAGTAAATAGAACTGCAGAAACACCAATGACAATTCCGGAAGCAGCATTGGATGCGCCAATGGTGGCCTTTGCTTTGGCCAGCTTCGCATATGTCTTTACATATTCAGTTGCATGGTCCTTGAGATGGGTTGCTTTTGTTTTAAGATCTTCTTTTGTAGTCGTTCCGTTTTGAGTTGCAAAGTCTTCCATGCCCATGATATTACAGGTAAAAGAAAGTGCAGGCCAATAATGACCTGCACCTGTTTCAATATTAACTGAAGTTCTCAGTTACATTGTTGAATTTATTTCCCGCATCAGCTGCAGCTTTCGAACCTTTCCTTGCCATATTACCAACTTCGTCTTTGGCGCTGGCAAAAAGATCGGATAAATGACTGGTCCAATCGCCTGCTTTTTGCGATATCTTAGATCTTATCTCAGTTCCTTTGTCAGGAGCCAAAAGCAATCCTACCACTACACCTGCTGCTGCAGCTCCTACTAATCCCAGGATGATTTTTGATTTCGTTGTCATAATGATAACTATTTAAAGATGAGTAATATTTGTTGGTAATGTTTAAATAATCATACCAAACTCCTCTTTTTATGTTTGACAATAATTATTAATAGAGAATGTGTATCATATACATCAATCCCATAATTTTATGGGATATAATCAGTTTTGCCCCGTTTTTTACTGGTATGATAATTTAGGAACTAAGACATTAGAAGAGCTATGATAACGAGGAAAAAAGTATTAATTATTGACGATGAGGTAGACTTGTGTCTGCTCATGAAGACCTATTTTTTACGAAAGAATTATGAAGTCTATATAGCTCACACCCTTGCAGATGGTATTTCAAGGTTAAATGAGATCATTCCCGATTACCTTTTTATTGATTATAACCTCCCCGATGGATTGGGCTGGGATAAGCTTCCTGACCTTTTTAAAAAATTCCCGGATATTCAATTTCATTTGATCAGCGCTTTTCGTCCTACAATGCCTACAGAACTGGATGGAGCCAAATTGACCATTTGGGAAAAGCCAATCAGTCTGAAATCATTGGATAATTTCTTTTAAATAACGGATATATACAGATGTATATTCCTGTAAAATGGATACATAGGTCTGTATTAAAATATAAAGCCCTCAATTTGCATTGAAGGCTTTAGCACATATCATTGAGGAGCATTAATCACCCCAGATTTCATCTTCACCTTTCAGCCATTTTTTAACCAGTCGTGTACTAACTGATTTTGGTCTTTCGAGTGGGAATCCCAATGCACGGTCCCAGCAAAGACTTGCCAATACACCCAGTGCCCTGCTCACGGCAAATAAAACAGTATAGAATTCATATTCCACCATTCCGAAATGTACCAGTAAAGCCCCACTGTGAGCATCCACATTTGGCCATGGATTTTTAATCTTCCCTAAAGACTGGAGGATGGGCGGAACTGTTTCATAAATATTCCAAACGGTTTGCACAAGTGGGTCATCAGGCATATGCTTTTTGCCAAATTCCATTTGAGCCGTAAAGCGGGGGTCCGTTTTTCTCAAAACTGCGTGACCATATCCAGGTACTACTTTTCCTTCACTCAGTGTCTTTTTAACATACTCCGAGATCTGTTCCTTACTTGGCAAATCTGTATTCAGATCTTCCCTTAGTTCAAATATCCATTTGATCACTTCCTGGTTGGCTAACCCATGTAAAGGTCCTGCCAGGCCATTCATACCCGCCGCATAACTTAAATAGGGATCGCTGAGAGCCGAGCCCACAAGGTGCGTCGTATGCGCCGAAACGTTACCACCCTCATGGTCTGCATGGATGGTCATATATAAACGCATTAATTCCTTAAAGCTTTCATCCTGGTATCCCATCATATGGGCAAAATTTCCTGCCCAATCCAATAAGCCATTAGGCTGTATATGATCTCCATTCTTATACTTCCTGCGATAAATATAGGCAGCTACCCTTGGCAACCTGGCTATTAGGTCCATTGAATCATCAAATACAGCATCCCAATATTCCTTCTTGTTCATTCCGGAAGCATAGCGCTTTGCGAACTGGCTTTCCGTTTGTAATGCCATGATGGCTACTACAAACTGGGTCATAGGATGGGCTGTAACGGGTAATGCTTCTATTGTGGCAAAAACATGATTAGGTACATGACTTCTGCGTTGCCAAACGGAAGTTACGTGCTGTACATCCTCATTGGTGGGCAACTCTCCTACCAGCATCAGGTGAAACAAGCCTTCAGGCAAAGGTTCTGAGCCTCCATCTGCTTTAGGAAGCTTTTCCTGTAATTCAGGAATGGAATACCCCCTGAAGCGAATTCCGTCCTGGGCATCCAGTAGCGAGGTTTCAGTCACTAGTCCGGTTATACCACGCATACCCTGGTAGATCTGCGCCAATTGCACTTCGCCGATCACCTTTGAACCATGCTCCTTTAATAAATCTTTGATTTCCGTTGCAAGCACATCCGCTTTTTCTTTAAACCTGTCTTTTATAACAACCATTTTTACATTTTTTCTTGTTTGTGTAGGTTAATCGTTAGGCCCCTAAAGTTATAGAATGAGGTTGTTGCAACAAAAAAAGCTGAGAATTAAACAATTGCGATGCTTCTTAATTTTTGGAACCATGTAAAACTTATCATTTCTTTTCACCTATTCTTCCAATTATATATTTACTTCGCTTCCATGCTTACCAAGATCGACTGGTACATACTTCGAAAGTTCATTGTAACATTCTTTTTCTGCATGTTGATCATGACCACATTGGCTGTGGCTATTGATATCAGCGAAAAAACGGATGATTTTGTAAAGTCTGGTTTGAGCAGCAAAGAGATCTTTTATAATTATTATATAGGCTTTATACCATTTATCTGGGGAATGCTTTATCCCCTATTTGTATTTATTGCTGTGATCTATTTTACCAGCAAAATGGCTTTGAAATCCGAGGTGATAGCCATCCTGGCCAGCGGTACTACCTACAACAGGTGGCTAAGACCTTACTTCATTGGCGGACTATTCTTTGCCATTGGTTTGTTTTTCGCTGCCCGCTACGTTCTCCCAAGGGCAAATGAGATTAGGAGCCGGTTTCAGACCACTTATATTGACAACAGCGGTCCTAATCCCAATTTTAGCAGCAGTTCCATTTACCGCCGCATAGATTCGGTGACCTATGTGGGTATTAAAAACTATGATACTTCATCCAAAACAGCAGCAGGTATTTTCATTAATAAGGTCAGGAACAATAAGATGTTCTACAATTTAAGGGCTCAGAGGCTGGAATGGGATACTGCTAAACATAACTGGAAGTTGGTGTCGGTAGTAGAACGCAACCTGGATAGTCTTGGTGAATCCATCAGGAATATTCCCACAATGAATATCGACCTGAAGCTGCAGCCTAAAGAGCTGAAAATGGATAATTATTTAAAAGACAACCTGACAACTCCGGAACTTGCCAGTTATATTCATACGGAAGAAACCAGGGCTTCAGAGGGTCTTAATCCATTAAAGGTGGAATTATATCGCCGTACCGCTACACCTTTTACAGTGCTATTACTTACACTTATAGGAGCAACGATCGCCGGCCGTAAAACCAGGGGTGGCAGTGGTCTTCATATGGCTATTGGTATTGTCATAGCAGCAATTTTCATCGTATCCGACAGATTTTCAACCACTTTCTCCGTAAAAGGGGATCTTCCACCGTTATTAGCAGCCTGGATTCCCAATGTTGTATTTTCTTTTGTGGCCTATTACCTCTATAAAAAAGCCCCTAAATAAGTTCAGATCCAAAAACATTTCTCTTTAATATCTGCAGACCTAGTAGCAGGTTTTGATTTTTACTGGCTTTATCTTAATGCTACCTGCCATATAGCTTCACCCTATCTAGTACCTATCAACCCCCTACCTGCGGTATAGATACTGCGTGATGATCACGCAGTATCTATACCGCAGCTATACTGCAGGTAGGGCATTGCTATACTGTAGATAGGGAGAAGGATGGGAATATCGAACAGATGAACAAGGAATATCGAATGATGAAGGGGGTTAGGTCGGAGAGGCATTGTTTGTAGCGGTCTTTTCTTGGGTTGAAGGCGGAAGAATTGTATAAGCCTGAAATAGGTTGACCAAAAAATTAAATGGTCAATCATGAATCAAAAGACAAGTTTACGCGCTTCACGGGTATTTAGTGAAGCTTTAAAAAAGAAGGTTGTTAAAGATATTGAATCGGGTAAAGTCTCGGTTTTGGCAGCATCCAGGGAATATTCTGTCAGCTTTCAGGCTATTTATCAGTGGCTTAATAAGTATTCCAGACATTTGCAAACATCTAAAAGGATTGTTGTTGAAATGCAAAGTGAAAGTTACAAAAGCCGGGAATTGGAAAAGCGTATC
>NZ_JCANTR010000034.1:0-22779 GCF_059568575.1 Flavisolibacter ginsengiterrae DSM 18136
ACTTAATCTGATTCCTCCTTCCTCTTCTGTTTGAAATAAGGTTAACACTACAAAGTTCCTCACATCAATTCTCTCTAACAAACATAGGATGACGGGAGTTGAGGGGTATTGCAATAAAATTTATCATTATTTGGTGAGCGCTTGTTCCAGAATGGAAAGGTTGGTGATGTCTTTCAGGAGGACGGTTTTGGTGGAATCTACGAGGTAGAGGGTTGGGATGGCATGGAGATCGTAGATATTGTTCTTATATAAATACTCGTTATCGTCTCTCCCATGGAGCCAGGTGGAAGGCATTTCACGCAGATGGTTGAGCCAGATCTTTGGGTCCTTATCTATGTAGATGGCGAGCAAAGAAAGGTCTTTGGTTTTGATTTTGTTGTTGATGATTGATGATGACTCCATCGCGGTTATCATTTCCTTGCAGGCAGGGCATTCGGGATTATAAAAGTAAAGCAAGGTGTAAGGTGATTTGGTATCGTACATCCTTTTTTTATTGCCGGACCTGGTGCTATAGGTAAAATCATTTGCTGAGCCACCGACATTGTTTTGGTGTAACAATTTTAATTTTCCTGCGGCGACTTCTTTCTCAAAACTTCCATACCATTTTGATTTTATCTGCGACTGCAAAAGTTTTGAATTCAGGTTTTGATTGCGGTAGGAGGAATTGGGATTGGAGAATGGGGTTTCTAAATATGTGATGGTTCTTCGAAATACTGCGCTGTCCTGGGATGCATTGGTTAGTATGGAATCTAATTGTCTGGAGGTTGTGGCTTCGTTTGTTGCGAGGGTGGTTAGTACAAATGTTTTGAGGGATGCTTCGTCATAAATTGCATGAGCCTCCTGTTTTTTGTTATTTGCCATGCAGCTGACAGCGAAAACACAGATTACGATTGGAAATATTTTTTGCATAAATCAAGGGATGTTACTTAAAATATAATTGGGGTAATCATGGGGTAAAATTACGGCTTCGTAGAGGGAGATTATTATGGATGATTTTGTTGCCTTCGGCAAGGTATTTATTTGTCACTTTTTGCTTGCTCAAAAAGTAACCAAAAAGAGCACCTTGCGCAAATGCTCCGCGTGCGCAAGGAGGCCAGCGCACAACGATCTTTACTACAGAGTGCTTTTATCATTATGATTACAGTTTTTCATTGACAGTGGCAATTTCCTACTGATTGTAACAGGTTTTATTTCGAACACGTGATATGCGCAGAGGCTGAAGGCGCTGAATTGCGGAGGGCACGGTAACGACAGGCGACAGAGGAATCGAATTTCCGCAATGAGGCGCTGGACGAGTCTTTAGTTCGATGTGTTTTTGCATTGTCTTAACCTTGGGTGAATTAATATTATGGTTTTAATGTTTTTGCTTCGTAGACGGAGATTATCGAGAAGGCTTTTATTTTATTTTGGTCTCGATGAAATAGTTTCGTCCCGAAATAATCGGGACAGGTCTTCGCATGAACGTACTGCTAACCGGAAGGTTTTTCCAGCTTCACGCAATGACGGGATTGATATTTACCACATAGACGCATAGAAAGCTTCGTAGACGGGGATTGCTTCGGCGCATAGGCGGACTTCTGGCCGAATCCATTTAGTGGCTTCTCGCAATGACGTTAAGTATAAGGCCGGGTGCTGCAAGGTTTTTCGGAAAATATTTAAAAGATTTTGGAAAAGGAGTACTTGAATCCTACCATAAAATACCGCTGTAAGTTGTTGCTCTGGGTATCTTCGATGTAATTGGCGACGACGGTGCGGGATAGATTATTGAATTGCCTGAGTAAATCAAATGCGGCTGCGAGGACCTCAATCTTCCTGCTCTTTAAACATACCAGCGAAGCGCTGGCATTCCAAAGCGTGGAGTTTTTGTTAAACCCGGCATTCAAACTATTGTTATACGTATAGCTCACTGACTGTTTCAACTTCAGCCTTGTAAATAAATACAAATCAGCATCAAAATTTATATGGTGCATGGTATACGCCTGGTTCTGAGATGCATTCTGTTCATACCGTAGCTTTTGGTAATAAGGACTATAGTTCAAAGAGAGATAAATCTTTTCTGCCCTGTTATAACTGGTACTTATTCCTGCACTCAATGCCAGGTTGTTGTTATCATACAACTCCCCGTTTAAAAATGTGCGGTCCTTCCTAAAATTTACCCTCGGACCCAGGCCAATGTTGAAATAATCCTTTCCCCATTTTCTCTGCAAGGAAACATTTGCGTTTAACCCACAATCAAAAATTCCGTTGACATTCCTGTAAGTCGTTTCCTGCTTTCCCAAGGTGTCATAGTGGACAGAATTGGTGATTCTGTCCTTTGGTACATTCAGGTATCCTCCCGCGTTGCTAATGATAATGGCCGGCTTCCCATTGTTCTGCGGCTGCTTGTTGCTCCAGTTTAGCGAAGCCGAATAATTCACCTGCGATTTCAGGTTGGGGTTGCCAATGAAGACCTGTAAAGGGTTTGTCGCATCCTGCACGGGCTGCAATTGCTCAATGGAGGGAAGCTGGTAGTTAGCCGACGAGTTAAGGTTCCAGCTGCTTTTCTTTGTATTATAAGATGCATTCAGATTTAATGAGGGGTTATAGCCTTTTTGCTCAATGTCTCTTTTCCTGCCCCTATCCTTTTGCAGCATATTGTTGTGCAAAAGAACAAAACCGGTGTTCACATTCCAGTATTTATCGTGATACCCCACCATGACCTGGTTACCGGTAGACACCGAAGTGCTCCTGGTAAAATTGCTGTACAAAGAATCAACAAACTGTTTTTTCCCTAAGCTGTCAAGGGCCCAGGTGAGTTTATCGGAATAGCTCCAGCTATAACTCAGATAACTATTCAGGTTCAGGTTGAAGTTTTCACCAAATGGTTCTGTAAAGTTTGCGCTGAGCGAAGCTGCATGGGATTTGCTGTCATTATTAACCTCCTGGTGCAGATTACTCAATGAATCAATTACACCATTTTGGTAAAAAGCCATCATTGCATTATTCTGGTCCTTCCCTACCCGACTGCTGTAGTTGTAAGAGGCATTCCATCCCAATACACGACCTTTTTTACTAAAGCTCCTGCTCCAGTCTATACTCAACCTGGTTCCGAAATTCTGGCCTGAAGATCTGAAGGAATTATCCAAGGTATTTAAGGGCGCACCCTGGCCATTTGTTGTGGCAGATGTATTGATGTTGACATTATCGATACTGCTATAATTAGTATTGCCCGAAAAATACATGCGGGTTTTCCTGCCTTTTAGCTCGTACCCGTATCGTAAACCGTGATTACTGCTTGTATTTTTTGAAGCCTGCATGGCTTGTGTGATCAGGGTAGAGGCAGGCAATACGTCCTGCCTTTTTAGTTTGACTGTTTCCATAAAAGTGGTAGGCAGGTCAAAATTGTAGGAAGCATAGAGGCTGTTGCCCGATTTTAAAGTATTGCCATAATCAACGGCACCAATGGTGGTTTTGGTAATGCCGGAGCCACTGGTAAATACCTGCAGGCTGGTCTCTCCATTATAGTTCGTTTTATTGATATTGTTTCGTCCACCTGTAACCGAAATGCGCTCCCTGTCCTCAATCTGCGAACCAAATACCGATCCGTCATATCGCTCATGCGACCCGCCGGCAACAATGCCCTTTACAATTACTTTCTTTCCCGGCTTCAGCTTAAAATTCAGGACTGATTTATCATCTTCGGGTAATCTTTCTTTTACTCTTCGCAGGGAATCGCCTGAGAGCTGGACCTTCTCGATCATATCGGCCGGAAGGTTGGCCAGGGCTATAGCTCCATCCTCTCCAAAATAGGCCCTGCCATCTACAAGGATCTTCGTGACCGGCCGACCATTGTAAGTGATCCTGCCATTCCTGTCCAGGTCCATTCCCGGGATTCTGCGTACCAGGTCTGCCGCAACGCTGTTGGGTGGGGTTTTTATGCGTGATGCATTGAATTCAATGGTATCTCCTTTCACCACCACGAGCTTTTGGGATGTCACTATGATTGTATCCATATTGGAAGGCTGTGGCTGCAATTCAATTGGGGCCATGGCAAAATGAGATTCTTCCAGGACCAACAGGCCCCTGAAAGAAGTATAGCCAACAAAGGATATTACAATCTTCAGGCTGTCTTTCAAAGGTAGTTCCGCCATTACAAATCTACCCTCCCCGTTAGTCAGTACCTGCTTTAGTTTAGTGGTATCGTTCAAGCGGGAAACTGCCACTGTTGCACCTTTCAAGGCTTTTTGATCCGCCAGTACTTTTCCTTCTACTGAGCCATCCTGGGCGTTTGCCATAAAGCTACACAGGATTATCGTTAATGCACCGGCAAACCGCAAACAGGATGGCTTCGAATAGTATTTTCTTGACAAAACAAGTTTAAAAAGAAAGACGGGGAGATAGCTTTGAAGTACTATAGGGGGGATTATAGGGGAAAGTTAAATTGGGGGAATGTGTATTAATCAGTGGGGTGGTAATCATTTACCCTTTATTCATGTAAATTCAGATACTACAGTTACGGGAAGGATTTTTTACCACATAGAGAATTTTTAGTTTCTAGTTTGTAGTTGCTTAGATTGTAGATGCCTTTTGATAAGAGACATTTTTTAGGATGAAATAGGTGGTTCGCAGGCTCACCATTTAATTTTCACCACATAGGGCACATAGGTAAACACATAGGCACAAATAAGGCTTTGTAGAGGGAGACCCATGGAGGGATAATTTTGTTGCCTTCGGCAAGGTTTTATTATTCCTTTTGGCATTGCCCCAAAAGGAACCCCCGAGTTCCGCTGCGCTCGTCGGGGCAGGCAAAAAGAGCACCTTGCGCAAATGCTCTGCAAGCGCAAGGGGGCCAGCGCACAACGGTCTTAACTACTGGTTGCTTAAGTCATTATGATTACAATCTTTCATTTACAGTGGTAACTTCCTTCCAATTGTTACGGGTATTAAATCGAAGACGTGATATGCGGAGAGGCTGAAGGCGCTGAATTGCGGAGGGTACGGTAACGACAGGCGGCGGAGGAATCGAATTCCCGCAATGAGGCGCTGGACCAGACTTATGATTCAGAGAGTTTTAGTATTGTCATTGTCTTTGATGATTTAATATTTTATGGTTTAGGTTTTTGCTTCGTAGACGGAGATTGCTTTGTCGCATAAGCATAACCTTCACCGAATGGTTTTTCTAGCTCCGCGCAATGACGGGTAAGTTTGTGGCCCGCAATGAGTGTAAATAATAGCTCCTGGCAATGACGGCTTTTTAAGCCAGCAATGCTATGACGGGGACAAGGGGGACGGGAGGGACATGGGAGAAGCACATAGGTTTAAATATGCACTTCTTTCCACTATCCTACTGCCGATCATATACGAGGATCATCAGATAATTATCGCCGTTGCTTGCTTCTATGTGATCTGTGATGGTAAGGATTTTCTTATCTGGAGATAAGGTCCAGATTCTTGTTTTCTTTGATGCTACTACTGCAGTTTCGGTTTCGGGGTAGGTATAGGCTCTTGTTTCAACGAGACCTTTTTTATCTGCGGCTAATCTCATAGAGACTTTTGTCTTGCTGTCCTCAAAACCAAGCGTATTGACCTCGATAGCATAACTGCTGTCAATCTTCAGGGTTTCTTTCGGACGATCATTTCGCTGATACGTTATAGTACCTTCTTTTTGCTCTACAACCAATTTAATGCATTGTGATGCCTCCGCTCCCGGTGTATTATTATACTGCGATTTCTCCGCATTAAATTTCCATGTGTCGCTAAAATCTGCCTGGCCATAGATACTAACTGTAATCAACAGTGCTAATGCTAACGTTACTATTTTCATTTTTTTCGCTTTTCAGTTTTCAAACCCTTCTTTTCTGTAGCCCGCTTAAATTCATCACTCAACGCAAGCATGATGATCGGAGTATTTAAGACATTTGGTTCGTAGTGTTTCTTTCGCTTCATTACGATTTTTTGAATCTCTTCTCTGTTCTAATCTTTGTATAGTTTAACTTGTCTTTCTCCGTTACTCTTTACAAACCCACGAAACATTCCACTGGTACAAAAAGGCATTGCAATATTTCCTTCTTTATCTACAGCAATTATACCTCCGCTTCCACTTAATGCAGGTAGTCTGTTCATGATCATCTCTTCTGATGCTTTGCTAAGTGAGTAGTTTCCGAATTCCATCATATCACTGATCGTTTTCGCCATTACCAGGCGAATAAAATACTCACCGTGTCCGGTACAGCTGATTGCGGCCGTTTTGTTGTTAGCATAGGTGCCTGCACCAATTATTGGGGAGTCTCCAACACGGCCATATTTCTTATTGGTCATTCCGCCAGTGCTGGTTGCTGCAGCCAGGTTACCATACATATCAAGTGCCACCGCACCTACAGTCCCATATTTTTCTGTACCTAGTAAAGAGGAATAAGAGGCATTCAGCGAAGTACTTTTTTTGTATGCCGTATCCTTGGTAACCTCCTTAAGTGAATCCATCCTTCTTGTCTGCAACCAATCTTGTAAACTGTTCTCTGTAAAAAAATAGGATTCAGGAACAATGGTTAATCTGCTGAGTCCTGCAAATTTTTCCGCACCTTTTCCAGTCATCATTACGTGGTGACTTTTCTCCATTACAGCCCGGGCGGCAGAAATGGGATTTTTAATGGTTGTAACTCCTGCCACTGAACCTGCAGCTAAATTTTGACCATTCATTATAGCAGCATCCATTTCACATTTTCCATCACTATTGAACACCGATCCTTTCCCTGCATTAAACAGCGGGTTGTCTTCTAAAACTTTTATAACTCTTTCGACTGCATCTAATGCTGTTCCACCATTTGATAAAATCAATTGCCCTGTATCAAGAGCAGAATTTAAGGCGTCCAGGTAGATTTTCTCAACTGATGCTGGTACCATGCCTCTCTGCATATCACCGGCACCACCATGTATCACCAATACATAGCCTTTTTTATCCGTGGATGGTTTTGTAGGGAATAACGTCTGTGCATTTGCTTTATTGATTAGAAAACACAAGATGATGATTACTTTCCTCATATAAATTCATTTGCTTTCGTTAGCGTTGCCATGGCTATATTTTAATCTGCAACATTACTCTCATTTTTATCCTTCTTCTTTTTCTTCGCTGCCATATCCGACTTCTCTTTAAATTTCTTTGCCACTGCAACTCCAGCCAACACTTCATTGGTTGCATCTTCAACATGCAACGTCTGGTAGTATTCTTTTCCATCGATGGTAAGTACAACTCTATAATCTCCGGGTGTTTTAGCAATTGATCTCGTGATAATTGGTCCCATAATAAGTGAATTTAATCCGGCTTTTGCTGTTCCCTTTAAGGCCATATATGACGGCTGATTATACACTGTGTCGCCTGAAGCACTCGTAATTTTGATATCGGCTTCGTTGCGTAACGCATCCTTTTTCAAATAATAACTAATGGTCGTTCCGGGTTGCGTATTATTAACGTAACTATAAGAATCTCTGCCAAATTGCTTAGCGGGTTTCTGTATAAAGGGAAAAAGATAAATATTTCCGGGCCTGGTGAAATAAACGTCTTTTGATCGGTTTTCCAATGTCAGCTCTTCCAATGCCCTTACAGGTAATATCCAGATTCCTCTACCATGGGATCCAACAATAAGATCAAGTTCCCTTGGATGTATTTTAAGATCATATACAGCTACTTTAGGAAAATAACCCGAATCTCTCTTTATGTTTCCTGCATTATCTCTGTTACCAACAGCATAATGCTCATAAGGAGTCCAATTGACTCCTCGATCTATAGACACCCATAGGCCGAATTCAGTCCCTAAAAAAAGCAGGTCCGGATTCTTTAATCCTTCCTGTATCACCCGAACCGGTTCCCTTTCGGGCAAATTACCGTTGATCTTTGTCCAGGTCTTACCGTAATCTTCGGTAACATAAACATAAGGCTTGAGATCAAAATTGCGATGATTGTCAAATGTAACATAAGCTCTTCCTTCCTTATGGTGAGAAGCATATATTTTCGACACCCAGGAGCTATCCGGAAGACCAGGAATATTTTTGGTGAGGTTTATCCAATGCGCTCCTTCATCCATGGTCATTTGCACATAGCCACAATCAGTACCCACCCAAATCATTCCCTGCTTTAACGGGGATTCAGAAATACTGGATATGCTTTGATAGCTTGTGACGCCACTGTTTATGTAAACGCTGCCATCAGGTACTTGCCATTTTGGATTATTATGACTAAGATCTCCACTGATAGTATTCCAGTTTCTGCCTCCGTCCGTGCTCCTGAATAAATAATTTGTTCCGAAATAGACAGTTTGAGAGTTCCAGGAGGAGATTTCAAAACCAAAAGCTTCCCTGGGCGATGGCCTTATTTTCATCTCCTGTTTCTTATATTGTTCGTAGCCGAAATAGGGTAGCAAACTCGAATAGGAAAACACTTCCCTGTATGGTCTTATGCATTGACCGGTTTTTAGATCAGTTCTTGCTAACATTGCTATATCTCTTGAATAGATGATCGTCCAATCTTTCGGGTCAGCCATTGTGCCACCCGACTCTTGACCAGATACCTGGAGCAAGTCGTCATCCTCCCAAATATTACCACCTGCTGCTTGTGTTGGCATAAGAATCCCTCCTCCGCAATCCTGGGCACTGCCCATCACCCAATAAAGTTTCCGCATATCATAACCACAACCATAGGTTTGAAAAAGGGAGGATGGCTTTTTGAGCCGGGTTGTACCATTTTCTTTATTCCAAATTTCACCATTCCAGCTTTGCTGCACATCCTGGTCTCCTAATACAATCCAATGATCAGCGTTCTTAGGATCGATCCACAACTCATGTTCATCTCCGGTAGTACCCTTCCATGTCTTTCCTCCGTCTTTTGAATAATGCATTGCATTACCGTGATAAATAGTATTGAGATCTTTCGTAGAAAATCTTACAACCTGGTTGTAATGTGGCCTGTACCAATAATCCTGGCCTTTATTGTCCATTTTATTGCCATTGTAGTCGTAATGAACGGCAGGCATTTCAATCCACGTTTCTCCTCCATCATGACTTCGATAAATACCTGTAGCAGGATATGCAGCTTCGATGGCAGCGACTACTTCTTTTGGATTAGGTCTGAAATAATCAAAAGCAATTCTCCCCATATCATTTTTAGGAAGACCTTTTGTTACACGGTGCCAGGTTTCTCCTCCATCAGTGCTTTTAAAAATTCCGCTGCCAGGACCTGTTGGGAAATAACCCCATGGCCTATGAATGTGATCGTCCATGGAAGCTAAAACATTATTAGGATTCTCCGGATCAATCATTACATCAGCTCCTGCCGTCTTTTCATTCACATATAATACTTTCTTCCAGGTCTTTCCTCCATCCCTCGTTTTGTAAATGCCTCTATCAGGCCCATATCCCCAGGGGCTGCCGAGAACAGCCACCAAAACAATATTATTATCCTTTGGATGAATTGCGATTCTGCCAATGCTTATGCTCTCTTTAAGCCCCAAGCAGGCCCAGGTTTTTCCTCCGTCTGTACTCTTGTAAACACCATCACCCATGCCAACGCTGTTGCGTTGCCACCTGTCACCGGTACCAACCCAGACCAGGTTCGGATCTTTTTGACTTACGGTAACAGCCCCAATACTGGCAGAACCTTCTTTATCAAAGACAAATTTTGAGGTAATGCCTCCGTCGGTTGTTTTGAGTACTCCTCCATTGGCAGAGCCACAATAAAAAATCCTGGAGTTTGGTTCATATACAGCCAGTGCATCAAACCGGATTCCATTTTTTGTCATGGGTCCAACATTGCGGATGGGCAAAGCAGAAAGAAGGGATGATGCTGGCGGTCCATCGGTTTGTTGGGCCTCAAGTCCCTGGTTAAATAACATTAAAAAAGAAACAGTAGAAATTTTTATTAAATTCTTCATCGCAAAAAGATTTCAGATTCAGTTAGAATTATTTTTTTTGAGTGTAACAACAATTGCCGAGGGATTTTTACCCACTGTAGCTTCCCCTTTTGAATATCCCTCTTTGGTAATTGATATTTCGTCTCCAACACATGCGTTTTCAAAAACTGTATAACCATAATGCTTGTACTGATTTTCAGTCAATTTTGATTCACTGCTACGTTTAAGTGTAATCGCAGCATGTAGTATTGGTTTTTTATTTTGATCCTGTACATAAATTACTTTAGGGAATGAAGCACCTTTCCAATTCACCCATGAAATGCCTTCCCAAATAGTGGCTCTGTCTATATTAGTAGGCTGCTTGTCTCTCATCTGGGCTATTATCCCCGATAAGAAATCTGTATTGATTTTATTATGAGATCTCTCATATTCAACAGCTTTCTCCTCCCATCGTATAGCATCAGCCCACCTTCCAGCTTTATATAAAAGATTGGCATAAGTGTCTAAATGATTCGTGTTGAGATTATTCTCTTTCTCCTCTACTTCAAGGCACTTCTTCATCAAGTCGCTGTATTGAAGCAATTTCCTAACATCGGTAATTTTCATAAAGACGATATCAAATGAACACCTGTTAATAGATTCCCTTGCCCATGGGTCTGACAAATCAGGCGGAAATTCCTTCAACTTTGCCTCGTAGCTTTTCAGGAATGAAACATAGTTATTATGCTTTTGATACCAGGTTATTTTTGCGGTAAATAAATTCCTCTTTGAATCCTCAACACGAAATTTTTGCCTTAGCATTTTGTAAAGTGTGTTCCAGTTTGCTTCTGTTTTATCTGCTTTTTCATCAATTGTCATGAATAATGAATTCACAGGATCGGAACTCATTATAGCGCCGCCAGGCTGAGTCTTAAAAAAAGAATCTACAATCTCAATTTGGATTGTTTTATCTACCATACTGACAGCATATCCTTTTTGGTTCATTACTTTATCAATAAAGTCACGATCACTGTAAAAGAATTTGAAAATTCTTTTTTTTGTACTCAGTGTAAAGCCAGACCAGAACTGAATATTTTCTTTAGTATATCTCTCTTCCTTTGAAAGCGTTGCTACATAAGCGTTATGTTCATTCAATAATTGCCGTCCAAAATCATCTTCTTTAACATTATAAGCTGTCCTGATCATATAAGGCATTCGGTTATAATTCTTATTGCCTTTTTTATATTCTGTAACCAGACTGTCATATTCAGCAAATGGATTTATATATACCTGTCCTGGTCTTGTTGCCGTTTGTGCCGCAGCTATTAAATCGTTCACTGACTGATAACCCAACACCTGGTTAATCAATGTGCCTTCCGGTGATAAAAATATCAACGTTGGATAACCCTGCACACGGTATTGCTTATTAATTGCTTCGGCATCCTCATACCAGCTTTTGACAAATGCATTGTCTTTTTCCGTTTGATCCATCTGCACTTTGATGGATATGAACTTTTCGTTGAAGTAACTGCCGATAGTATCATTGGGGTAGATTTCCTTGTCCATTTTTTTACAGGGACCGCACCAGGTGGCAAATGCATCAATGAAAATATATTTGTTTTCTTTTTTTGCTTTTTCTTTTACCTGTTGCCAGGTAAGGCCACTGGCCCAATTAATGGCGCTTTGTTCTTGAGCATATGACGTTACAAAAGCAAACAGCAGACAGAGAGAGAAAATTTTTTTGATATTGTTCATATATTGATTTTTTTACGTTTACGGGTTCACATCTTTTACGCTGCTTGTTGCAATAAATAGAGATGTTATCTCTATTCGGCAATACTGCTTTGGCTCAAGTACTGCTTCCATCATAGATTGATCTTCTTTTTTAATCCTCGTCGTCGGGCAGCATTTGTTAAGTATGGAAGTATTTGCATTTGCACTAAATCAAAGTCTTCATTCATTTTATCACAGTTAAAGATAAAAAGCAGCCGCTCCTGCTTTTTAAGCAGCTGCTTTTTTATATGAAATTCTTAAAAAGGGAATTGTTACAGTTATCGGGCTTTGCTAATGATGGGAGCTAATCTTTTATACAACGAACACTATAACCCATAGACCTGACATCAGAATTCATGTCCACATAAGGCCCTGAACCTCCATCTCCAAATACCAACCCATAACTATTTCCTGCGTATGAAAAAGTACAACAATAATAGCCCCTTTCGCCTGGCCGCCACACCTGTCCGGCAGCCGGTGAAGAACTACCTATACCTGCTCGAAATCCAGCACTGGTTAGTTTCAACATGCTATAAGCCGTGGCGGGACTCGTCATACCACCTGATGTGGCCGTACCAAACGTTTGTGTATTAGATATCTCGGCCCTCCACTCGCTAAGTACTGGCACATGCCAGCCTGCAGGACATGGTCCCTGTGTTGTTGTAATCCATCGATTGTTATTATTGTCGTCACGCCAGTCCCCGTTTGATGGTCCTGAGGCTGTGCCCACGGCAATAAAATTATTATGACCGGGATTATCAGAGGTTGCCAGAACACTAGTCATACCATTCACAGCAGTTCCCGCAGTTGAAGAAGTCCAGTTAATTAGCTGGTGTCCATCAGCCGGCCTACCCCACTGAAAAAAGTCGCCATATGCCTGGTAATCATTAAAAGCGGTTGCAGCACGTATTGCCCCGAGGTTGCGGTCCAGCCATTTTTTCCCGGTTGTGGGGCTGATAATGATGCCATAAACTACTTCCTGTCCATTGTAGGTAAAACGCACCTTATTTGTATCGTTAGCGGTACTAAAACTCACTACGTTTCCAAACGCTGTATCTGCACTGTTAATGGCAAATGCCCTAACATAATAAGTGTTGTTGAAATCCAGTCCTGTAATGTTCAATGTAAATGGCCCCATAGCAACAGTGCCTGCAACAATGCTATCCTTAAGGGTTGGTGTATTGTTGGTTTTGCTCCATACAATACCGCTTTTTGTAACTGTCGCACCGCCATCGCTAACGATGCTTCCACCTCCGGTGGCGCTGTTAACGGTAATATTAGTAACTGCTGTTGTCGTTACTGTTGGAGCGATTGGTGGTGGAGCAGCATGGTCTTTCTTTTTACAGGAGAAAATAATAGCTATAACCACAAGGGTTGTGAATATTTTTTTCATGTTTATTCTTTTAGAAAAGTTTAAATTTTTGTTAGTTGGATTTTGAGGTCGCAACGAACGCAAAGAGCCGCGAAGAACGCAACGCTTTGTTTGTTGTGACGTTTATTGCATTGAGGATTTTCCGAGCTCTGAAAAATTCTCTCTGCTAAAGATTTATTTTGAGTTGTTTGTTTTTGGGGTTGTTGGAATGGTGTTTCTGTCTTGAACTGTGATAAAATGAGAAAATGAAAAAATGAATCAAGCAACACTATCCTTCATTATTCCATCCTTTGTCTATCAATTACATATCCGTGTATACACATTTATTATCGGGTATACATGTTTAAATACCGTGTCTTTATTTTTCTTTTCTTCTTTTTGTCTTCATTCTTTTAGTCTTCCTTTTTATCTGAACCAGGATTCACTGGATTAGAGGATTATAGGATTGAAAACAATAAAACAAAAAAGATGATCTACAAAGAGCTTACAGAAAAAATAATCGGTTGTGCTATGCAGGTTCACAAAACATTAGGCAACGGTTTTCAAGAAGCGATCTATCAAAGGGCACTTGCCATTGAAATGAATCACGCCGGATTACATTTTAACAAGGAAAAGCCAATGGACATTTTCTACAGAGATCAACACATTGGTAACCGCCGCGTAGACTTCTTCGTGGAAAACTTGATCATGGTTGAACTCAAAGCCATCATTCAACTCGAAGATGTACACCTGGCACAGGCACGCAATTATCTTGAAGCCTACAAAATGGAAACAGGATTATTAATAAACTTTGGTGCGAAGAGTCTCCAATTTAAAAGAATCTTCAACCAACTCTAATCATGTCAATCATTATCCTGCCAATCTTTTAATCCTGAGAATCCTGGTTCTGATAATTTACATTCCAACAAAATCAAAGAACTATTTCAGCTAACAGCTATCGGCTAAAGGCTAACAGCTTTTTTAATAACCAGGGTTTTGCTTAAGGTTTGGATTTCTTTGCAAATCGGAGAACGGAATGGGAAATAACTGCTGGTAAGTTCTCCACGGTGCTCCATTTGCTTTTGCAGGCGTCACTACATTCATCACTTCATCTATTTTTCCAAAACGTCTCAAATCAAACCACCTGTGCGACATTTCTGTAAATAACTCAACTCTTCTCTCCTGCAAGATGCTGTCCAGCACTTCTTGTTGTGTGTTAGCCAGTGTGTTTGGCAATCCTGCTCTCGTTCTAATCACATTCAAATCCGCTTTTGCTTCATTCAAAAGATTTAATTGTGCATTGGCCTCTGCCCTGATCAAATATTGCTCACCAACCCTCAGCACCATCTGATATTCGGTTATTGGTGCATTGGATGTAGCACTCTGATACTTGTAAGGAAAATAATAAGTAGTCGTTGATCCTGTAGGAATAATGCTATTGACCCACTTCACTTTTCTTTGATCTCCTGCCTGGAAAGCGTTTAGTAGTTGCGGGCTCAGATAAACGGGGTGACCATTACCAATGCCATCGGTATTACTTGGTCCGGTTGATGGTATAATGAATGTCCAGCCATCTTCTGTATTGTGCCCGGTTACCACAGGAAGAAGTTGCCAGATCGCTTCCGTGCTATTTTTCAAAAAAGCATTTTCTAAGCTTGGCAAATTGGGAGCACTTGATATGACTGTTGTTGCTTCCGCTTTCGCCAAATCATAGTCCTTATTGTATAAATAAATCCTGGCAAGCAAGGCCGATGCTGCCATTTTCGTGGGCCTTACCTTGTCTGCTGTAGTATTCAACAAAGTGCCGTCAAGATAGTTACTGCTCAAAAGTTGCTTCGCTTCTTTAAGATCAGTGATTAACTGGGTATAAACAGCACTAACGGGGGAACGGCTTAGGTAAGCATTGACTTGTGGATCTGTCCCCAAAGCAAGACAGGCATCTCCATAATAGTTCACCAGGTAGAAATAAAAAAATGCCCTTAAAAATTTCGATTCACCCAAAAGCTGTTTTTGAACTGCCGGAGTTAAAGACTTTGAACTTTCTAAACCTTCTATAGCCGCATTGCACCTGAAAATATAATAATAAAAAGGTGACCAAAGTCTACCATCCAAACTTTGTGAAGCACTTGATGACAAATTGTTTTTATAATGCGCAATCAGTTGTTCGTTGGTTACTCCGGGAAACAAAGTGAATTCATCGGCAGCCAGGCCTCCCTTTATTGAAAAACCAGCATTACCACTAACAATTCCTGCACTCAAATTCGAATAAATGCCTGTAATCGTTGCAATCGCTGTTACATCGCTGGCATAAACATTACCTTCGGTTACTTGTGTAACAGGAGGGCCGATTTCAACAAATTTTTTACAGCCAGATAATCCAGGCAATAACAAAATGACTAATATCAAATTTCTTATAAGTTTCATTTATCTGTTTTTGAATCACTAAAAACTAAGTTGGACACCGAAAGTCATTACGCATAATGGAGGCAAAGTAATACTCCCCGGGTAACCGGCATTTTCGGGATCCAGTCCTTTATAATTTGTAATAGTTAAAAGATTTTGTGCCTGGAAAAATATCCTGCCACTGCTTAAGCCCGCCGGTTTCCCGAGCCCTTTCGGAATCAAATAAGAGAATGAAACATTTTTTAATCGGATAAAAGAAGCGTCTGTAAATGCTGCAGTGCTCAGGATTATTGCATTATAGAAGGAGGGGCTTGAACTTGTGCTAAATTTTTCCACTGAACTTTGATCACCGGGCTTTTGCCATCTGTCTAATACCGTTACAGGTTGGTTACTAACTGCATCACCTGCAGTAAATAATCCCGGCGGCGCTTGCGTACCATTACTCAGCAAGATATTTGGGCCAAGTTGTTTCGTGAATTGAAAGAGAAAATCTAATTGAAAATTCTTATACCTGACTGTATTCTCGAAACCACCATAAAATTTTGGGTTAGGATCCTGATATGTTGTTCTGTCCTCATTGACGTCTGGATCGAGGGTAATATGACCATTGTTTGTATAGAATTGATAATGTCCTGTTGTGGCATTAACTCCGGCAAATTTGTAAAGACTTCTTACATTAATAGGTTGTCCGATGGAAACCCTGTTAGCATAGGAAGATGATTCGAGATTGGGAAATTCTACTAGCTGGTTCTTAGGGATAGTCAGATTAAAATTGCTTGTCCACTGAAAATCCTTCCCTTTAATATTCGTCGTATTCAAAGCAAATTCCCAACTGTTATTTTCTATTAATGCAGGGAAGTTGCTTGAAATATCTTGAAATCCAGCTGTACTTGCTAAGGCATAACTTAGCAGCTGATTGGATGACCGGTTAACGGCATAATTCATATTCAGCAGCATTCTGTTGTCGAATAAACCAAGATCTATTCCTGCGTTAAACTTTTTTGTTTTTTCCCATTGCAAATGAGGGTTGGGCAATCCCGATGGCTGTAAGCCACGTATCCCCTGGTATAAATCCAGGTTTGATAAGAATTGCAGCGAGTACAAGCTTAAATAATTATAATCAGGGATCTGGTCGCTGCCTGTAGTTCCATAACTTATTTTCAATTTTCCAAAACTGATGATTTTCGAAAAATCTTTTAAAAATCCTTCTTCGTTAAATATCCATGCTCCGCCTATAGAACCAAAATTTTCAAACTTGTTTTCTTTGCCAAAACGAGATGAGCCATCCCGTCTAGCGGTTATATTTATGAGATACCTGTTTAAATAATTATAGGACAAACGGCCAAACAAGGCATTATACCTGTATTCAGACATCGTCGTCGGATCAGATGACCGAAGCGTAGCAGCTGCAGCCCTATTCTGCAATAATGCATCGCTTAAATAATCATATCCAATTACAGATCCTGCATTTGTTGCACTGCTATTATAGGTTAGACCGGCAAGCAAATCAAAATGATGGTTGTTGATCGTTTTATTATAATTGATTTGGGGTTCGACATTCCACCCGCTTTGTTTCCTGTCTCCATATTGCGCCGATCTTTGCTGAGGAAGTGAACGGCTTTCGGGGGGAACAACAGATAAGGGTTTACCGATAAATTCATTACTCCTCAATATCCTATATCCAGCACTTGTTTTAAATGATAAATCTTTTGATAAAGAGTAGCTGGCTGTTAAATTGCTAATCAGGTTGTCTGTTTTATTTTCATAGCTGCTAAGTTGCTTGACAAAGGGATTTGTGGTAAAAGTGGATAGGCCACTGGAAGTGGGAGCCCAGTTAATGGTTCCATCGGGATTAAGCATAGATGGTGTGTTGGGCGCTAAACCGATGGCATCGTGTGTGAGATCTAAAGTGGGAAGCTTGTTTTTGTCGTAAAGATAATTTCCTGAAAATACCAGGTTGAATTTTCCATTCGTTGATTTGTTGGTAATGGCAAAATTTACAGCCGCCTTTTCATCCGCAAAATTGCCCGGGAACACCGTTGTTTCTTTGTTATAATTACCACTGATGCGGTATTGTATAGCGGAAGTGCCACCCTGGAGGGTTGCATTGATGTTATGATATTTCGCTCTACCTCCTAATAATTCTTTTTGCCAGTCTGTGTACCTCGTTGTATCCCACAGTGTTAAATCATAATCCCTGTTGGGATCCATAGAAAGTCCATTATTCTTCAAGGCTTCATAACGCATATCGAGGTATTGCCTTGTATTCATCATTTTTAAATGCCGTGTCAATTTCCCGATGCCAGATTGTAGTTTCACATCAAAAGAAGTACGGCCGGCTTTCCCTTTTTTTGTTGTAATAAGAATGGCGCCATTGGCAGCCCTGCTGCCATATATGGAGGTGGCATCCGCATCCTTTAACACCTCTATACTTTCTATACTGTTGATGTCAATGAAATTTAGTGGGTTCCCCTTAGCGCCTCCAGTTCCCGATTCACCAAGTACATATCCCATTACACTTGGGGGCAATTGCGATGATACGGGCACTCCATCAACGACAAATAAGGGATCATTGCCATTAGATATACTGTTTTGTCCCTGCACACGTACAGTGACCCCACCACCAGGTACACCGGAATTTTGAGTCACCACCAGGCCGGTTACCCGGCCCTGCAAGGCCAACAACGGGTTTTGAACCGGCTGCTTTTCGATGTCCTTTGATTTTACACTACTAACATTACCAATTTGGAGTCGCTTGCTTACTTTGCCGTAAGCTATTACCTGCATTTCATCCAGCGGAGAGGGATTTAGTTTTAAGGAAGCAGTGATGATGGTCCTTTTGTTTACTTCAATTGTAAGTGCGGTATAGCCAACATAACTTATTTCCAATACAGCATCACCATCTACATCTTTCAAAATGAATACACCGTCAGTTCTTGTAGTAGTGCCCTTACTGGTGCCTTTTACTTTTACCGTAGCTCCTGCCAAAGGATTCCCATCGGTATCCGTAACCTTGCCACTAATGTCCAGGAGCGGAGCTTCATCAGCGGCGTTTTCTTTTGGGCTTTCCTGTTTGTCTTTGATGATGACCATTTTGTTTAAAATGGTATAGGATAAGGGCTGGTTGGAAAAACATAGCTGCAAAACCTGTTCTATGCTGGCATTGCTGATATTAATGGAAACGCGGCTAGCTTTTTGAAGCATGGTCTCGGTATATACGAACGTATAATTTGTCTGCTTTTTGATCCTATCAAATACTTTGTCAAGCGTGACGTTCTTCTCTGACAGGCTGATTGTTTGCGTAAATCCCTTTGCGCTTATACCCAAACTGGCCACCAGAAGAAGAATAGCAGTGAACTTCATCGCAAGTGATATTGTTTTACAAATGCGGCGATGGCTTCTTTCCTGCCCGAGCAGGGCCGAGGTCATAGCCTGCTGTAATATTTTTGCCTTATGCCTATTTTGCTTAGCAGAGCCTAATCCATGAGGGACAATAAAAGTCCTAAAATGCATAAATTTGCATTGTTTGGTTAACGAATGAGAGTACTTGCGAAAGCCTCTATGTTTTGTTGATCAGATTTTGCCGGCGGTGTTAGCGCACTGCCGGTTTTTTTATGTTTTGGTTTTTATACATCCAGGCAAATAATTTATAATCATTAGCTGCCTTTCTGGCTTTATTTTGTCACTTTAATTTTCTTTCCTTCAATTTTGAAATGCACTTTTCCTGTCAGCTCCAGGGCTTTTAATACATCTGAAGCCCTGGTGTCCCTTGGCATTTCGGCAAAGAACTTTTCATTTATTTTATCCTGGTAGACAATCTCCACATCATACCAACGTGCAACCTGCCGCATGATTGTTTGTAAGTCAGAACCATTGAAGGAGAATCGGCCGTTTTTCCAGGCCATCACCTCGTCAATGTCTACGGCAGGAATAGTTTGTAGTTTGTAGTTTGTGGTTTGTAGTTGTCCCTGCTCACCAGGCTTTAAAATAGTTGAGCTTTTGATTTGCTTGGTTGATGAGGCTGAGAATCTGACTGAGCCTTCCAACAGGGTTACTTTCAGTGCATCTTCATCGTCGTAGGCATTTATGTTGAAGTGGGTGCCGAGGACCTCAACCTCCCCTACTTCACCGGGCAATGCTACTTTAAAGTGCTTGGATGCATTGTGGGCGACTTCGAAATAAGCTTCACCAGTGATCTCAACCTTTCTTTCCTTTCCTACAAAGGCAACGGGATATTTTAAAGAGCTACCGGCATTGAGCCAGACATGGCTACCATCTGATAATTGCATATCTATGACGCGCGAGCCACGGGGGTTGGTAAGGGTATTGTATACCAAGCTATTAGCTGTTAGCTGCTGGCTATTAGCCGTTAGCTGGTAGCGGATTTTTCCATCAGCATTTTTTACGACATTGACACCCGATTGTTGGGCTAGGGTACCATTGCCGGCACTGTCGAGGTATACCTGGCGGCCATCGGCGAGGGTGATCATGGCCCTGGTCTTTTCCGGGGCATTGACATCAGGCTTTTCAGTGGTTAGCGCTACTGAAGGCTGATCAGCTTTATGACCAAAGAAATACCATAGACCCAGGAATACCAATCCTATCATTGACGCTGCGGCTACCCAACGCACCCAGGTATTTTTCCGTGAATATATCGGCACTACCCTGGTTACCGGCTGCTCCAAAATATGTTGCAACATGGGTTGCCATTGCTGTGGATTTACCGGCTGCGGCAAGGTTTCCTTATACGACTGTTCCAGCCATGCCATAATGGCCTCATCTTCTTCAAATGAACGCAGCAAGGTATAGAGCTCTTCCAGCTCGGCTGTTGCTATACTGTCCTCTTCGTAAGCCCTTAACAAATATGTAATCCTAGTTTGATCCATGCCTGCATTTTACCTGCCCTAATCAATTAACGATTCAGCAGATCAATCCTACTAATGGGCACGAATAAAATTTTAGCGGCCTGACAACAAGAGTATGATAAACAATGAAAGGCCATGTTCCCTGAGGTAGTTTTTCAGGTATTTGGAGGCGAAGGCCAGGTGGTTTCGCACTGTATGTGCTGATATACCCAGGTGAGTAGCTATCTCCTCATAACTGTAACCCTCCTGCTGCAACAAATAAATCGTACGCCGCTGCGCAGGCATAGCTGCAATGGCTTCATCCAATATTCGTTTTGCTTCGCGAAACGAAACTGTATTTTCTACCGCGCTATGGGCATCGCTAACGCCTGACTCCTGCATGACCCTGTACTCGATAGCCTTGCGGCGCAGGTGATCCAACGTGCGATTCGTAGCGATCCTCATCAGGTAACCTGCGGGTGCTTCTACGGTAGAGAGCATCTCACGCTTGGTCCATAACTTGAGGAATACATCCTGTACAATTTCTTCTGCTGCGGCCTGTGATTTTACTTTTTTTAATACAAAGGGATAGATGATGGCAGTGTATTGATGAAAGATGGTGGCAAAGGCCTGTTCGTCGCCGGCGGCGATACGGCGAAAGAGTTCTTTTTCGTGGTATGTGTTGGTAGCAGTCAATCGTTTGGATTGTGAAAATTCAATACAATGGTAATGATATTGAGACAAATAAAAAAGATGGAATGATGCAAGAGGCATGGAAAAATGGTTTTTTGGGGTTCGCAAGCTCACCAGGAATTTGAACCACGGAGACACTTGGGCACAGAGATGCACGGGGAAGATTGCCACTAAGGCGGGAAGGAACGCGAAGGATTTTCGCAAGCTCACAAAGTTTTGAACCACTGAGACACGGAGTCACGGAGAGACACAGGGTTGCCACAAAGGCACGAAGGCACAAAGTATCACAAAGAGAAATAAGAATTTTTCTTCTATGGTGTCTATGTGTAAACTCTTCTTTTATGTAGGGAGATGTGCGCAGGTTCATCATTATTTAAATAGCATTTTTGCCTTCGGCAATTTTTTATTGTCACTTTCTTTGCTTGCCCAAAGAAAGTAACCAAAGAAAAGGCACCGCTGACATAAACGCTCCGCGTATGCAGCGGGGGCCAGCGCACAACGGTCGTTACTACAGGTTATTAGATACACTATGATTACTGTCCTTCCTTGATTGTGGAAGATTACTACAAAACGCTACTAGTACATAGATCGATCACATGATATGCGGGGAGGCTGAAGGCGCTGAATTGCGGAGGGTACGGTAACGATAATGGGCGCAGGGATCGAATACCCGCAATGAGGCGCTTGACGCGTCTTTAATTCGGAGAGTTTTTGGGTTGTCGTTGGATTGCAGAATAGGCTGGAATCATCATTTAATTGATTGCACTGTATGCTTAGTGTTTCAGATTTTAAAAAGTATTTAAGATCAATAATGGTAGTACGGGCAGAGGAATGAATCGTCTTGTAAGCTGGAGAATTTTTGGTGGTTAGAAATTGATCGCCATAGATAACCAGGTGACTAAACCATATACAATTATGTCTTTATTATTGCTGGCGACGGGTGGGACCTTTGATAAGGAGTATAATGAACTGGACGGGGAACTGTCATTCAGTATTACTCACCTTGCGGATATATTGCGATTGTCAAAAAATACTTTACCACTGCGCCTGGAAACCATTTTTTTAATGGATAGCCTGGAGATGACGGATGTTCATCGTAACAAGCTGGTTAATTTTTGTGAGAGTGCGCCTGAAGACAGGATCGTGATCACTCATGGTACGGACACTATGAGTGTAACGGCTGCGTATATGGCTAGCAGGATTAAGGATAAGACTATTGTGCTTACCGGGGCAATGGTGCCGTATGCTTTTGGTTCTTCGGATGGATTGTTTAACCTGGGTACTGCTTTTGCTTTTGTGCAGACGCTGCAACCGGGGGTGTATGTGGCGATGAATGGGGAGTTTTTTAATGCGGGAAGTGTGAGGAAGAATAGGGAGAAGGGGGTTTTTGAGAGAGTTGAGGGATTTTGAACCACGGAGGCAGGGCGGCAGGGAGGGATTGCCACTAAGACGCGAAGGCGCTAAGGAACACGAAGGGTTGCTGCGCAGGCTTAAACAATGGTGAGAGAATTTGAACCACGGAGGCCTTTAGATCAAATTAGTTCATTGACATATTGAATAGCTGAAAAAAGAAAGATTAAGAATTTTGTGGGAAGAAAAGTGAGGTGAACTTGACGGAGACATAGACTTGCGGTCTTACCCCTGTATTAGTCCTCACTCTTCCCCCACGGTTGCTAAGGCCTAGTTAGAATATTAAGTCCTTAAAGACTAATTAAAGGTCTTAGGCTAGCAACCTTGATTTGTTTACTTCTAAAAGCAAAGCTATGAAAGTTCAACACATCATCGGAGCCGACCTCTCCAAAAAAACTATTGATCTGTTTAGCCATGAGTGTCATTCACACATCTTAATTGAAAACAA
>NZ_JCANTR010000035.1:0-20292 GCF_059568575.1 Flavisolibacter ginsengiterrae DSM 18136
GAGAAGAAATCGCCGATCAAAACAGCACTTGGCTACTTCTGCGCAAGAGAAGAAGAACTTTCCAGGTTCCTGCACTATGGCATGTTGGAAATAGACACCAATCTTATTGAAAGGTCTATACGACCTATAGCGCTTGGAAGAAAAAATTACATGTTTGCCGGTTCACATGAAGCTGCACAGAACGCTGCAATGATCTACTCACTGCTTGCAACCTGCAAACTTCAGAATATAGATCCCTATAACTGGCTTAAAAGTGTGATCAGACTAATGCCAACACATCCTGCATCCAGAATCGAAGACCTGCTGCCGCAGTATTGGAACAGCCGCATAGCTCAGTAATCCATAATTAGAAGTCTTTTAAAACAAAATTATTTAACCAAACATGGTGGATGATAGGCTTTACCCCCTGTCGTCCGCCGTACGATTACGTTACCGTCATTGCAATGAGCTAGAAAAACCATTCGGTGAATAATACGTTTATGCTAGGACCTGTCCCGATTATTTCGGGAAGCAATCTCCCTCTACGAAGCTGTGATTTATACCTGAGACAACCAGTCCCGATTATTTAGGGTAGCAAAATTTTATCGAGACCAATAGGTTACCGTCATTGCAATGAGCTAGAAAAACCATTCGGTGAATAATACGTTTATGCTAGGACCTGTCCCGATTATTTCGGGAAGCAATCTCCCTCTACGAAGCCTCCATTTTATCCCGTCATTGCATGCCTCCTCATTTCCGTCATTGCACGGAGCCTATACCTTCCCGTCATTGCACTGAGCCTATACCTTCCCGTCATTGCGCGGAGCTTGAAAAACCATTCGGTGAATAATACGTATATGCAAGGACCTGTCCCGATTATTTCGGGAAGCAATCTCCCTCTACGAAGCCTCCATTTTATCCCGTCATCTGCTTCCCGGCTTTTTAACACTCTCCGTAATGCCTTCTCTTCCGCCCCAAACGAAAAACTAGGAGTAAATCAGTTCACGTCTAAAGAAATCTGTCTCACATGTCCCTCTTGTCCCACACCTTTCAGCATCTTCAAAAAACTGTCCCACATGTCCCCATTGTCCCACCCCTCTAACCATCCTCTCACTCTTTCCACGGAGAATCCAAAATGGCCATACAAAAATCCTTGCGTTCAAAATTGGGAATCATATAAGCACAAATATCAGCGTTGATGCTGCCGTAGGTGGTTCCTGTTTTATGTTTGAACCCTTCGAAAAAGGTAGGGATGATCTTCTTCTTGAAATCCGTTCGCGGAAACTGGCTGATGATTTCTTGGCGGTGCGCTTCGGATAAATCTGCATAACCGTTGCCCACAACGTCCAGTGAAACACCGTAATTCATCAGTGCCACTTCGGGTTCTTTGTAAGGAGCAATTCCTACTGTAGTATGAAGTGCCACTGCGTCCCATACCAGCTGGATGGCCTGTGTCGAAAGACCATGTCCTTTCAAAAACGCCCTGGCTGCATTGGCGCCGTCCACTTCAAAGCGCTTGTCCGGGCTACTGTAATGCGCAGTCAACCCAAGGTCGTGAAATACAGCGCTGACATACAGCAGCTCCGCATCATGTGGAATCTTTTGATCCTTCGCTCTCAAAGAAGAGAACAGGAATGCCCGCAAAGAATGATTGTAAAGAAACTCGGTACCATGCTCAAGCAAAAGTTCAGTAGCTTGTGTGGCAATGGTACTGTCTGGTATTTGAATACCGGCTACAGATTTTGGTCTGTTAATCATGGCCTTAGCTTTTAGTTTTATGAACTGGAGATGGCATTCTAAAGCTATTTCATTTGCCCCACCTGTTTTCTCTGGCTTTTTTGTTTCGATTTAGGACCTTTGGTTAGTGGTAGCAAAATAATGCGCTTGTGGATTGTATAGTCAATCCTTCCAAACCTTAATCTTTAAACGTAAGCCATGTTACACACAGCCAAACTTTCATTGAACATTCCCAAAAACACAATAGCAATGCAAACTGTTAGTTTTTACCACGCTCATTTAGTAGCAACACATGGCAGAGGTATTAAAAAACCATATTAATAAATTTGTTTCCATAACCGATGGAGAGTTCTCAGGCATAATGCTCTTCTTCAAAGAGCAGGAGGTTAAAAAGAAGGAGAACCTGCTTACAGCAGGAACTATTTGCCGCTACCACCATTTCGTTGTGAAAGGCTGCCTCAGAAAGTTCTTCGTCAATGAAAAAGGTGTTGAGCAGACAACTGAATTTGCCATCGAGAATTGGTGGATCACTGATCATTTTGCTTACGAACACAAGCGCCCGAGCGAATTTTATATACAGGCTGTCGAAAACTCCAGTTTGCTTTATATTGACTATGCATCGCAGGAAAAATTGGTGGCCGCGATTCCTGGAATGGAACGCTATTTCAGGTTGATATACCAGCGGGCCCTGGCGGCTTTCCAAATGAGGATGAAATACCTGTATGATTTTTCCAAAGAAGAAATGTTTCAGCATTTTGATGAGCATTACCCCGATTTTGTTCAGCGCATACCACAGCACCTGCTCGCTTCTTTTTTAGGATTCACTCCTGAGTACTTAAGCGAGATCAGGAAGAAAAAGCGTTCTTAAACTAGTTTAAGTTTTTTCTGCCATCCTTGCTTGAACTTTACACTTTCAAAACCTAAAATCTATTGAAATGGAAGACAGAGTAAATATCGAACAAACACAACCTCGGGCTTATAAGGCTATGTATGCACTTGAAGGCTACCTGGCCACTACTCAGTTGACAAATTCACAAAAAGACCTGATCAAGATCCGGGCTTCTCAAATCAATAAGTGTGCTTATTGTATCAATATGCATACTGAGGATGCCCTTAAACATGGTGAAACCACGCAGCGTATTTTCTTGCTGGATGCGTGGCGCGAAACCGGGTTATTTACCGACGAAGAAAAAGCGATCCTCTCTGTTACAGAAGAAGTAACACTGATCGCTAATCATGGCTTATCAGATGAAACCTACAAAAATGCCGAACGGTTTTTTGATAAAAGTTTCATAGCTCAAATAATTATGGCGGTTGTCGCCATCAATGCCTGGAATCGTATTGCCATCAGTACCAACATGGGCTTTGGCGTGGTGCCTTCCGGTTCCCTTTCTGAAAAGGTTGGCGTGACAGCTGTTCAAACGAGTTGAGTTGTTTTAAAAGGGTTGATGTAAAGTTTACTATAGCCCGGCGTTCAACGCCCTCCTGGGCCAGTCCCTAATGTCCGCACGCTTTAACTGATACGCCGGGCTTATCGCCAATCCTTCAAAATGATGAAAACTAACCAGGTAAAAATTCTTATGCACTGCATACGCTCAATTTTATACCCCCATAACTCTCACTCCATCCATCCCCACAGTCCCCATTGTCCCAAAAGTCCCAATAGTCCCTTTCAAAATTAGAAAAACCAAAACTCAGTACCTATTACTGCCCAAACGTCCCAACCTGGATAAGTTGGTCCAATTGGGCATTATTCCGGATATTATGAGTGTTCCCCGGGGTTTTTCTAAAATCAGCCATGATCAATTACTTTTGGTTTTAAAGGAGTCAAAAGGTAATGAGAGTCTTATTGTCGATTAAGCCGGAATTTGCTGAGAAAATATTCAATGGTGAAAAGATCTATGAATTCAGGCGGACAATTTTTAAGAATAAAGATGTTCGAAAAGTAGTAGTATACGCCTCATCGCCTGTTCAAAAAGTAATCGGGGAATTTGAAATAGACAGTATACTCACATTAGATGTAGTTGAGCTTTGGAAGCAAACTAAGACGCACTCAGGTATTTCAGAAAATTTTTTCTTCAGCTATTTTTTGAATAAACAAATGGGCCACGCCATTAAAGTCAAAAAGGCAAAAAAATATAAAACGCCCCTATGTATCAGGAAGGATTTTCAAGCTACACCACCCCAGTCGTTTATTTATATTTAATTTTTTAACCGCCTGTCGGGAAGCAATCTGCTGTTAAGGAGAAAATCCATAAAACTTATCGTCATTGCGCGGAGCTGGAAAAAGTATTCGGTGAAGCTTATGTTTATGCGACAACCTGTCCCGATTATTTCGGGAAGCAACTATTTCATCGAGACAAAAATAAAATATAAGCCTTCTCAATAATCTCCTTCTAGGAAGCAAGAACCATAAAGCTTACCGTCATTGCGCGGAGCTTGAAAAACCATTCGGTCAGTAATATGCTAATGCGACAAAGCAATCTCCCTCTACGAAGCTGCCATTTTATCCCGTCATTGCGGGAACCAGTTAAAGGATTCGGTGAAAGTAAACCTCCGACCAGGTATGTATTGCTTTAAATCCATTAGAGAATAGCTTCGCTCTTTGACATAATTGGATAAAGTATGAAGGTCCTTCGGTTTTGCCTTAGGATGACAACATTTTTGAAGCAAAATAGTACCTAACGGATTGCAGGTCGTCCTACAGAAGGACAAATAAGGCCGTGTTATGCAATCAAAAGATTTCTTAGGCATCGATTCCAGGATGTTTCGATCATTTATTTTCTTTGTTTCAGTATTATATGCTACAAACGTTGACGCCCAATATCATGTATCCGTAAAAGGAAATGATGATAGTAAGGGAATCGCATCACATCCATTTCGAACTATTAGCAAAGCGGCATCGGTTGCGCAGCCCGGGGAAACCATCATTGTCCATGCAGGTGTGTACCGGGAAATGGTGCAACCTCCACGCGGGGGTAGTTCAGACAAAAAGCGAATTGTATATACAGCTGCACCCGGTGAAAAAGTGGTGATCAAAGGATCGGAAATAGTAAAGGGCTGGGTAAAGATGAAAGAAGACCTCTGGAAAGTAAAATTGCCTTATTCCTTCTTTGGCAAATACAATCCATTCACTGACAAGGTCTGGGGCGACTGGTATGGAGGCTGGCTGCATACAGGAGAAGTGTATTTAAATGAAAAGCCACTGTCCGAAGATTCCCTTCAGAATGTTTTCCATAACATTCCTGTCATGGTCCGCCATGGTGAACCCAAAGAAATGATGCCCGCCCGCTATACCTGGAGCTGCAGGAGCGATAGCGGCAAAACTACCATCTATGCAAGGTTCGGTGATTACGATCCCAATAAAGAAACCGTAGAAGTAAACGTAAGGCCTGCTTGCTTTTATCCCAAAGAAAATAATATCAACTACATCACTGTCAAGGGCTTTCACATGAGCATGGCGGCAACTCAATGGGCGGCGCCAACTGCTGAACAACCGGGTTTGATCGGCACCAACTGGAGCAAGGGCTGGATCATTGAAGACAACGTCATCAGCAACTCCAGGTGCACAGGCATTACACTCGGCAAGGACAGGGGTACAGGCGACAATATGTGGAGCAAGGATGGAAGCATTGATGGTAGCGTGCACTATAATGATCTGGTACACCGCGTGATTGTGAATGGATGGAACAAGGCAACAATAGGTTCGCACATTGTAAGAAACAACACCATCTTCAACTGTGGCCAGGCCGGCATCTGCGGCAGCTTCGGCGGAGCTTTCAGCGAGATCTACGACAATAATATTTTCAACGTCTATACCTATCGACCTTTTGGCGGAGCTGAGATGGCGGGAATCAAATTACATGCAGCCATAGATGTGCAAATACACGACAACTACATTCACAATGCCAACCTTGGACTTTGGCTTGACTGGATGGCCCAGGGCACAAGAGTAAGCCGCAACCTCTTTCATGATAATGACAATACCGATCTTTTCCTGGAGGTGGACCACGGCCCCTTTGTCATTGACAACAATATTTTTCTTTCCACCAATGCTATCCAGGACTGGAGCGAAGGTGGAGCCTTTCTTCACAACATCATTGGAGGAACCGTTGCCACTTTCAAACAAAGAAGAAGAACACCATATTTTAAACCTCACACCACGGAGTGGATAGGGATCCAAAATATAAAGGGCGGGGATGACCGTTATTACAATAATGTTTTTACCGGCAAAAAGGAAACCGCCAAACCAGCATATGCATTTTTTCAACCCGAAAATGTTAAGCAGCATGAAGGACTCGATGTATACGACAGTGTGGAGTATAATGTAATGGCTGATGGAAATCTGTATACCAATGGAGCAACGCCAGGGGCATTCGAAACCAATAGCCATAGTATGCTTTCGCCTGAACCACAGTTAAGGTTTAACGATGATGGAACTGTTTTGCTGAATTGGAGCAGCCCCGCACAAAAGGGAACTTTAATAACATCTGACGTTCTTGGAAAAGTAAAAATCCCCAATCAGCGGTTTGAAAATCCCGATGGTTCGGCCCTGTCCATTGATCTTGACTATTTTGGAAAGAAAAGAAATACCACCACACCAAATGCAGGACCCTTTGAAACTTTCAACAACCTAACAATTTGGCCAAAGAAATAAAAAGGAAACCATGCCAACGTTCAATACCCCCACACCATCTGCACGTCTTGTTTCTCTTCACAGGAAAAAACAGGAAAAGCTGAATAAAACCTTTATTACACTTGTCAGTTTCGTAGCTGCATTGGGAGGATTGTTGTTTGGTTTTGATACGGCAATTATTTCAGGTACCATCCCTTACATAACAGCCTACTTCCACCTGGATGAGTACATGCTGGGCTGGTCAGTAAGTTCTATATTGATCGGATGTGCCATCGGTGCCATATTTGCAGGTGCCTTTGCCGATAAATACGGGAGAAAATTTACACTCCTTATTTGTGCCCTGTTGTTCGCCGTTTCAGGTATTGGTGCAGGGCTATCCCATCAACTTTCCATCTTCGTTTTTTTCCGTTTGATTGGTGGCCTTGGTGTTGGCGCAGCAGCCATGGTATCGCCCATGTATATTGCCGAAATGGCTCCCGCCAAATGGAGAGGAAGGCTGGTAGCTTTTTACCAGATGGCCATTGTGTTCGGGATATTGCTGGCCTATTTCTCCAATTATATATTTGATGGCGCGGGTGTAAACAACTGGAGATTGATGTTCGCCTCCCAGGCCGGTCCTTCCTTATTGTTTTTTCTTTGCCTCCTTCTCGTGCCTGAAACGCCAAGATGGCTCATTCAAAAAGCCAGGAGGCAGGAAGCAAAAGAAATACTGCAAAACATATCCGGTAGTGAATCAATAGAAAAAGAGATCAAAGAAATAGAAAACAGCTTTCATCACCAGGACAGGTCTTCCTTAAAGCAATTATTCGTCAGCAGGTACCGGCCCGTATTATTCCTTGGTATATTCGTAGCTGTTTTTCAGCAGGTCACAGGTATCAACTCCATTCTCTATTATGCCCCCGTGATCTTTAAACAAACAGGAATGGACTCTTCATCATCGCTGCTCCAGACAATCGGCATTGGAGTTGTCAATGTCATCTCAACGCTCATCGCCATTGGACTCGTTGACAAAATCGGAAGGAAGAAGTTCTTATTGATCGGAAGCCTGGTAATGGGTATTTCTCTAACTGCCGTAGCACTATGTTTTCAATACAATTATTTCGGGCATTATGTAGTCCTCATTTTCATGCTGCTGTATGTAGCGGCCTTCGGCTGCACGTTAGGCGCCGTCACCTGGGTCTATCTCTCAGAGATCTTTCCCAATCTAATTCGAGGTCTGGCCTTATCCATCGCCACCCTAAGTTTGTGGTTAGCTGATTTTGTGGTCACCTATACGTTTCCGGTCATGACAAAACAATTGGGCACAGCCTCAACCATGTTTTGCTACGCCGGCTTTTGTGCATTGGCTTTTGTCTACATGCTCTTTAAAGTAAAAGAAACCAAAGGCAAAACCCTCGAACAAATCGAAACCCTATTTGTACCACCCTCTTAACCCCTATGTGCCTATGTCCACCCTATGTGTCTATGTGGTGAAAAGTAAATGGTGAGCTTGCGAACCATCCACCACAACCTAAGAAATGTCAACTATCAAAATGAATCTTCAACCTAAAAAACTTCAAACTTCAAACTTCAAACTTCAAACTAGAAACTGCTTATGTGTCTATGTTCACACTATGTGCCTATGTGGTAAAAAATATTATAGTGAACCTGCGAACCATCCTCCTCATCCTAAGAAAAGCCTGCTATCAAAACGCATCTCCAACCTAAAAAACCACAAACCATAAACCCTTTCTATTTTTCTATGAATAAAGCAAACTCCATCATCAACGGAACCATCACCAATGAAAACATTGACTTCTATAAACAATATGGCTACCTCGTCGCACCCGCACTACTAGCCAAAGAAGACATTGCCGAATTCAAAAAAGAAACAGCAGCCATCTTCCGCGGTGAAAGAGGCCAGGTAGAAGGCATGCTTCCGGTAGATAAAAACGAAAGCGATAGCGAAGTATTAAAGAAATACGTAGCCATCCATTTCCCGCACAAAATATCAAAGCTGGTCTATGCCTTTTTATTCCATCAGAAAATTGTAGATATCCTCGTCAACATTGTAAGCCCCAACCTGAAAAGCATGCAGTCCATGTTATTCGTAAAAGGCCCCGGCAAGGCAGGACAGTCCTGGCACCAGGACGAGTATTACATACCCACAAGAGATAAATCCTTAGTAGGCGCCTGGATAGCCATTGACGATGCCACGGTAGAAAATGGCTGTTTATGGATCATTCCCGGCAGACCAGGTTGGATGATGAAAAGAGTAAAGAATGAAAGCCAGGAATACGCAGATGTGGACACAATTGATGTAACGGATTATAAAGACCAGGCTATTCCCGTAGAGGTAAAAAGCGGCTCAGTAGTTTTCTTCAATGGCTACACGCTCCATAGTTCACTTAGGAATAAAACAAAAGATTGTTTTCGCACCGCATTGGTCAACCACTACATGAGTGCCGAGAGCATGCTTCCCTGGGACCAGGATGGAAAATTACCAGCCACCGAAGACCTGAGAGACATAGTAATGATAGCAGGAAAAGACCCCTATGCATGGAAAGGCACAGTAGATCTAAACAAGCCGTATCTAAGACCTGAAGTTTTAAAAATAAAAACGGAATTATAGTGATCGAATATTATTGCCCCAGGTGGGGGAGTGAGCACCTGGGCTGGGACAGCTTCTGCAACAAGGTAAAAGATGCAGGCTACGATGGTATTGAATACGCCATTGCCAGGACAGTAACAGGGAAGGAGCTGGATGAAGTATGGAACCTTATAGCAAAGCATGGTTTGAAAATAATAGCACAGCACTATGATACTTACGAAGCAGATTTTGGAAATCATCTCGCTGCTTACAGGGCCTGGCTGAATAAGATCAATCCTTATCTTGTAGAAAAGATCAATTCACAGACAGGCAAGGATTTTTTCAATTATATCCTGAATGAAGAAATTATCAGTGAAGCCACAAAGACCAGGAAGAACAAAATAAAAGTTGTTCATGAAACCCACCGGAATAAATTTTCTTTCGCTGCCCATGTTACCCGCCAGTACCTGGTAAGGAATCCCGGGTTACGTATCACACTTGATGCATCCCATTGGGTTTGTGTAGCCGAATCCCTTTTAGAAGACCAGCAGGAAGCCATGGCTCTGGCCATTGACAGAACAGATCATATCCACGCAAGGGTAGGTTACCCCGAAGGTCCGCAGGTCAGTGATCCCAGGATGAAAGAACATGAACTGGTCCTGGAAAAGCATCTTGGATGGTGGGATAGGGTAGTAGAGAAAAAGAAAAAACAAAATGAAATACTCACCATAACTCCCGAGTTCGGTCCGCATCCCTATATGGTCAACACTCCAACCACCGGCACTCCCATCAGCGATCAATGGGAAATCAATGTCTGGATGATGGATATGTTGAAAGAAATATATAAGAGTTAGGCGTTACCCTCATAGCGAGGCCTATCTCTTCCCTTCATTGCGCGGAGCTTGAAAAACCATTCGGCGAGAAATAGGTATAAGCGACAAAGCAATCTCCGTCTACGAAGCTATTATCGTTACGTCAGTGCGATTAGCTAATGAAACCATTCGGTGAGTAAAATGGCGGAGCTTTAAAACCATTGACTAGTATTCGTCAACCTCTTTATGAAAACAGTAAAGGCCATCTTCGACAGCCTTTACTAACCTTTAAAATCAAAAAACCGCAACAGTTAGGCGTTAACCCTTAGGTGGGTTCGGGTCATCACCGTACGTATTCCGTTCCCGGATCTGTCCCTGCTGGTTGTGGATAAACAACTCAGACTTTTGATTTTGAGCAATACCCTTAGCCAGGGCAATGGCCTGCGATTGCGTCTGTGTGATATGGGTATTCTTGCTGTTACCCTCTCCCTTAACTGCCCATTGATTACCGTGGGGCACCACGTGTTGATTCTTACTCATGATTTAGAATTTAATGAGTGAGAAATGATCCCCATACTTACGGATCGGGGAGAATAGCCGGAACTCAAACCTTGAATTCAATCTCAAAATACAAAAGCCCGTCATGTTTGTCAAGTCTGTCAAGTTTTAAATTATACACATTTTTTACTTAGTTTTATACAATTCAATCCATTTATGCACTCCATACAGGAAAAACTGCTCAATCTCATTTCCCGGGAAAATATTGGCAATCTTACATTAAGACAAATTGGTGGTCTTATCGGCGAAAACCTTCCCCAAAAAATAAAGCATCATTTAACGCAGCTGGAACAAAAAGGGTTTATTACTATCGATTCAAAAAATCAAAAAATAACCAGGACCACAACCAGGAGCGATTCAAAAAATTTTCTGATTTCCATTCCCATCCTGGGTTCTGCAAACTGTGGCCCGGCAACCATTTATGCCCATGGTAATATTGAAGGGTACCTGAAGGTTTCTAAAAAACTAATCCCCAAGCAGAAAGATGTCTTTGCCATCAAAGCCCAGGGCAATTCACTGAACAAAGCAAACATCAAGGGAAAATCAGTCGAGTCGGGCGATTTTGTAATAATTGATTGCAGCCAGGTCTCGCCCAAAGACGGCGACTATGTCCTGTGCATTATTGATGGTATGGCCAATATTAAAAAATTCAGGATTGACCGCACCAATGAACGGCTCGTTCTTCTTTCTGAATCCTCACAGACCTTTCATCCCATTTTTATCCATAATGATGATGAATTCAGGATAAATGGAAAAGTCATCGAGGTAATAAAAAAATTCGAAGAATAGAAACGTATTGTTTAGTTAATTCTGTTGGAATGGAATCTACAAAAATGGCTACGGTTGGACAGATCATTCATGCAATGAAAACAGAATTGTTTCCTGGTGAACCAAAAAATGAATTTGAACGGAAATGCAGGGAAAGAGAGCGGTTAATCAAGCAATACCTCGATACCTGCGGCATCATTTGCGACCAGCACATAAAAAAACCCGGGTTGAATTTTGATACACTCAGTTACTGGAAGAAAGAACGAAGCAAAACTTGTATTAAAAATATCTGCGATTACATCACCGAACTCGTTGTGGAGCTCGACAAAGAAAAAATAGAGAACCATTGCAAAACTGTAGGCCTGTTCAGGCCCATTTTTGATCCCGACCTCATACTGCTTTCCGTTAATTCTTATTATGGGTCAGTAGTGGCAGATGTTTATTGGATTTCAGATTTAACGGTTCACGAAGCAATACAGATTGCAGGAGGTAAGCTCACCCTCGAAGAACTTGGTAATAGGGCACCTGGTAGAATTTCCGAAATCAAAGCGACCTTGCAAAAAAATGAGGAAGCCTTTTCTGCCTACGCGGGACATATCGAAACAATTAATGAGGCCTTCAGTTGTTATGAAAAAAAATATTTCAAGGCTTTTAATTTGCTATTGCTTACAAGCATCGAAGGAATGGTCAGAAGCCTCGGTCTCTACCTGGTCGAAAAGCAAAAATTATCAATTGATCCTTTTGATAAAAAATACAATTCACTGGACAATTTTCTCCGAAACATTCCCTGGAAAGAAGATTTGGAATTATCTGCCACCCGTGTCACGCTGTTAACCGGTAACTATACAAGAGTGAACTATAATAATCTGGAAGTAAAACGAATAGACCCTATTCAAAAAGTGCAAATCTCCCTAAAAACACGCCTTGATTTTCTCAGGCGGCGTTTCAAGGAAAACCGTGACTTAATACTTCATGGCCAGGAAACACAATACAATAAACCATATCACGGCTATATTAATGCATCCGCTTTAAAAGAGGTTATTGACACTATTCTTGAATGCCAATCCGTTTATAATGACAAATAGAGTCAATAAATTGATCAGCCATGCAAAATAATGTCTCTGTTAATTAGCTAAAGCAGGAGCTTAAGAAATACGAAGAAGCCTTTGAATTTTGCCTAAAGATTTTGGTTAACCTCAAACCAAATAATACTGCTGATACGATTTTGGAAAAATGTATGCTATTTAGAAATGCATACCACTCACATCATCCAATCTTCTTCCTTCTCAGTTTCACGATTCTGGGAATATATCGATTCTTATCCTCCTGGTCGGTAAAACCAAGGCGTTGGTAAATATCGCCCCCAATACCAGGTATAATGATACCATCCTTGCGCACATCATCTTCAGCAAAATAGAGGTATTCAAATTTACGGCTGATTGCAGCATCAAATTCACTTTCAAGTTTTTGCAGGGAGCCTTTCATTAACACTGGTGCCACTACTAATATTTGCTCCGGAACATATTCTTCAATTAGCCTGGTAAGATTAGTACGTACTACGCAGGAACTGGAGATGATCGATTTGATAATGATTATCGTACTAGTCTTTATGCTTTCTTTATCATGGTATTGTTTCACAATAGGTGCCACGGAAATGCCAGCTGGTTTGAAGCGCTTATTCCAGAAAACATTTAAGAATACTTTGCTTTTGTGATGTTCCAGGTAGTCGATAATTCCTCTTGCTAAATGATCCGCATCCTCAACTGTGCAGGCTAATGTTACTGCACTTTTTTCTTTAACACGTTTTCTGATGAGGGGTCCAAAAGCCAATCCAAGTTGATACATGATTTCACCATAGGTGTCAGCAGATACAGAGGTATCAACTAATATTTCCAGTAATCTTTTTACTTTTTCGTTTGCTATATCTTCCTGGTATTGTCTGCTCATTATACTAAATAGCTTTCCAGTTCTTCAAAATTGTTCGCATCGGCATGTATCACTTCACTTTCCCAATTAAAATATTCCGGGTTCCCGATCCTGTACGAAATTACTCCATAATCTGTATCATCATAATTCCATCGGATGTAGCCATTTTCAATGGCATAACTGAAATTTTCAATTCTGTCTAAAATTGTTTGTAATCCTTTTGAAATACGATTGTCAAACCCTTTTATATAATGCGGGTTGTGTCCGTAGCAGGCATCAAGAATGCTTTCCAAACTAACCTGCTTTTGATCACTTCCGCTCCAGGCTCCTAAAACAATGGTTCCTAAAGCATCTAACTTATCAGTACTTGGATTGGTTAGAGCACACATATTTGTTAGAGCATTTTTTACTTCAACGTTTACCTTCAGCAGCTTACTGATGGAATCTGCATTCGGAAAATAATGAACTGATACAATTGCTTTAAGATCATCAGTCATTGCTTCTTCCAATTCATTCTTTAGCTGATCATTCGAAACTACCAGTTCAAGTTGAGGTGTCTCACCCCTGTCCGTACAAAGAGCATGCTGCATTCGGAAATCCTCATCAATCGGGTGTGGATTACTCGTCCAGCTCAGGCTTTGAACATCTTTGATCTGGTAATGTTCTACCGTCTGGTCAACTTCATTTTTTACAACCAGGTCATCTATAAAATTTAGCGTCTGGGCCGAAAAATGAATTTGAGCAGCCTCGCCTCCATTATTAAAATGATCGGCTATGGTAAACACAGCAAACTGATTTTCAAAACTATTACCCTTTGCATTATTGGTACCACCCCTGTTTTTGTTTTCAAGGTATGTAAAGAGTGCCTTGCCTTTACCTTCATACAATCTCTCCAATTGATCCTTCGTGACCATTGCTAAATTATTTGATTTAAAAGAAAAAACAGCTTTATCTATGCACTGTTTGTGGATAACTTTCTAATAAGCTTGTAATCAGTAAACAGGCAATCACCAGCTGGAATCGGCAAAAATAATAGCCATCTGCCATTTATAATACCGTAAAATTACTGACCTGTGCCAATGCCTTATTACCCGATCACTTATTCACCGGATCACATTATCTCAATCAAGCCTTGTGGTCGGGATTTGAGGTAAGACACAGACCCTGAAATATATCAATATTCAAGAATCAATATTCTCATAGTGAGCTTGCGATCCCTGCCCACATAGTAAAAGTGTTTAAACATATCAACATAGAAAACAAATTGCTATTTGCTCTTCGTGCTCCTTTGCGCCTTAGCGTTTTCGTGGCAATCTCTCTGTGCTCCTTTGTGTCGCCCGTGTCCCCGTGGTTTAATTCTTTGGTGAGCCTGCGAAACCCCTCACTTACCTATACAGCAATTTCCTCCTTCTATCCCCGATAATTTCAATATACTTCCGCTTAGCCTCTTCACTCAAAAAACTCCGCTCAATCATTTCAATTCCCTTTAATGTCCCCTGAATTACTTCATCAATGATCGTTGCGGCCAGGGTTGGCGGCAAACCGGCCTTTTGGGCAAATGCCAGTAACGATTGCTTCGTATACGTTCCAAAATTTAGATAGGAAGATTCCTTTGTATCTACCTCATACAAGCCATCTCTCAGTGCCAGGCTCGAATCATCAATATGCAAAGCCGTACACATTAAGTCATAGGCAGGTGCCAGTATATAATCCCCTTGCTCACTTTCTATCAGGGCAAAATTTTTCAAATGAGCATCCCCGTTGGCAATAAGATAGTTAAACACCACCAGCCTGAAATATTGCATCAGGGCAATAGTGGTTGCAGGCACATACTGCTGAATCATCAGTGCAATGTCCAGGTAAGAAGCATTATACTTATAATCATCCCCTTCTTTTTCAGGCGACTTTCCCAGCAGTGTGGCAAAATCTTCTAGTTGGTATTTACTCCCGTCTGCTTTATAATCAAATCTCCGGGTAATATAGGCTGGTGATCCATCATCAAAAAAGATCATTCCGCAGGCTGCTGTTTTAATACCAAATACCTGCCTTGCCATCTGCATGCTCACATGCTCATTGGCCGGCATATCTTCTACCAGTTCCAGCCTTTCCGTGGGCACAGGTTTCAATATGTGGCTGCCCTTCCTTGCCGTCAGGACCAGGCTGTTTTTTTGCAGTAGCAGGCTGTATTTTTCCTGTACACCACTGATGCTGATTGATTTTCTTTTTTCATTGTATTCCCTTGTCAGTTCCGGGTTTTTTCCGGGCGGACCAAAAGGTAAAATATGCGATACCTTTTTGCTACGTGATCCAAAAAGGGCCAGTTGTGCAGCCGGGCTATAGGTAGAAAAGCCTGGCTGCAGGGTAGAGGGGCAATATTGTATATCCGGAAGGCTCATGTCATTTGTTCAATGGTAATCGGGCCAATGCTATCGTCTTTGGCAGTAGCCAGTAGTAGACCGAAATAATCATTCTCATCAATCTTCAGCATGCGGCATTGCATACGCTTATTAGCACCTTCGCTCAACATATTGATAAAAGCCGGGAACAGGGTATCACTTTCGTAAGGCGCTTTACGCAGGGGTAGGGTAATGCTTACCGGGCGACCACCTGGGCTTTGCAGGTAATCGGTATCATAGCTGAATAAGTACCGGCTGCCGCTCTTGCTTAACACACCCGCCAGCTTACCATTGTACAAAACTTTTGCAGATACGTTTATGCCGGCCATATCATACCTCTTCTTTTTGAGTAGGATCCTTAATAATCAATTGCAAACGCAGTCCTAAAGGGTCAGCAATCTGTATCAGGGTATCTATAGATGGATTAGCCTTACCGCCTTCTACCAATTGTATAGTACGTATACTAACACCGCTGATATTGGCTAAATCGGATTGTACTAACCCAAGCATTTCACGACGCTCCTTTATGATTTCTCCTATTTTTATCTTTGTATTACGCATTATATTGCGCTTTTCAGGTAAAAATACCCATAATCCACCACATTAACAACAAAAAGCGCAACATGCTGCGCTTTTAGCCAATAATCCCTCAGGAATCCTTAATTAGCTCTTTAAAGCGCAATATATTGCGCTTATGCTGCAATTTCTAGGTGCAATATTTCATTAGACGGAAAGGGCACTATTTGCAAATCTGATCAACAAAGGGTTTGAAATCCCATCCAAAATGGAATAAACAGTATCAAATTTTTTCAGTTATTCATTGTGTATTTACCTTTAACCTTGGTGGGAGACGGCTTTGACTCCAAGTACCGGTGAAGAGGTTTATGCCGGGGCATCAGGAGCAGTCTTTATGACTTAAATCCTTTTACAGGAGTGCCATCCTCATTTAAGCGCTCCCACTTGTTATCTCATTTATACTACTCATAGAAGAATTCCGGGGCACAGATGCACGATCTAATTTGTAGTTATTAGTACTTAGATGCCAGCCTTCACTCAACACCGATAATTTTCCCCATAAAAAAATAAATCATTGCGATGAGCGGCCTACTATAACCGTCATCTGTTGATACGAAGAAAACAATACCATTTACAAAATTGTTCTTCAATAAAACATGATTGTAATAAATAAAGTTTCTTCAACCTTCCTTCAGGCATCCTCAATGCAAAAACTGTCCGAATTAAAAGCGTGCCTGCAGCGCCTCATTGCGGAAATTCGATTCCTTTACCTTTCATCGCCATCGTACCCTCCGCAATTCAGCGCCTTCAGCCTCCCCGCATATTACGTGATCGATCTAAAACCATTTAGTGTACTGAAGTGACTTACAATTTCAAGGAAAGAGAGTGGTCATAATGCATCTAATAACCAGTAGTAAAGGTCGTTGTGCGATGGCCTCCCGCTGCGCATGCGGAGTCCCGCTATTTGCGGGACGGCAGCGGTGCCTTTTCTTTGGTTACTTTCTTTGGGCAAGCAAAGAAAGTGACATATAAAACTTGCCGAAGGCAAAATTCCAAAGAACTACAAACCACAACATAGAAGCCCCCTCTTATTCTACGAATTCCATTCACTTAATAGTACTTTTCTTTTTCCCATTCGTCTAAAATTAGTTTAGACAGGATCCTTGCCCACATGAGGGCCATATAAAAAGGAAAAACTATGATCAATAGCTAATAACCCTCAAAGTTTAATTAGCTGATGGAGGCATTTTGAATTGTTCCCAGCTAACCCACAAAAAAACACCTGCACACATTTCACATTAACTCATTTGCAATCAAATGAGTTTTGTAGTTTCTTTATACCAAATCCAATTGCTATGATTTTATGAAAATCAAACCATCCAAAAGCAGCCGTGTCGTTCTGCCAGTATGCGCCCTGGGCTTTTTCATCCTCACATTAATATGGCTGAGTTATTTCCGCCAGCGATCCTTTGATAAAAAAGATTCCATTCAATTTGCTATTGAAAAAAATTCCAATCTTGCGGTGGCGCTGGAACAATACGCCATCAGCACGCTCCATAATGCCGACGCGCTGTTGCAGATGATCAAAATGGAATATGCAAAAAGCGATACATTGAATGTACGAACCATGATAGAAAAAAGTTCATCAAACCATGGTTTCGTCGCGGGCATCGACATTATTGATCGCAATGGTATGGTGAAAATGTCAAACGCTGTTTACCCTGCCGATACGGTTAATGATTTTTCAGGCAGCAACTATTTTCTTTTTCATGCACACAACAGTATCGATTCTTTAATAATCAGCAAGCCATTGATATCAAAGTCAACAGGGCGACAGGTACTTGTAATCAGTCGAAGGCTTAACGATTCAAAAGGTCGTTTTGCAGGAGTAGCTGCTCTTCAGATTGATCCTTCTACCTTTACCTCTTTCTATTCCCAGGCGCGATTGCTGCCCAATGACATTATCTCGCTCATTGCACCCGACGGTATCACCTATGCCAGGCGAACAGGGATGGTAGAGAGTTCCGGGGAAGATATCCGCAAAAGTCCTTTATTTATTCACGTTGCTCATAATGCTGATAGTTTCTATTTTGCCAAAGATGCCATCAGGCAAATTCCAACCTGGTTCAGCTACCGCAAACTAAAAGAGTACCCCATAATCGCCACTGTAGGTAGTTCGGAACAGGACATCCTGGGACGGTTTGCACTAAGACAGCCAAGATATATTGTGCCCCGTATCATTATTTCTGTACTTGTTATTCTGTTTTCTTACCTGATAACTCTTTTCTTACTACATCGGCGCAAATTGGCAGACCATCTTTCGAAAGAAGAAGAGCGGTATCAACGTTTATTAACAGAACAAATGATCGCAGTACAAGAGCGGGAGAGGGAATGGATCAGTCGCGAACTGCACGATAATGTAAACCAGGTATTGACAACGGTAAAGCTTTACCTTGAAATGTCTGCAAAGAAAGTAGATGACCCCCTGATTCTCAAAAGCATGCAGTTGATCAATGATTCCATTGGCGAAATAAGAAATCTCTCGCACCAGTTGTCAGCGCCAACGCTTGGCACACGTTCACTCATCGACTCTATAAATGGATTAATTGAAATGGTGGGATTTTCAACCAACCTGAAATTTACATTTAATCATGCCAGGTACCATGGGCCACTACATATGAGCCAGAAGCTGGCACTATACCGCATTATACAGGAACAGTTGAATAATATTATCAAACACGCGGAAGCCACAAAAGTTTGGATTACCCTTTCCCAAAAAGAAGGCAATATCATTCTAAAGGTTAAAGACAATGGTAAAGGCTTTGATAGCCGGATAAAAACAAATGGAATGGGCATCAACAATATTATAAGCCGTGCAAAGATCTTCGGTGGCGTTGTGCGAATTGATGCTGCTCCTCAACAGGGTTGCTGTTTACATGTGGTTGTCCCCGTTGTGGCGGAAAAGGAGGAAGTAGTTCTTACCAAAGAAATGGCGAATTACGAATAATCTTTATTCAGTTCAAAAGTAACGTCGTGAACATTTTGCTCACGGGCATTCAATTTTTTTGCGCCCTGATCAAAAGCCCCTGTCATCACTTGCTAATTGCTCTGTAATCTCTCTTATAGTTCTCCTGATCAGCAAACCATTTCCCGGTAAGTTTCCGCATTCATCAATTCATTGATCTCGTTTCCGTTTTCAATTTTTAATTTGATGATCCATCCGTCACCATAAGGGTCAGTATTAACCAATTCCGGGTTGTCCTGCAATAAAGGATTGATCTCTTCTATAATGCCACCCATTGGAAGGAAAAGATCGGAAACCGTTTTCACAGCCTCAATGGTACCAAAAATTGCGTCTTTTACTAATGCAGATCCTGTTGCATTGACTTCAACAAAAACAATATCACCCAATTCACCCTGGGCAAAATCCGTGATCCCAATAGTGGCCATTTCGTTTTCAATGCGTACCCACTCATGTTCTTTGGTATAATATAAATCGTCAGGGAAGTTCATTTGATTTTTGGCGCAAAGATGAATAGTTGCAACCAAACAAAAAACCGGTTTGACAATAGTACTTTTTTTATCCTCCCTCGTCCTGTCGTCTCAATAAGACGAACACCAATGCCCTTCTTTTCTTGTGGTCTACTCTATGTGTCTATGTCCACACTATGTGCCTATGTGCTGAATTTCTTTTTCATTTTAAGAAATGCCTGCCATCAAAATGCCTCTCCAACCTAAACAACTACAAACCACAAACGACAAATTACAAACTTTCTCTGTGCGTATGTCCACACTATGTGACTATGTGGTAAAAACAATAATAGTGAGCCTGCGAACCCTATCCCTCATCCTAAAAAATGCCTGCCATCCAAATGCCTCTCCAACCTAACCAACTACAACCTAAAAACTACAAACTACAAACTGCCTATGTGTCTATGTGTTCCCTATGTGTCCTATGTGGTGAAAATTATATTGAGCGAAGCGAACCGTTTTTTCCTCTTAAATAATGCCTGCCATCCAAATGCCTCTCCAACCTAACCAACTACAAACCAGAAACTACAAACTTCCCGTGTCCCTCCCTGTCCCCCCTGTATTCTAAGGTTTACAAACTGCCAAAAAAGTTTCTAAGTAGCTCTCAACAAATGGTGTTTGACGTTTAATCACAGCGAACATTCTATATAAGATCTTATTTCGAACGATGTTAATGGTACTCATTTTTGATTTCCCCTTTTCTAATCGTTTTAAATAATAATCTCTTAGTTCTTTATCATGTTGAATAGCGGTTTTTGCAGAAAGATCAAGCAAAGTTTTCATGTGCTTGTCAGCATGCTGATCGACTTTAGTTTTCAGTTTAAGACTTGTCCCTGACTCGTAAGGAAAGGGAGCTGTGCCACA
>NZ_JCANTR010000036.1:0-19616 GCF_059568575.1 Flavisolibacter ginsengiterrae DSM 18136
AGAGGGATTTTCAAAAACTTGCAGCTATAAAACCAATATCAAATGGCTAAGCAAGTAGGCTACATCAAGGCAATAGGAACAGTGGATGATAACGTGAACTTTTATTATGACCCCGAATGGGGCTACCTCGTAAGACTGCTGCCCGGAGTGGACTCAAAGCGCTACTGGAGTGATCCTGCCTTTGAAGGAAGCCGCAGAAGCGCTGAGAGGTTTGGTACAGGCAATATCATGTCTTCCATCATCTACCGCTTTGTACCGGTTAAAAGAAGGTACAGGCAGTTGTTTAAACAGGTAAGGACCATAGCCATTGTTTGTTTAAAGCAGGGAATGGCTAAAGGGGATGTATTTATTGCCCTGTACCATTTCCTGGAAGAGCAAAAGCGTATCTCCCTTACCCGGGAACAGTTTACCATTCTTCTGTCATCGTTTGAACAGGAACTGGATCAAAGGCTCAAAGAGCCAAAGAAGGAAAAAGTAAAGAAGCTAAAGAATAAGCTGGATATTAAAGTGGAAGGACCATTAACTGAAGAAGACAACGAGTTCCTGCTTCTTTACATGAATGATTATGACTGGAAGGTGAGGTTTGAGGGAGATTTTCCACCGGATTACCAGGTACCACTGTTTTTGCTTAAGCATGTAGCGTAAGCGTTTCTGGTTTATTGTTTTTTGTTTCTGGTTCTGTAGGTTAGAGTGAACTACTGGGTGCAGGCAAGTTTTATTGGTATTCATCTTTGCGGTCCTTTGCGAACATCTTTGCACTCTTTGCGTTACTGAGTATCGCCAAGTGCGCAGAGAGAAGACACGCAAAGAATACGCAAAGGGTTCCTGGTTAACCTCAATAATATCCTGATCCCTGGATCCTGATCCAGAACAATTTGGCACAGGCAATGGCATCGGAAAGAGCATGATGATGATTCAATTCTATGCGGTGCTGCTGGCAAAGCAGGGACAGCTTTTTACCATAGAGGCGGTAGGTGCAATGCGTTTGGTACTGCGGAATGGGGATACGGTAATGTGCGAGTGTTTGCTGCAGGCAGCTATTATCAAAGGCCATATTATGCGCCACCAGGTGCTGGCCGGCAATATAATGCTCCAGCCCCCACCACACTTTATCAAAAGGAAGGGCTGATGCTGTCATGCGGGGCGTGATGCCATGCACGTCAATATTGTACTTTGAATATTCATTGCCCGGGGGACGCACCAGTACATTGACCTGGTCCACCACCTCGCCTTTGATCACACGCACCAACCCCACCTGGCAAATGCTGTTGCGCCGGCCGGTGGCCGTTTCAAAATCTATGGCAGTAAAAGCATTCTTAGGCATCTGGTGGTGGCGAGTGGTTGTGACGGCAAAGAAAACAATTTAACCCACAATGTCCTTGTTTAGTACCGGGAATTTTTCCTGCTTTACAGCATCACTCCTTTTCAGTTATTTGGTAGCAGCCTACTTCAGGAACCTGTAGGTAGCTTTTACCAGGAAGCTATTCCTGGCCTTGCTGGCAAAGGCATTGTCAAATAAACTTTTAGCCAGCGGAGTATCCAGGTCAGAAAAAGCATCGGGAGTATTGCCCTGCGACCATACCAGGTAAAACTCAGACCCCGGCTTGTACTCCCAGCGTACGACCAGGTTGGAGCGGAACTGCACGAAATTAAAATCGGGCTTATCAAAGCTGTAATCAGGTACCCCATCCCCATTTTCATCCACCATCCATTTGCCTGTACCATCGCTTACCTGGGCCGGGCTAAATAAATGAAAGCGGTCTTCATATTTAGTAGCCAGGGGATTGGAAACATAGGCAAAATGATCATAAAGGGGACGCGTAATATAGGGCTGCCCATAATATTGCAGGGTGAGCTCCGGCGTGATGTTATAACTCAGTCTACCGGTGAAGCGCAGTGTTTTTTGGCTTACTTCTCCCACGATGGTCCTGGACAGGTTGTTATAACTGGCGCTGCTTACAAATTGATCCTGGCGTCGCCAGTAATATCCATAATTACCGCTGATACTGAAATTGAAAGCATTGATTGGTTGAAAGTTGATGGAAAGACCCAACTCATGATCCCTCACCGTGTTTTTGGCGCCCCATGCATTGAATATACTCAGGTTGGCATAGACCTTTTTACGGTAATCACTATTCAGGTACACATTGTGCATAAGTGCCGCTGGTCTGCGTAAAGCGGAAGCACCTCTTAATGCATTGTTTGAAATATCATACGTATTCCAGGTAAGCCCCGTACCTGTCTGCCAGTTGCTTTTGAAAGTGGCATGTGAATTAAAGTTGAATGCCTGGTATATGAACTTGCCGCTATAATCCCATTTTGCCCAATGGTTGTAATTCAACAGTAAATTACGAAACACTGAAAATGGTCTTTGAAAACGCATGCCCACCCAGGTGAAATGATTGATCTCGTTGGAGGTGAGCATGAAGCCGATATCATTCAGCTCTAGTTGTGGTGAGCGTAGGGTGACGCCTGTCTCAAATCGTAGTACCTGCCCGTGTTTGCCCATATTGCCCCCTATCTTTCCAAAGCGGATGGTGCCGCCTGTGCCGGTGAGCGCAGTACGGCTGCTGTCCACCCATACTTCGGTAGCCCCGCTGCGCTGGAAAAGGTGCTCGAAGCCTGTCTGGGTTTGCAGTATAGATTCTTTGCTGCCCTGCACATGGCTGAAGACAACATTGCCACGGATGTACCAGGTGCGGTTCTTCCAGAATTGAAGGAAATCCAGTCCTCCCGTATAGGCACTGCGGTTGAGCAGGTCATTAAGCCCATGCTCCCGGTTGACACCCGTGATGATACCTCCAAGAATGGTATTGCCCGATTTACTGTCCTTTTGCAGGCGACCCACAAAATAATTGGTGAGCGGTTCCACCAGTTCTTTCCTTCTTTCGCCGTTATGGTCTATTGTACCCTGTTCCCGTTGGGTGATGCTTTCCAGTACCCCAATGCTCCAGCCCTGTTTTGTTTTACCACTGAATTTGGCTGCACCCAGTATGGATGTATTCTGGGGCAGGTCCGCATATTCGCCGCTATTCAGGTTCACAAAACCATGCGGTGAGCCACCTATACGGCGGGAATAAAATAAAAGGTCTGCGTCATAATCGCCGCCAGCCTGGGAGCCCGTGAGCTGGTAGTCAAATATGTTCCTGCTTTCAATGAAAAAGGGTCTTCTTTCCTGGAAGTAATTCTGGAAACCATCTATGCGTACCTGTGAGGGGTCTGCCTCCACCTGTCCGAAATCGGGGTTGATGGTAAAGTCCAGTATAAGGTCATTGGTCACCGCCAGTTTACCATCAAGCCCGCCTGTTATTTTTGTATCTGACCCTTTGGCAAAAGGATTACCGGGTTCTTTCTTATAGGTGTCTTCCTGGGCAATGATATAGGGCGCTAACTCTACCTGGCGGTGCATGGGTATGTTCTTCAGCCCGTGCAGCTCACCAAAAGCACTGACCCATACGCCGGAGTTCTGTGGTATGTATTGCCAGTTGGAGCGCTCTTCCTTACGCAATATGCGGCGGGTGACCTGGAAGCCCCAGACCTTATCGGTCTCATTGCCATAGCGCAACTGGCTCAGGGGTATCTTCAATTCTCCTGTCCAACCTTTATCATCAATATGCGTTTTGGCAAACCAGATAGGGTTCCAGCTGGCGTCCCAGTTATTGCCATCGCTGGATATAAATTCATCGCTGCGCACACCTGATACCGAGAGGGTAAAAGAAAAACCTGTACGCAGGTCGTGGTAGCTGTCTATATTGAGCTCTACCCAGTCGCCGGGGAATTCATCCCTGCGGCCCATACGCTTGTCAATGGAGTCGGGCGATTTGTCCAGGCACTGATAGGCTACATAAAGAAACTGGTTATCGTAGAGAATTTTGAAATGGGTTTCCTGCGAAGGAGCCTGGCCTTCATTCGGCTGGTTCTGTATAAAATCACCTCCCCATTCCACGGCGTTCCAGGCTTCTTCCGAAGGGATACCATCCAGTGTTATCGTACCATTCAGTTGGTTGGTGAAATACTTCTTTTTGGGGATAATAGTGTCTTTCTTCTGGGCTTGTAAAGACAGACCGATCATCAACAGTACGAATACCAGCTGGAAGTTTTTCATACACAAAGGTTATCCATGGTTTAGACCAGGGCAAATATTAATATAACAGCGGTTGATTTATCCTTTATCCGGTGGAAAAACTTTGTGTTTACATGCTAAAATGGTTATAGAGAACTATTTTATGTTAATACCCTTCAAAGAAATATTCAAAAAGCTGCTTCTTCCTTTATATGTCATTAAGAACTGCTTGTTATTCACATTATCGGTTCATCCTGGTTAAGTAAAGACTTAAAGTCATCTACAAAACTATTAATACAAGTCTGGTCAGTTTGAAATTTGAATCTTACTAAATGATCTTCGTGAGTTCCACCAACTTGCCCCATAACATTTAATCGCCCGTTAAATTCAATTTCAAACTCAATAAAAGCGTCAGAGTCATTGTCTTCTAGTAGGGTTTTCCCTGATAATACTGAATTCATATTTATTAAATCAGTACACATTTTTTTTAATTGCTCTTGCCTAACACAAAAATGTGATGTTCCGCCAAATCCATTTGATAAAACTGTCAAATCAAAGGAGTAATTCTTTTCAACTAAATATCTTGTCGCCAACGTTAACTGTTCCGTTGTTGTGTTTGTTTTTAAATTAATTATTGCGTCAATTTCTATCATTTAAAGTGTGTTTCAGAATGTCCTATAAATACCATTAACGCTAGTGACATCAACATACAGCCTTGCACAATAATCGTTTATAATATTATCTCTTTCTATCAAATTGTAAACATTCCATCCCTGTAAATTACTTTCTCTGTACCATCCCGTAGCGTTGCTGTTACTATCCTGTCTGTGGTGCTGATGATATCCGTATGTACTTTAGGACAGCTGTTGTATCCCATCTCTGCCCATTGTTCCTCTGTTACCGTTGCCATATCGCCGGTAAATGTATCCTTGTAGGCATTGCCGAGGGCAATATGTGTATTGCCAAATTCACCGCCCCTGTTTTCATCATAAAGCGTGGTAGCCATAAACTGCGTGATCTTCGAATGGCGCTTATCCGTCAGTGAGAATTCACCCACTTTATCTGCATTATCCTGGGCGATCATTTCTTTCAGGGCATCTTCGTTCTCTGTTGCGGAAGAGGCAACAACAACACCCTTTTCAAATTGAAGTGATACACCAGATATGCGTTTGCCTGAATAATACAATGGCTGGTTGAAATGTATATGCCCATTGGTTCCTCTCCAGTCGGGCGAAGTAAAGATCTCAAAGCTGGGAATGTTCTTGCCGCCACCGCTTAACCATTTCCTGTTTTCCCCCAATTGTATATGCAGGTCTGCATCCGCACCCTTAATATGCAATTTGTCTATGGGCAGGGCATCAAGCTTATCTTTTATCAGTTCGATCTCCTGCTGCAAAGATTTCCATTTGGATACAGGATCATCTTCCCTGAGGTAACAGGCCTCAATGATCTGTTCCCAGTAGGCCTCTAAAGAAAGTCCTGCTTCGTCAGCCATGGACTGGGTGCCGTACAGGCAAAGTGACCAGGATAATTTGCCTGCCTGTTCTTTTGCTTCGCGCATCTTCATATAGGGAGCCCGGGCACTGTTCATTAGGCTGATCTTCGATGCTGGGATATCTTCCAGGTAATGAATGTCGGGCTCTGAAATGATAAAGAGTATATGGTCTGTCGCATCAACGATACCTTTCCAGTAGGGCGTGGCGAAAAAAGCAATCTGCTCATCCGATCCATTCTGCAACAGGAAGCGGGCAAGGCTATTGTCCCTTAGGTTATTGGGTTGATAGTTGGTGATCAGGTTGCCCCCGGCGGCATAAACCTCTTTGGCCATGGCCATGAACAGATCCTTTGTACACTCCTGTCCTCCCAGGAAAACAGTATCACCTTTATTGATCCCTTTGCCATCGTTCAATGCATAGTGCACCATTACCTGTGCATATCTCTTTAACAGAATATCATCAACTTTCATTGTGTAATTTTTTATCAGGCAGACGAAGATAAGCCAGGATAAAAAGATAGCTACCGTCATGTGGGAGCATAAGCCGGGGGCTTTGATAAGGATAGGTTGTCGTATTATGAGTACCTACAGGAGATTATCGCGGAACAACGGAATAAGGAGCAATCTTGTGTCACAAGCTGGCTTTGAATAAGATGGCAATAGGGACAACCAGGAATGATTGCTTAAAACAAGCCCCACTCGTCTTTATACTCATCGCGCTTAAATGTTGCCACCCAGGCCCGGAACAATTCCTTGAATTTATTCAGTGCTTCTTCAATGACTTCTTCATGCTCCATGTCGGCTTTATCGGTGAGCACAGCAAAACCAATTTGCTCCCACATTTGCCGGCAATTGAAACGGATAAGCGCTGCATTCTCCATTTTAATTTGGTACAGTGTATCACCTGATGCACTGATGATCTTTGGAGCAACTACATAAGCATTCTGGTAGATCATGCTTTTCGAACTTAGGTGCTCGTCCGCTTCTTCTGGTAAGGTTTCAACAAAGGCCATGACCAGGCCAAAAACTTCACGCCATTGGTTGTATAAATCCTCAGCCGCCTGCAGTGTCTCCTTCCATTTCCAGGCTTCACTTTTGTCAATATTCTGAAACCGGTCTTCCCATTCAGGTAGAGGGTTGAGGTAAGAGATGTCCATGCTAATAGTTTTTGGAAATGCCGTATGGTAAAATAGGTTTAATTCTTTTCACGATAAGCAAATGAGTTTATCTATTCGTTCTAATAATAAGGATGAGCATACCGATAACCAACAGGAAATTCAGGCTCAAAGTAATAGTTTTATAATGAGTACTGAATGGAGAGTTTGCTCAAAAGATGAAAGGATAAAGGAATATCCTGCTTAATGAAGGAGTACCAGGAAATCAGCGAAATATGTACGCAACAAAACAATCGGTGCATCAGAAACTTTACTACCTTTTACTACTCATCCTGGAGTGAACAGGTGGAGCAGCTACCACCTTAAAAACGGGCGTTTCCGAAAAGCCAAAAGAGTAGGATACTAAAACTACATGTATGGCAGACAACAGCGTTTCCTTACACAGGGTTCTAAAAGCATCACCGGAAAAAGTTTTTCGTGCCTTTACAGAAGCCAATGCCATGGCTGCATGGTTGCCTCCCTATGGCTTTCTATGTACGGTGCATGAAATGAATGTAGCCGTGGGCGGAAGCTTCAGAATGTCGTTTCACAATTTCTCTACCGGTAATGGCCATTCCTTTGGAGGTAAATATGTGGAGATCAAACCAAATGAATTTTTAAAGTACACAGACAAATTTGATGATCCCAACCTGCCGGGAGAAATGACCACTTCCGTATGGCTTAGGAAAGTTTTGGCAGGCACTGAAATCAAAATTGTGCAGGAAGGCATCCCTTCCCAGATCCCCGTAGAAATGTGTTACCTGGGCTGGCAGGAATCGCTGGAAAAGCTGACCAGCCTGGTAGAGCCCGAAATTCCGGATATGTAGGGACCTATTGAATGGCTCATACACGTTCGACCTCGAGTCAGTTAGCCTGAAGCAAAAACGAGACATGCGGGGGAAGATGCCCGAGTTTTACGGTTAAGAAAATGTCGCCCCGCCGGGGCTTGGTTCTCCTCTCAAGATGCTTTTTTCTACCAAAATACCGCCCTTACAGGGCTCTTACCCACATAAACCTGTAGCTTTTATTTTTTACATAACCCTATTGATAGCAGGGAAGATGATATTCCGGAACCAAGCCTCAGAGAGGCGGCATTTTGGTAGCAGAAACATTGTATTGAGAAGGACAAAGCCCTGTAAGGGCGATATTTTATTAACGAACCATGGCGAATACCTATTCACAAATCTCTATTTAAACCTTATGAGTTAAATACCTCATGGGCATTTACAGGTAAGAAAATGTCGCCCGCTGGGGCTTTAAGAGTCTCTCGGAATGCATTTTTCTACCATAATACCCGCTTACTGGGCTCCTTACTAACTAAACCAACTGCTTTTCTTTTTACATAATCCGTTTGACAGCAAAGAGAAAATATTTCTGTACCAAGCCTCAGAGAGGCGATATTTTGGTAGCGGAAACATTTTATTTTAGAGGGCAAAGTCCTGTACGGGCGACATTTATTATTGAACCATGGCTAACACGTATTCACAAATCTCTATTCATGCTGTATTTGCCGTAAAGGGCAGAGAGAATTTCATCATTGATCCCTGGAGGGACCAGGTACACCGCTACCTCTCGGGTATTATTACAGCAAACGGTGCCACATCTTTAGCCGTAGGCGGATGGAAGGATCACATACATATTTTTTTTGGAATGCCGGTAACCACATGCATCTCTGAGTTTATGAGCATTGTAAAAGCAAGTAGCAGCAAGTGGATCAATGAGCAAAGGTTTATAAAAGGAAAGTTTCAGTGGCAGTCGGGCTACGGTGCTTTCTCTCATTCCAAAAGCCAGAGAGATGGTGTTATTAATTATATTTTGGGTCAGCAGGAACATCATAGGGTCAGAACTTTCAAAGAAGAGTATTTGAAGATCTTGTCTGACTTTGAAATACCTTATGATGAAAAATATCTTCCTGAGTTTTATGGATAAGAAAATATCGCCCCGCTGGGGCTTTGGGATCTTCTCCACATATTGCTTCTACCAAAATACCGCCCTTACAGGGCTAGCTTACTAAACCTATTGCTTTTCCTTTTACATATTCCTATTCAGAGCGGGGAAAATGATATTCCAGGAGAACAAGCCTCAGAGAGGCGGCATTTTGGTAGCAGGAACATTGTATTGGGAAGAACAAAGCCCTGTAAGGGCGACATTTTATTAATGAACCATGGCAAACACGTATTCACAAATCTGTATTAAAAACTTTTGAGGAAAAAACCTGTCGGGGCTTTGGGGATCTCCTCCGTTTACATTCTTCTACCATAATGCCGCCCTTACAGGGCTCTTACATAACCTAAATCTGTAGCATTTTTATCTACATAATCTTTTTATAGCAGGGATGATGATATTCCAGGAGAACAAGCCTCAGAGAGGCGGCATTTTGGTAGCAGGAACATTGTATTGGGAAGGGCAAAGCCCTGTAGGGGCGATATTTTGATAGGTTGACAACGCGGAATTTCCGGAATAATAATTTAGTAACCATCCTAAGAAACCTTCTTTTCGCCTTTTCACAATTACCCTTCCGGCACTTCTTCTGACGCTTTAAACAGTTTAGTCCTCATTTCGACCACTCCTACCTTGACCTGCGCACCGGGAGTAACGATGTTTGTCTCTTCAAACAACATTTTACCAATTAAAACCAACCAACATGAACAATCGGACACTCGGTATATTGGGCCTTATAGGTGCTCCTTTTTTATTGATCGACACCGCCAACAATGGCTTTCGAATTGATCAAAGCACAGGCATTTCAGGGCTGCTCAACTTTTTATATACCACAGGATGGATCTGCTCTGTCATTGCCCTGAACCGAATGGGCGCTTTTGGCCACAAACGTTTTGGCAAAATCATCTTCTGGGCGCAGATAAGCTGCCTGGCGCTGGCCGACTGCTGGAATATTTACGAATGGATACAGCCACAAGCCCAAACCACGCTCTATTTCATTCTCGATGCCTTCTGGCCCATTGGCAATCTGTGTATGCTGGTGAGCGGGATCGCCATTGCTGCCCAGGGCGTATTAAAGAGCTGGCGGCGTTACGTGCCCCTGGCAGTAGGCCTTTGGCTTCCAATAGCACTGGTACTCTGGGCTATCTTCTCAAGATCACCGGGTATGCTCCTTTTCTCCGGGATTTATTCCACGCTTACCTGGTCGCTGATGGCCATTAGCATTATTACCAGTGCCGGCCCTACAGGCAAAGACAAGGTTTTGTCCTTCCGCCGGCCTGCAGGTGCGCGACCCTCAATACAGGAGCCAGTGTACTGATAAAAAGTTGGCGGCCGGTGCATCCTTAATCGCGTAATAGCTGCCGCAACCTGTTATCAAAATTCCTGCTGTAAAATGCAGAACACTACAAATCATTTTATGCAAACCCTTCATCCAACCATCAAACAATCATTGATCACCTGCCTGCTGCTGGCTCCCCTGTTGCAACTGGTGGGAGACAGCCTCTGGGTGAGCCAGGCCTTTCCATTTTCCTGGAGCCTCTGGCGGGAAGCCAGCTTCATCTTCTTTATTCCCATTGGATTTTTACTTGCCCGCTTGGTAGCACCCAAAAGCGCCACATGGGCGGTGGTTGCCTGTGGATTTTACTTTGTGGGCTGCATTGGCGTGTCTACCATGATGCCACTGTTTCGCCTGGGCGCCTTTTACCCGGTGCAGCATGCCAATGAATTTCCCACTGTCGTGCAATCGGTGCTGGATAAAGGCGCCTATGCCGCCACCTTATTTTTTCCCGGCCTGTGTTTCCCTGTCAGCCTGGTCCTTTTTGGAGTTGCGTTTGTAAAGCACAGGGTTTTGCCCAGGGCAATGGCAGCCTCATTTATCCTTGCCGGCATATTGTTTTGGTTTGGCAATGCCATGGAAATAAATCCACTCATGGTGGCCAGCGATGTATGGTTGTTGCTGCTGTTTTGTAGAGTGGCTTATGTTGTTTTCACCAATAATGTCCGACACAGCACCACTGATCTTGCCACCAATGTATAAGGCTTGCTGTTATGTGATTTTTGTACAGGCACTATAGCGGTGGGCAGAAATTATTTTCGTATTTCTTTTTTATCTTACCAGAAGCAACTAAAACCCATGCAGGAAAACGACCTCACCAAACAGGAAAGAAGGGTGATGCTGGGCAGCATCCTGGCTTTTCTTTCCGGATGGTACATGAGTGATGAAGGCGGCCGGAGTGGCAGCCTGAAGGAACAGTTGCGGGATCTTGGACTGATGCTGGTAATCGCCTTTCTGCAATGGCTGGTGGCACGCTTTGTCTGGCGGTACTGGCTAAAAATATACCCGCATTACAGCCAACTTGTGCGCAGGGTCGTCTATAGTATACTTGTTAGCGGCGCCTTATCTATGATCATGTCCACGGTGGTTTATGGCATTCCCATGTGGATTTTCGAACATCGTTTATTCGGGATGGCCCAGTTCCGGAACAATTTCGGTCCCTGTTTCTTTTTCAGTGCGCTGATCATAGGGGCGCATGAAGTGATCTTTAATTTTTTTGAGTTGCGCCGCATAGACAGGGAAAAAGAAGAACTGAAAAAAGCGCATTTGCAAAGCCAGCTGGATTCATTGAAAACACAGGTGAACCCGCATTTCCTGTTCAATAGTATCAACACGGTTTTGTCGCTCATTCCCACCTCTCCGGCTAAGGCTGAAGCCTTCCTGATAGAGTTGTCATCGGTTTACCGCTACCTGTTGCAGGCAAACGAAAACCAACTGGCCACCCTGCAGCAGGAACTGCAGTTTGCCCATTCCTATTTTCATTTGCTCAAAACAAGGTTTGGCAATGCCATCCAGCTTGAAGTTGCCGTGGATGAAAAATGGCTGCATTACCAGTTGCCATCGCTTACCCTTCAATTGTTGCTGGAAAATGCTGTCAAGCACAACGTAGTGTCATCAACAAAACCGCTGACCATCAGGTTGAGCACCGAAAAGGGCGCCGTGAACGGTGATGTTTTCCTGACCGTACAAAACAACCTGCAAAGGAAAACCCAGTCCATTATATCACACAAAATGGGCCTGACCAATATCCTTGCAAAATTCCGGTTGTTGAACCAGGACAACGAAGTAATGATCACCGACAGGGACGAACAATTCACCGTGGTGTTGCCCCTTCTCAAAAAACAATTGGTATGAACGTATTGATTATCGAAGACGAACCGTTGGCAGCTGACCGCCTGCGCCAGCTGCTCTCCCAGGCAGATGCTAAAATGGAGGTGGTGGGTGTTACTGACAGCGTTGAAGCCTCTGTAACCTGGCTGGAATCCAATCCAACACCTGACCTGATACTGATGGACATTGAGCTTTCCGATGGTCAAAGCTTTGCCATCTTCGACCAGGTTACGGTCAGCACGCCGGTGATCTTTACCACCTCGTATGATGAATACGCGATACAGGCGTTTAAAGTGAACAGCATTGATTATTTACTGAAACCTGTAAAGCCGGAAGACCTGCAGGCAGCGATCAATAAACTCAAAACCTTTGGCAACCACCTGCCTTACGCCCAATCGGCCGCTGTGGAACAATTGCTGCGGCAGTTGCACCGCCCGGAAGCAGCCTACCGCGAACGCTTCCTGGTCAAATCGGGCCAGCGCTATTTTTCCATCGAGGTGGATGATATCGCGTATTTCTTTTTCCGCAACCGGGTAACGTTCCTGAAGACCTGGAAAAAAGAATCCTACTATATTGATTATGTTATGGACGAACTGGAAGAGATGCTGCCACCCCAGGATTTTTTCAGGGCCAACCGACAATACCTGGTTCATGTAAAATCAATAAAAGATATTCAACCCTTCTTCAACAACAAGCTTAAGCTGACACTGCACCCTGCCGCAGAAGAAGACGTGCTGGTAAGCCGCGAAAGAGCAGCGGATTTTAAAAACTGGATGGGGAAGTAAAAGAACTAAGATTTCCGGGATGGGAAAGGATTTTTGAGGAAAATCGCGGTCACCGGCTGCTCATTTATTCACCATTCAGTAAAATAAAATGAGTGATTTGTGCATCACGAGACCTATACTTTTTCATTTAACGTTTTACATTTTTTATACTCACTAACCAGTCAACTTGTCAACTCCCAACCTTTACATTCTTCCTCTGTGCATCTCCATGCCATTCTGCCGCTATAGCTTCAGCTCCTGACTCCCGACTATTGACTCATTCACCGGGCACGATTTTTACCTTTCCCTCCATAAAAAAGTGGACTGGAATAGTTTTTACGCAAAGGCCTCTGCCTGGGTGGTGACCATGGCACCCAAGGTTTTATTCGGGCTGGTGATAGTGGCCGTAGGTCTATGGCTGATTAGCCTTCTCAAAAAATGGCTGACCAACCACCTGTTGAAAAAACAAGTGAACTCCTCTGTTCGCCCATTCCTGGTCAACCTAAGTATCGTTACCCTCCAGATACTCCTGGGGCTGGCCTTTATGCAGATCGTAGGTATACAAATGACGGCTTTTGCCGCCCTGCTGGGTGCTTTTGGTGTGGCGGCTGGACTGGCACTTTCTGGTACCCTGCAGAATTTTACCAGCGGGGTGTTGATCCTATTATTAAAACCATTCCGCATCGGCGATAATATTATCGCCCAGGGACAGGAAGGAACGGTCTATACTATACAGATATTTTTTACCATCATCAAAACCTACGACAACCGCACGGTGATCATGCCTAACAGCAAATTGTCCAATGAGGTGATTGTGAACCTGAGTCGCGAGGGCAAGCGCAGGGTGGATATTGAATTGAAATTTCCTTTTGCAGCAGACTTCGACCAGGTGAAAGGCCTGTTGGATCAAAGCATTAATGCGGAGACCGGTCTGTTGAAAGACCCGGTTCACCGCATCGGTGTGTCGGATGTGGAAGCTGATGGCTACAAGGTGCTGGTGAGTGCCTGGGTGCCGGCGCATGGCTATGTGGATGCGAAACTATTATTGCAACAACGGATCATCGGGGATTTGAAGGGGAAAGGATTAGGAAGTTTCTGAGAAGTTTCTGGTTTATCGTTTTTTGTTTCTGGTTCGTTAGGTTGAAGTAATCTTTTTATTCCAGGTAGGGTTTAGGTGAAAGAGGGATAACCCTATAGGCTATACGTAATACTATCTTTACTATTTTACTTCATTACTAATTTACATTACCTGAACTCTCTGCTTATCAACTTGTCAACTTTTCAACTAACCCTCGCTGCATTTTCGTCACCACTACTCGTTTTGAAATTTTCCATTAACTTTTGGTATGAATAAGATTTTCATTTGGGTCGTAGCTACCTGTCTTTTGGTGGCCTGTGCAACACAACATAGCCAACGATCATTTTCGCTATTTAATGGTAAAAACCTGGATGGCTGGCATGCCGATATACCGGCGAAGGATACCAATGCTGCGGCTCCGGATGCCTTCATTGTTCGGGATGGAATGCTTGTGAGCAAGGGCTTACCGGAGGGTCACCTCATTTCAGATAAAGAGTATAAAAATTACAGGCTGGAAGCAGAATACAGGTTTACCGGTAAGCCTGGTAATTGTGGGATACTTGTTCATGCCTCAAAACCAAGGGCTCTTTATGGCATGTTTCCCCAATCCATAGAAGTGCAGATGGAGCATGAAAATGCCGGTGATTTCTGGTGCATCGTGGAGGATATTACAGTGCCGGATATGGAAAAGCGCCGGGGGCCAAAAGATACCTGGGGAATTACCGAAGGGAAGGCCCGGAGGATCATCAACCTGACAGACAACTCGGAAAAGCCTGTGGGCGAATGGAACCAGATGATCATCGAATGCCTGGCAGATAGTGTGAAGGTCTGGGTAAATGGCGACCTGGTGAACTTTGGCTACGGCGCCACGGCAACCAAGGGGAAGATAGCTATTCAGGCTGAAGGTGCTGAAGTGGCGTTTCGTAAGCTGGAACTCAGGCCTATAACTTTGTTAACCCAATAGTAGTGATATTAACTGCCAGTCTTTGTCTGTAATAATTTTTGCTGACGTCAAAAGTTAAATTCTATAAATAATAAGCTCTCAAATGGATAATACAAGAGTATTTAAAATGTCCTTTGCTGGTGTCTATCCGCATTATATAAATAAAGCGGAGAAAAAAGGACGCACAAAGGAAGAACTGGATACTATCATATGCTGGCTGACAGGTTATGATCAACTGGCATTGCAAAAACAAATTGATAAGAAGGTTGATTTTGAAACCTTTTTTGCACAGGCACCACAACTCAATCCCAATGTTTCAAAAATTACCGGTGTCATTTGCGGTTACAGGGTGGAAGAAATGGAAGGACTCATGCAAAAGATCCGCTATTTAGATAAACTGGTGGATGAACTGGCAAAAGGTAAAACAATGGAGAAGATCTTAAGGAAGTAGGGCTAAACATTTTCCGGGCTGCATTTTATTTTAGAGTAAATGGCATTACAATTATAAAGGCTTGCAAGCAAGGAACATGTCGGTTACTGAAAGTTAACAACCCGATAAGAATATACACGCCCGGCCTGTATTGCTGCAGATTTTGAAAAGCTCTATCTTCATAGTGCTGCATATGAGAGCATTCATTACCATCTTATTCTTCCTGGCTACCAGCTTTGCCTATAGTCAGCAATTGGGCCAGGTGACATTCACCAATGCCCGAAGCCTTGCCTATTATTCCATATTGACTGAACAGGATGTGCTGGTGCGCATATCTGAAGACGGAAAGATCCTTGAGTGGGGCACCGAAATACTTTCTGAGAGGGGTAGCTATTATGCGCAGAAGTTGCAACCTTTTCTTGCCAGGGTGGAATACTATGATGCAAGTGCAGATTCAGCGTACAGGGGTAAGGTGAAAAGTATTGGTACTACCAACATTACCTACTACGACTCATATGAAGAGCCAACAAGAAGAGGAAAGCTGAAAAGAATGGGGATGATGAATTTTGATTACTATTCCATGTATGATGACAAAGGCATACGGGGTAAACTAAAATTTGCGGGCGACCTGTTGCTGGATTATTACGGCTCCTATGAAGATGAGTCGGTGAGGGGTAAATTAAAATCCATTGGCAATATTCCCATTTCCTGGGTTACGGTTTTTGAAGACCGTTATAATGCCGGGAAGATCAAATCGGCAGGCTCTGTTTCCTACCAGTGGTACTCACAGTACGACCGCGCCCATGGTGCTCTGAAATCCAATAACTACCGCACCTGGAGCGGAGGAATTTTGTTCATACTTAGATAGGACCAGGATTACAGGATTTATGGATGAAGAGAAAAGGGAGCAACGGAGCCGGAGGGCCACAGGGATTTTTTATGAAATCACATTGAAAATTTTAAATGATTAAAACAAGACTGTTATAATGTAGCCCCTTGGACCTAAACTTCCTCAATAATCCTTATAATCCTGTAAATCTTAGTTCTTTTAGTTCTTCAATATAATCACCACAGACCCGATCATCATAATGGCGGCGCCGAGAAGTTTTTTACGAATGTCCTTCTCCTGGAAAATGCGGTGGCCAAGCAGCACGCTGACAATGGTGGAGAGCTGGAACAATGCAAGGGCATAACCCACAGGTATATGGTCAAAAACATAGAGCGTGGTCAGTTGCATGGTACCAATACAAAGCACCAGGAAAATATAGGGTATAAGGTCTTTTAAAATACCTGTAGGCATTGTACGAGCCAGGTGTTGCCGGTTCACCAGCAAAAGCAAAAAAGAAAATACAGTACCCAGCCAGCACCAGCTGATAAAAGAAGTGAGCACACCTGATGCCAGTATCACTTTTTTGATCAATACGGCTTCAATGGCCGTAAGTACCATTGCCCAAAGGCGGTATTGAATCTCCTTTTTACCCAGCAAGGCCCAGGAAAATCTTTCATCAGTGGTATCTAAAACAAAATAGCTACCGGCAATGATCAACACTGTACCCAATATACCCCAGGCATTTGGCATCTCACGCAAAAGAAAGATACCGACAATAATACCCACAATGGATTTGTAAGCATTAATGGGTCCCAGTACTGAAAGGTCGCCCTTTTGCAGCGCCATCACCAGGAAACCATTACCCATTGAACCCACTATGGCACCCAGTACAGCAAAGATCCAGAAGGGGGAATGCAATTGTGACCAGGGAACACGGAAAAGTAGTGGAATGCAAAGGATGGCGAGCCCGAGATAGGTTAAGAAATTTACAACCAGCGGGTGATGGCCTTTCACCGTCAGGCTTTTCTGAAATACATTGGCTACAGGATTGGAAAGAACCCTGAGCAAGACAGCAATTGAAGTAAGCAAAATTATTGACAAGAGATCATGTCGGTTTTAATAGATGGAAGTTACATGCATATGGTAAAAGGTTGATAGCGTGTATTGTGCATTAATCTTCATGCACAAAAAAAGACCGCCCACAGCAATGTTTTTCCAACCAGCAATCAATTGACAAAAAGCCTTTAGAGAGATTGCGAAATATTTTGCTTTTCGACCAACGAACAAGAAACAATAAACTGTTATCTAATCCAGGAAGATATCTTTCATCAGCTTACCGCCCGGCACAACCGCGTACTGATCAAGGTCGGTAATACCTTGCTCCTGCAATACCTTTTCATCGATGAAGAAATTGCCGGTGCATTCCGCTGAAGGACTGGAGAGAATAAAGTAGGCTGCATCCGCAACGATCTCCGGCTTTCGACTCATTTGCATGAGCATATCACCACCTAACAAATTCTGAACAGCAGCTGTGGCAATGGTGGTCTGTGGCCAGAGCGCATTGGCAGCAATGTGTTGATCTTTTAATTCCTCCGCCAGCCCTGCCACTATCATGCTCATTCCATATTTGCTCAGCGTATAGGCAAGATGTTGCCCCAGCCATTTGGGATTGAGGTTCAGTGGAGGTGACAGGTTAAGGATATGCGCATTGGAAGATTTTTTCAAATGAGGGATGCAAGCCCTGCTCATAAAGAAAGTGCCTCTCACCTGTATGCCCTGCATCAGGTCGAAGCGTTTGGGTTCCGTGGCTTCTGTTGGCGTAAGGCTGATGGCGCTGGCATTGTTTACCAATATATCTATGCCGCTAAATTCATTTACTACCTCTCCCACTGCCTTTTCCACCTGGTCTTCAAACCGTATGTCGCAGGCCAGGGGCAATACCTTTACTCCAAGGGCTTCTATTTCTTTTGCAGCCGTGTAGATGGTGCCTTCCAGTTTGGGATGCGGCTCTGTAGTTTTAGCTGCAATAGCTATGTTGGCGCCCTCACGGGCCAGCCTCAGCGCAATTGCTTTGCCTATGCCGCGACTTCCGCCGGTGATCAGTACTGTTTTCCCTTTCAATGATATTCTTTCCTTTCCTGTTGTTGAAGCCATACTGTCAATTTCTTTGAAGCTATCAAAATAAGTTGAACCGGTAAAACAAGGCCCCCTTTCGGAGGCTTAAGTTTTTAATATGCGGGAAGCGTTGGCTTCGTCTTCATGGTATCATCAATACGTTGCATTACCTCAGGTGTTAGTTTAGGCAATACTTCCAATGCCTTGAGGTTTTCCAGGAGCTGCTCTTTTTTGGTGGCGCCCAGGATGGCCGTTGTCACATTTGGATTTTTGATGCACCAGGCAATGGACATGGTGGACATGGGTGTGCCCAGGTCTTTTGCTACGGCTTCCAGCTGGCGAACGCTGGCCAGCTTCTCGTCGATCATCAGCTGGTCTTTCAGCCAGTCGAAACCTTCCAATGCAAGGCGGCTGCCTTCAGGAATACCATTGTTGTATTTACCTGTGAGTAAACCGGAGGCGAGGGGACTCCAGATGGTGGTGCCCATACCTACGGAATTAAAGATGCCGAGGAATTCATTTTCCAGTTTATTCCTTTCCAGCAGGTTGTATTGTGGTTGCTCTACGGAAGGGGGAATCAATCCATATTGCGCCGCCGCCCTGTGTGCTTCCATGATCTCCACACCACTCCATTCGCTGGTGCCCCAGTACAGGATCTTGCCTTGCTGAATGAGCAGGTTCATGGTCCATACCACTTCTTCTATCGGAACATTCTTATCGGGACGGTGACAAAAATAAATATCGAGGTAATCGGTCTGCAGGCGCTGCAAGGCTTCATGACAGGCTTCTACCAGGTGCTTGCGGCTAAGGCCCGACTGGTTAGGTTTGTTTTCCTTTCCCCGCCAGCCAAAGAAAGCTTTGCTGCTCAGGACATACGAGGTACGATCCCAGTTCTTTTTCTTTAATACCCGGCCCATAAGCTTTTCACTTTCTCCCAGCGCATATACTTCGGCGTTATCAAAGAAGTTGACGCCCGCATCATATGCAATCCCCATAAGTTCATCGGCAATGGAATCATCTATCTGCTTGTGAAAGGTCACCCAACTGCCATAGGATAAAACGCTAAGCTGTAATCCTGTTTTTCCCATTCTTCTGTATTCCATAATGTTTCTTTTAAGGGCGTAAAGGTAGGAATTTGAACCACTGGGGCAGGGCGGCACAAAGTGGCACAGAGGAATTGCCGTAAGGCCAAAGGGAGAGAAATATCGAACAATAGAACAAGGAAAATCGAATGATGAAGTGGTTAGGCTGTGGATGCTTTAAAATAGCTACCTAATTCAGGCACGTAGAAATTGTATAAGCCTGAAATAGGTTGACCAAAAAATTAAATGGTCAATCATGAATCAAAAGACAAGTTTACGCGCTTCACGGGTATTTAGTGAAGCTTTAAAAAAGAAGGTTGTTAAAGATATTGAATCGGGTAAAGTCTCGGTTTTGGCTGCATCCAGGGAATATTCTGTCAGCTTTCAGGCTATTTATCAGTGGCTTAATAAGTATTCCAGACATTTGCAAACATCTAAAAGGATTGTTGTTGAAATGCAAAGTGAAAGTTACAAAAGCCGGGAATTGGAAAAGCGTATCCAGGAACTGGAAGCAGCCTTGGGCAGAAAGCAGCTGGAAGTAGATTTTTTAAACAAG
>NZ_JCANTR010000037.1:0-17517 GCF_059568575.1 Flavisolibacter ginsengiterrae DSM 18136
CGGTATATCTTCTTACACCTCAAAGGCAAATGATTGGAAGCTTATGTACCAGGAGCAATATCAAAATAGGGAAGAAGCTCACAAGAGGGAACTGGCTATCAAGAATAAAAAAGTAGGAAATACATTAAGTGGTTGATTGGGTGTGCTGGCTATAAGGCTTGCAGAAATTCGGCAATGTAGTCGGTTCAACAGCAAAAATTAATAAAAGCCCCGGGATTCCCCAGGGCTTTATCATTTTATAAAAGCCTAATCCTTAATGTTAACTATAATACTAGCTCACTACTTTAAAATTAAAGGCACCGTTTTGCGTAGCGTTCCAGATACGTAACCAGATGGGTAATACAGCTTCTGATCCTCTTGCTGTTGATATATCACCAAGGTCAAGAAGGTTTTCATTCTTCCAACCAAATTCATTCAACAGGGCTTTTACTTTTTGTTTGGCCTCAGCGTCATTGCCACTGATAAAATTGGTATGATCGCCACCATTGATCATGGCAGGATTCACCATTAATCCACACCACATGGTGTTCAGTGTTTTTACCACTTTGGCAGAAGGGAATGTTTTTTGTATTTCTTCTGCCAATGAATTTGTATTACTTAGAGAAGGAATCAAACTTGGTGGTGCACCTTTACTGAAGTCCAGGGGATTGGCAATATCAACAATGATCTTACCATTGATATTTGCTTCGCCTGCCATTTTCAGTGCTTCTAAAGAACCGGCTCCTGCCGTACAGTTAAAAATGATCTCACCAAAGGCGGCAGCATCAGCAAAGGTTCCTGAACTTGCCTTTCCTTCATTTTTGGCAACAAAAGCTTTTGCTTTTTCATTGTCAGCAGTGCGGGAGCCCATCTTTACTTCATGTCCCAGTTCAACTAATCTTGAACCTATGGTATCACCCACCATTCCGGTTCCTAATACAGCTATTTTCATTTGTATAAGTTTTTATTGATTTAAAATATTGACAGGGCAAAGTTCCAGCAATTGCATGGCTGCTTTATGGTCAATATCTTGGTTGAAATGGTCAATTTATTAAAGCCTGCTCAGTTCTAATGTATTAGTAGGGGCATCCATTGATTTTAATGTACCACCATTCCCATTTGTGGGGTTGCATACCGAGTCCCCGCAAAGGCACCTTCTGGAAAATTGATATTTAGCCAGTTCAGTTCTTCTGCATTCAACTTAATATCAGTGGCTTCAATATTTTCTTTCAGTCGGGTTTGTTTGGTGGTGCCAAATAATGGAAGAATATCATTACCCTGGTGCAGCACCCAGGCCAAGGCCAGTTGCGATGCTGTGCAAGCTTTATTCTTAGCCATTTCCTGTAATTGTGCCACTTTTTGTTTATTGGCTTCAAAATTTTCTCCAGTGAATCTTGGTGCATGCGCCCTGAAATCAGTTGGAGCAAATTCCCCTGTCAATTCTCCCGACAATAAACCCCTGCTCAAAACGCCGTAAGCCACAATACCAATACCTAATTCTCGACAGACCTGTAGCAATTCTTTTTCAATAATGCGTGAAGCAAGAGAGTATTCAACTTCTACAGCGGTTACAGGATGTACGGCATGTGCACGCCTTACCATGTCGGGAGTAGCCTCTGATAAACCGAGGTATTTGACTTTTCCAACTTTAATAAGGTCAGCAATAGCGCCTACTGTGTCTTCTATTGGAATGGCAGGATGCACCCTGCCTGGTTGGTAAATATCAATCGCTGCAACACCTAAGCGGTTCAATGAATAGGCAGCAAAGGTCTTTACCGCTTCTGGCCGTGTATCAAACCCAAGCCAGTCCCCGCTCGGAGAACGAAGGGCGCCGAATTTCACACTGATCACGGGTTTTTCAGTCCTTCCTTTCAACGCCTCACGGATCAGTAATTCATTATGCCCCATGCCATAATAATCACCTGTGTCAAGGAAATTGATGCCCATATCAAGTGCTGCCTTAATGGTAGCAATACTTTCTGCATCGTTCCGGGTATTGCTTGTACCGTACATATCACTCATGCCCATGGTGCCCAGCCCTGGAACAGAGACTTTCGGTCCTATCTTACCTAATTGAATCGTCTTCATTTTTGATTGGTTTAAATACAATGCAAATGTCTGACGCAATATTTACACCATCGTGGTGAGAAGTTCAGTTTTATCGGGCATGAGCATCACGGAACTTTTTTGGTGTTGTTCCGGCAAAATGCTTGAAAAATTTATTGAAGTTGGAGGGGTCAAAGGTCAATTGTCTTGCAATTTCAGCAATGGAACAATTGGTGGTGAGTATAAGTTCCCTGGCTATTTCCATGAGACGTTCCTCATAAATATCACATGGTGAACGTTTTAATTCATCTTGTATAGTATTGCTGAGATGTGTTGGGTGAATATGTAACAAAGCGGCTATGTCTTTTACTTCAAAACTGTATGTAACCTTACCTGACTTTAATTCATCAAGGTGCTTATTTAATTCATTCAAGTAGGCTTCAGTTATTTCTTTAGATCGTTTCACCAGGTGTTGACTTTGCTTTTCTGAATTCCAGGGGTGTTTGGCCCGCCTGGCGTTTAAAAAATTTACCAAAGTTAGCCGGATCCGAAAAATTTAATTGCCAGGCTATTTGTGCCATGTCATAATCAGTGTATTGGACAAGTGATTTGGCTTCCGTCATGATTCGTTCATTGATAAAAGCCAATGCATTTTTTCCTGAAGCGGCTTTTACCATTTGAGACAAATGGTTGGGTGAAATATGCAGGAGTTCTGCATATTCTTCAATAGTGCGTTTTTCCAGGTAATAATTGTTGACCAGTTGGATAAATTTTTTTAACAATAGTTGCTGTGGTGTGGTAAATCCTTGCTCCCATTGACTAAAGGCGGCGGCAAAATCTTTCAACTGGTATAACAGTGCCAGTAGTTTTAAAGAAGCTACGGTATGAACTTTATCGTTCGTTGACTTGTATGCTGAAAATACATCCTCAAATAGTGGTGCAAATTCATTAAAACGAAATTGATTGAGCTTGAAAAAGTTTGTATGCAGCAAATCAAAAAATGGAAACTCATTGCTAAAATCCGGTTTGAAAAAAGAGAAACAGTCTTTTTTAAAATAAATCAAATATCCCGATGCAGTATCATCGCGGTAAAAACTGTACAAGAGCCCGGGTGACTGGAAAACAAGGAAAGAATTAAGCTCTGTCACACTGGTGTTATCGTAGGTAATTCTTGTTTTACCAGCATTGCTAACTAACGCAATGAAATAAAAATCTTTCTTAAATGGAGGCTTATACTGATCCATTAATGGCATATTTTCTTTCAGCCGGAGGCAATACAAATTGGGATCATTGGTTTGGTACCCTGATGAAAATGATTTCAGAAATTCATTGATCTCTTTATATGCGGGAATTGTAAATAAGCTTTTTTTCACTAAATAAAGATAGATGCTGCTGACTGAGTTGGGGTGAAAACAATCATATGTTGCGAGGTTGATTCATCCACCTGGTAGAGTAGAGGTCATAGTATCGGCTCTGCATTCTTTTTTGCGAAACACTTTCGTACTTCACCAAATGTGATTTTATTAAAGTTGATTATCTTGATGTGGATAAATTCATTATCAACTTTATTTTCCTATTGCATTATGAACCATCCACTTTACGATTTTTTCACTGATGATCACCGCAGAATCGAGCTTCTTCTTGAGAAAGCAACAGAAGATGCGAATGTTGTTCAAATGGATTATTACCACAAGTTTCGCACAGGACTACTGAAGCATATTAAAATGGAAGAAAAAATTCTTTTCCTTGCGGCTCGCAAGGCCAATGGTGGTACTCCTTTGCCTCTTGCTGCCAAACTCCGGCTCGATCATGGTGCATTGACATCTTTAATGGTGGTGCCGCCTGACCCCGGGGTGATCAAAGTATTGCGTCATGTATTGGAAAAACATGACATCCTCGAGGAAGAATCTGGAGGCATGTATGAATTGTGTGAAAAATTAACTGCAGGTGAAACACAAAATTTATTGGAACAGCTCTCAAAAGTTACAGAAGTCCCGGTCCAGGCTTATAACAAAGCTGATTATGCGTTAGGAGCCGCTAAAAGAGCTTTGGAAAGAGCCGGATTTGACTTTGACTCAATAGCAAACTAACTTCAAACCGTAGTTATTTTCTCTTTATCTACAAAAAGCATTCTAAAAAAAAGCCCCAATCAGTTCATCTATGCCTATATTTTGGAAGTGCTTTTCAAGGGGCAATTGAGATAAAATATTTCTTAGTTCACTTTCTTCATGTTGAATATTGATCAAAGCTTCTTCAATTTCTTTAATACCTATTTCCGAGAAGAAATCACCAAAAATCTTTGCCCTTTCAATTATTCCGTTTTTTACATCCAGGTTAATTTCCAGCAAACCGCCTTGCGTACGAACAGCTTTTTTGTAATTGTATTCGGGAGATTTTCCGAAATTCCATTCGTGGGTAGCATATTTCTCGTCTCGTAGTTTTTTAATTTGTCGTATATCTTCTTCGGTAAATTCATAAAGACGGGCATTGGTATATGTGGCCAATACATGTGTCATCAATTTTTTTGTAAACTCATCCAGGCTTATTGGAGTTTTTAAATGATCGGAAATGTTGGTTACTCTTTTGGGAACTGATTTGATGGCCCTATCCGTGTATTTCACTGGATTGATACGCAGCGCTTCACTCACATCGCGTATTTTGGAAGCAAACAACAAGCAACCATGATGAAGGATTTTGTTTTTGTGAATATGAGCTGCATTGCCCGCAATTTTTTTCCCGTCTATCATCAGATCATTCTTTCCTTCAAATCGGGCATCAGCTCCTAAGGACTGTAGCACCTGTACAATAGGACGAGTAAACTTTTCAAAATCAGACAGGTTGGCATTCTTGACCTGTTGGGTAAAGGAAAAATTGAGATTCCCTAAGTCATGGTATACTGCACCTCCACCGGAGATACGTCTTACAACCGCAATCTGGTGTTCTTTTACATAATCGTAATTGATTTCTGCCAGGGTATTCTGATATTGTCCCACAATAATGGCCTTATCATTCCGCCATAACATGAAGCAATCCTCTTCTATGTACTTCAAAATATATTCGTCAGTGGCTACATTGAAATAGGGGTCCGTAGATTCATGATATATGCAAAGCATGGAAAGAAACAGTTTATTTTTCTTGTTTAAATATTCTAAGACTATGCTGCTATAATTATCAAACATTGTTACAATTGTTTGATAATTGATAGCATATATGCAGTATTTGTTTTCAACAAATACGTAAACTTTTGCTTTTCTTGCAAAAAAACAAATGTAAATCCTCCTGGTAAATAAGGTTTTTGAATTATGGAAATTCGGGAAACATCAACATGTTGAGTATTGAAAATAGCAATGAAAATGAAAAGGCTTGCCTTACAGCTGTTTTTCCTTTCTTCTTATCCTTGCATTATACTTTTCACCAATAACAGCACTCATGGGTTTATTAAACACCTTATGTTCTACCCAGGATACAATATCCAGGTAAACGAATACCCTCGTCTGGTAGCGTTCCGCTTCCAGCTTTTTGATCTTTTGAAGAAATATTTCCAGTTCTCCCTTCATTTGAAAGGGTGGGATCTGGAACGTTCGACGAAGGAACTTAAGGATCTCTACTTCGGTGTCGGTCAGGTTTTGCATTTTAGCCATGAACCTGTAGACTGACTTGGTAAGATATTGTAACAGTTCATAGTTGCCAAGTTCGTAATGAGCTAGTAAATGCAACAATCTGGAATAACACTGGAGGTCATACCTCAGGTCAACAGATTCATTGATGATCTTTACCAGGTAATCGATACAGGCATCATAGTTGCCACTTCCAAAATATAGGGTGGCTATCTTATAATTTAACACCAGCACACGATGCCTGTCAATAAATAAATGATATTCTTCCAGTTTTTCTTCAATGCCTGGCACCAATTGCAATCCCTGTTGAAAAGTTCCCTTCAGGAAATGCTGGTTGATCTTGGCCTGGGCAATGTATAGAAAACACTGAATCCGGAAGTTGTCGTTTTCCTGCACTCTTTCTGTTCGGGCAAAATTTTCAAACTCTTTTAAGGTTGGAGTAAATTGCTCATGGTTACGAAGGTCAAAATGTGCATTCAACAGGTTATGAATACCTTTTATATAGTGGCCGGTTTCCACCCGTTTCATTAAGGGAGATTCATGGAACAGGTCCACCCATTTTTGAGTATAGCGGTAATACTTCAAAAAGTCCTGTGTAATAAAGGCCTGCCAGCTATAGCTTTGATACAAATACAATTTTTCGTAAAAACCTGTTTGTTCCCAGGCATTTGGAGGCAGGCTTTCTTTCATGAACTGTTTAATGGACTCTTCATCTTTCCGGTTTCGCGTATGTCCATGTTTGATATACCAGCTATAAAGCATAAGGGCCAGGTTGGACAAACGTGCCACCATATCTATATGCCTGGATACTTCAAGGGCTTCAAGGGATAGTTGCTCGGCCTTATCCTGCATGCTTCGGGTAATATGAAGGGTTTCAATTCTTTTTTCCAGGGAGATGACCTGGCTTAAGAAATAAAACTTTTGGTGCGTTTTGGCAGTTTCTTTTGCTTTATCTAAAATGCGCAGGCTTTGAAGAAACAATCCTTTCTTATATAATATATGCGCATAATCAAATTGTTCATTGAGCTGCAGATCAATACTGTCGGCGCTTTTTAAGAGGCGTAGGCTGGCTAAAATTTGCTTATAAAGATGGGCCTTAAGATTAGAGAGCTGCGTTTTTTGTACCGTAGGTAGCTTTTTCAAAAGCACCTTCTCATCATACTCATTTAATTTATCTACTGCATCAAAAAGCTGTACAACTTTTAGGTTCTCATTGGAAGAACTCCTTTTTATATAAAGCTTAAAATGCCGTTTTTCGGCTTTTTCCATAGAACGGATGAGCTGGAATAATATATCAGGAGGTCTGTTGGACATAATACGGTAAATTCTATAGAACGCTGTACTGGCAAGGATTTAGGAGATGAAACTCTCTTTTGCCATGCTAAAACCATGTAAAATTAGGTTCAGGGCAGAATACAGGTGTTCCTATTTTAGTACTGGAAATTAATTTATATAGCAGGCAATCGTTAAAGCAGGCAATATTAGCGTCCTGAAAGACGAAAATAAAAAGTAAAAGTAAAGATTTTTATATAGCAAGCAATCGTTAGCGTCCGCTGTTTCTACAGTGGACTTTTCTTTAACAATTATACGCCTTTTTTTTATTAAAATTATTTTCCTATTTTGTAGGTACAAATGCTAAAGCATTCTTTCCATATTACTTTCTCTCAGCCAGTGTATATTACTGTTGGTTTTACTACTACAATTATTACAACAACCCGAAAGGGTTGTATATGATCATATTGCAATTGGCTAATTAGCGCTTTTCACAGGAGCATCTATTTTTTTAAGGCAGTACCCTTAAACCTTCACCTTCTATGCAAGTATTAAAATTTGGCGGTTCGTCTGTTGCCAATGAAAAGAATATAAAACAGGTCAGTTCAATTATTAAAAATGCACTGGCCAGGGATAAAACTATTGTTGTTGTTTCAGCCCTGGGTGGTATAACGGATCTCCTGTTGCAGGCAGGTTACCTGGCATCAAGTGCCGATAATGAGTATAAACAAAAGCTGGCCGAGATAAAGGACAGGCACCTGGAAACTGTCAAGCTTCTTTTGCCCCTGACGCACCAAAGTTCCATTTTAAGTGCAGTCATTCAATTGAATAACGAGCTGGAGGATATATGCAATGGTATATACCTTCTCGGGGAATTATCTGACAGGATTAAGGACCGGATCGCTGGTTTTGGAGAAATCCTGTCTTCCAGGATATTGTCCTCCTACCTTGAAGTTTCCGGTTTGACAAATACATGGGTAGATTCACGCCAGTTGATCATCACAGACAGCAAGTACACCAGGGCCCATGTGCAACAGGAAATAACCGAAAAGGCTATCCGTAAATATTTTCAATCTGCAATAGGCCAGTTATTTATTATACCAGGCTTTATTGCCAGTAACGAGCAGGGTCATACCACTACCCTTGGCAGGGGAGGGTCTGATTATACTGCTGCTCTCGTTGGGGCAGCAACGAATGCAGCTGAAGTGGAAATCTGGACAGATGTGCCGGGGATGATGACCGCAGACCCCCGTTTGGTGCCTCATGCAAGGACCATAGATAATATTTCTTTCCAGGAAGCCATGGAGCTTTCTCATTTTGGAGCCAAGGTCATTTATCCGCCTACCATACAGCCATTGCTGAATAAGAATTTATCGGTATGGGTAAAAAATACTTTCGCACCGGAAATGCATGGTACCCTTATTCAGTCTCATACCCAATCAGATGGAAGCATCATAAGGGGTATTTCCAGCATCAGTAAAGTGGCTTTGTGTAGTTTGGAGGGTAGTGGCATGGTAGGTATTCCGGGTTTCTCTAAAAGACTGTTTGATGCCCTGGCGCGCCAGTCGATCAATGTGATCTTCATTACGCAGGCCTCTTCCGAACATACCATTTGTGTAGGTATTGAAGAAGGTGCAGTGCGCCAGGCAAAAGCTATCGTAGACGAGGAATTTAGAAATGAGATCAGGGAGGGCAGGGTAAATCCCCTCGATATTGAGACCAGCCTGGCCATAGTGGCCCTGGTAGGTGATCATATGAAAAGTCATACTGGTATCAGTGGAAAGATGTTTGGTGCGCTGGGCCGAAATGGTATCAATATCAGGGCCATCGCGCAGGGATCTTCTGAAAGGAATATATCTACGGTCATCAACGCTTCTGATGTGCGAAAGGCGATCAATGTGCTCCATGAAGATTTCTTTGAAACAGCCTATAAACAGATCAATCTTTTTATTGTGGGCACTGGCAATGTGGGTAAGAAGCTCCTGAACCAACTGGAACAACAGTTTCAATACCTTCAAAAACATTTGCGTTTACAGGTACGGGTGATAGGATTGGCAAACAGCCGGAAAATGGTCTTTGAGGATAAGGGTATTAAGTTGTCAAATTGGGCAGATGCGCTGGACAATGGCTCAAAAATGAACCTGCAGGAATTTATTGAGGTCATTCAGTCCAAAAACCTGAGGAACTCCATTTTTGTGGATGTAACAGCCAATGAAACTGTTTCAAAGTCCTACGCTACTTTATTCAGGAAAAGTATTTCCGTGGTGGCCTGTAATAAAATAGCCGCATCCTCATCTTTGGAAAATTACCAGCAACTGAAAGACCTGGCAAGGGAATATAATGCCTTATTCCTTTTTGAAACGAATGTGGGTGCAGGTCTGCCGGTCATCAATACCCTGAACGACCTTGTCAGCAGTGGCGATACCGTGCAGACCATCGAGGCGGTGTTGAGTGGAACCCTGAATTTTGTTTTTAATAATTATAATGGGAAAAGCTCCTTTGCCTCTGTGGTAAGGCAGGCGCAGGATGAAGGATATACCGAGCCTGATCCAAGGCTTGACCTGAGTGGTACGGATGTTATGCGCAAGATCCTGATCCTGGCCCGGGAGGCCGGGTATCCTTTGGAAATGGATACCATTTCAAACAACTCTTTTTTGCCTTCATCATGCATGAATGGGAGTGTGGAAGATTTTTATAAGGAAATGGAGAAATATGAATCTCATTTCCGGCAGATATATGAGGAAGCTGCACGCGATGACAAAAAGCTGAAGTATGTAGCATCTTTTAAAGATGGTAAAGCCTCAGTGGGATTACAACATATTGACGCTGCCCACAACCTTTATCATTTATATGGTAAGGATAACGTGGTATTATTCTATACCAATCGTTATCCCGAGCAACCCCTGGTTGTAAAGGGTGCAGGTGCAGGTGCAGATGTTACAGCTTCAGGTGTATTTGCCGATATTGTACGGGCGGCCAGAATATGAGCAAATCAATGGGAGTATGACTTTGTTGCATTATAGTAAGTATTAAGTTTGGTTCAATGGATACAATCAGATCAGTTACGGTTCAATCGCCTGGCACTATTGCCAACCTGGTATGTGGTTTTGATATTTTGGGTCTTGCCTTACATCAACCCTTTGACTGCCTTACGCTGCGGCTTATTGACCGCCCGGAAGTACAGATCATACATCATGATGACTATGGCCTTCCTGTTGACCCAGTAAAAAATGTTTCAGGTGTAGTGCTTCTTTCCATCCTTGAAAAACTCAATAATGGCCAGGGATTCGAATTGATATCTGAAAAAAAAATAAAGCCGGGCAGCGGCATTGGGTCCAGTGCTGCCAGTGCGGCTGGTGCGGCAGTCGCAGCCAATATTTTGCTGGGAAATATCTTCACCCGGGAAGAACTGGTGCAGTTTGCCATGAATGGCGAAAAACTTGCCTCAGGGGTAAAACATGCCGATAATATTGCACCCTGTATTTATGGAGGTATCACCCTGGTTAGGTCAATTTATCCGCTTGATATTATATCCATTCCGGCACCTGGATTATTTGTCACTGTGGTGCATCCGCAGATCGAAGTCAAAACGGCTGATGCCCGGCAAATACTTAAAAAGGAAATCCTGTTAAAGAATGCTATTAAACAATGGGGCAATGTAGCCGGGCTCGTAGCTGGGTTTTTTAAAAATGATCATGAACTGATCAGCCGTTCCCTGGAAGATGTGGTCATTGAGCCATTAAGAAGTATTCTTATTCCGGGATTTGACGAAGTCAAAAATCAAAGTAAGGCTGCCGGTTCCCTGGGAGGAGGCATCTCCGGTTCCGGTCCTTCCATATTTATGTTGAGTGCATCAGAACAAACAGCAAAGGATGTAGCCCGGTTAATGTCGGATGTATATACAAGGCTGGGGATAGCATTTCATACCTATGTAACAACTATTAATCAACAGGGAATTATTCAAACAGAACAGTAGAATCGTATGCAATATTATAGTCTAAATGGTCAATCATCGGTTGTGGATTTCAGGGAAGCAACCATTAAAGGGCAGGCTCCTGACAAAGGCCTGTATTTCCCTACACAGATTGCCCAACTGCCAAAGGATTTTGTAGAGAACATTGAAGAATATTCAAACGAAGAAATTGCGTATGCCTTGCTTTATCCTTATATAGGAGATTCCATAGAGGCAACTACACTAAAAAACATTATTAAGGAGACCATCAACTTCCCAATACCATTAAAGGAAATAGCACCATCAACATTTGTTCTTGAACTTTTTCATGGACCCACTTTAGCCTTTAAAGATGTAGGAGCCCGTTTCATGAGCCGGTGTCTTTCCTGGTTTGCAAAAGATAGTAATCAAAAGATCGTAGTGTTGGTGGCAACTTCCGGAGATACAGGAGGCGCAGTTGCCAGCAGCTTTTACCAGGTGCCCAATGTTGATGTCGTCATTCTTTACCCTTCAGAAAAAGTCAGTCTTATCCAGGAGAAGCAACTTACAACATTGGGCAAAAATATCCATGCCCTGGAAGTAGCAGGCGATTTTGATGATTGCCAGGCACTGGTAAAAAAGGCCTTTGCAGACCAGGACCTCACCAACAGTATATTTCTCACATCCGCCAACTCTATCAATGTGGCCAGGTGGTTGCCCCAGCAGGTGTACTATGCATTGGCATGGAAACAATGGCCTTACAAAAAAGAGCCACCTGTCTTGTCGGTGCCCAGTGGCAATTTTGGTAATATCTGCGCTGGTATTCTTGCACATGTTTCAGGCATACCTGTAAAGCGATTCATTGCGGCCTGCAACGCTAATGATGTGATCCCTTCCTATTTGCAAACAGGAGAATGGGTTTCCAAACCCGCTGTAGCCACAGCTTCCAATGCAATGGATGTGGCAGACCCCAGTAATTTTATCCGCATACTGGAATTGTTCAATAGAAACCTGGAGCATGTCAAAGCAAAAGTCAGTGCGTCCACTACCAGTGACAAAGAAACTGCGGCAACTATACGGGAAGTATTTCAGAACTATGGCTATGTATTAGATCCTCATACCGCTGTGGCCTGGCATGCTTTGGAAAACGAAAGGGTGAAGGATGAAAAAGGTATCGTGATCAGCACCGCTCACCCGGTAAAATTCCCGGACTTTGTTGAATCTAATACCGGAAGTGAACTGGTATATCCCGCTGCAGTACATTCTTTGCTCTCTTTGGATTCGAAAAAGACACAAATGAAGGTGGATTATGCGGATTTAAAGGCGTTTTTATTATCTGTTTGATTATCACATAGGCTAATTTACTTCGTAGCATTCCCTCACATTTAACCTTTTGAGCGTATGAACACTATCGTGAATATTTTGTAACGGTTGTGCCTGATTCAGGCATCAAAATCTTATATTCGTATTAAGGAAACAAGCTAACAATGACACACCTCTTTGAACCATTTACGCCTGAGTTGTTCAAACAAATGACGGGTATGAATGCGCAGGATAATGAAGCCATTTACCTGCGCTGGGTCAACTCACAGATTAATTATGCCAATTACCAGAATATGCGGGAAATGAATAATTCACTTAGAGAAATTATTGGCCTTTTAAAGGAAGGAGCATTAGAAAATGCAAAGAACAACAGTTGATCTTTCCCATTTTCACTTATTCATTTTTCCTATTTTCCCTTCTCCAAAAAACTTTTCTTGTGCTGCAGGTAACTATCACCTGGAAATAATTGCAATCCACTATCTACCAGTTTCCGCATCCTTCCGGTATCATGGGGCAAATCATACAAATAGTTCAGGTATTCATTCCATGCCCATGATTCACTCCTGTATTGATTAAATGTACCAAAGGCCTGGTTCAGCGTGGCAGTGTCTTTTGCATGAAAGCTGGCAGCATTCAATTGTTGGTAAAGAGCTGCGCTTTTGGGTCGCTTATGAAAACCCAATTTGGCAAAATAAAGCGCACTGTCAGGTTTTCCTGTCTCACTATAAATTTTTGATAATAACAGGTCATCATAAGGGAGATAAGGATTTGCCTTTTGACCTTCCTTAACCAGTGCAAGAGCCTGGCCATAGTTCTTCTCTCTATAGAGATAATTGGCTTTGATGGTGGCCACGGGCATGCAGAAACTATTCAGATTAGGTATCGCAGGTAATCCGTTGCTCACCTCCTCATAGGTTTTTTGTGGTTTCTCCGATTGCACATCTGCGTTAATCTCAAATTGTGCTTTCATAGAACTATAGGTACTATAGGTTAACCATATAGTTGGGATCAATAATAGGGCACTCACTACCGAAAAGTATTGTCCGATTCTTTTTGAGGCAGTATTTTCTTTTTCATGGGATTTCTGTATTTGCAGGTAAGCGTTTAAAATAAGAGCCAACAAAAGAACAAAGAATACCTGCATCACCGGCCTTTCCCCGGGGAAGTTGAAAAATGCATCAATGGCATATACCACTAACCCCATGCAATAAAATGATGCTGTAATTGCGGCATCTTTATCTGTTTTATTTCTAATTGTTTTGTACAGGTAATAGCCTGCACAAATGAATATGGATAGAAAAAGCAGTGCACCCGGTATGCCTGTTTCTGTAGCTGCTTCCAGGAAGTCATTATGCACGTGGTAGTTGACTTCAAAATCTTTGGTCACCGTAGTTTCATACGGTATGGAAGCCAGTTTCCAATTGCCGTATCCTGCCCCCATGATGGGATGGTGTCGCACATAATCCATGGCATTGTTCCACAGTGGTAAACGGTGCCCGGAACCTTTTGCATCCACCGCGATGCTGCTTAATCTTTGGCCAAGATTACCAAAATAGGTTTCGTTTTCCTGCATGCCTGCTGCATTGCTTAGGGCAATAGCAGAAATTGTAAAACCGATTATAATAGGAAGTGCAATTGAAATGATGGAACTCCATAACCTGGTTCTTTGCCAATAAAGAAAAAGAAAATACAATACGGCAATCGTTATAAAACTGGTATAGGCAGCTCTGGCGTTCAACAGGGCAATAGCAAAACAGGAGAGGGTGAATGATGCCAAATAGAGCCATTTTTTCCATGAAGCTGAATGGTACAGTCCATAGAACAGGAAGGGTATCTTGATGACCAGGGAAGCTGCCAGGATGTTTTTATTTCCAGCCGTTCCTCTTAAGCCGAGTATTAATTGATTCAGGTCCACTTCACCATAACCCCTGGCGAAATTCATGATTACCATAAAAGACTGAATGGCAAGTATAATTGTAACTACTGCGCAAAGCTTTTGCAAGATTCCTCTTTGATTGTACAGTATAACAGCCAGGTTGAAGAACATGAGCAGGGTAGCAGTAAAGCGTGCAAAACAAACCAGGGATTCAATTCTATTAATGGCAACCAGTATGGATATACCAGACAATATATAAAAAGAGATATACAATATGGTTAGTGTACGCCTGGAGATCCGGTGAACTGCTAGATCAATACCTGCTTTGGTACTGATCATGAAGTATCCTGCACAAAAAAGGTCCAGGATGGCGATATACAGCCATTGTGGGCCCATTACGTCGGTGGCGCCGCCCTGTGGTATCAGCTCTGCAACAAGGTAGAATAGGACTATGATCGTTGAGAGATGGGGGGTATTACGTGCAGGCTTTTGATGAATGCTAACTGTAGAGACTTTATCGATTGATAGGGGCGTATTTTTTTTGGCTTTGCTACTCATCGTTATTCTGGAATGCAGTTAATTATCTTTTAAGATAATGAAGAATTGACAAAGCAGCCTTTTTGTAATTTCTGAAAAGTGCTGGTCATTGAGCAGTTAATCAATCTTAGTCCTTAAAGCTAAAATTATTAGTGTTCAGTTTCTCCTTTTGACTGATGAGCTCATGACTTATCGAAAAAATAATAAAAGAATATAAGGGTTAATACTTATTATTGCTCAGTATTTCATTATTTATTGTCTTTAAAAATGTAAAAAATAAATAAAAGAAATCATTGATTTGTTTATATTAATCCATTATTTTTGTTGTAATACCTATCAGAATACCAATCTATAATTCCTATCTGGCACCAATTCTGACCCCTCCCTTGAAATCTTTCTAACTCCTTACCCCGGAAGTTCCCATCCTATGTTGTAGCCTTTATCTCCAATACAGTTAAGCCATTAAGGGTATCTAATTTTTTTAACCATACTCATTGTAAAGCGTTTCCGACATGAAATGTATTTGCGATCTGCTTTTCCCTATATACCATTTTGCATTTGGCAAATCTCCGCCAACTTAATCCCTGTTTTTAAAGAATAGTTCTCATTCCAATCCTACCAAAACCTAAAGTCCAGTATTGATAAAGAGCCTTATCAATATTTCGAAATCAAAAAACAACAACAATTATGAGAACGTCTACCCGATGTCGTCAGGACAAATGGCGAACACTATTAGCAGGCGGCATCAAAGTCTTTTTGACGCTGTTCCTGCTTTCTTTTTTAACACCAAATATTTTTGGGCAAACGCCTCCTCCTGCAAGCACACCATGTGCTGCACACAGGTGGTTTGCCGGTGATGGCTGGCGTTTTAATACTGTATCGAACAAATGGGAAGCAGTAACATTGGCATCGCCCAACCTGCAACCAAAAGGAATTGTTCGTTGCGCCAGCTCTGCGGAAACAGAATCTGGGTTAACTGCATTTAAAGGCAGTTATCATTCTACAGCCAATGGTGGGTTTACCATTAGCCAGGGAAATTTTAATAATTGCTTTGATCAGCAAACTGAAACCAGAACAGCTTCTGTGAATGCCCCAACTGAAGGGGAAGATATTGTTTGGTTCAATTTTGATATCAGGCCCTTAGCTGGTACTTATCAATTTCAAATTGTAACTAATCAAACAGTTGGTTGGGCATTATATTATGTTGATCCTGCGTTCGCTCAACCTACAAGTGCAACAGGAACTTCCTATCCTCCCACAATTGATGGGATTTCAGGAGACTGCAGTAAATTGGTTTACGCTGATTGTGGTACCAGTGGAAATGGATGGTCAACTATCACTGTTCCTTCCTTCACAAAGCCAACCAACTATTATTTAGCTATGTGGCTAAATGATCCTGGTACTGGAGACGCGAAATCTACATTTCCTGGTAGTATGAACCTCACCTATAAATCAAGATATGGTTGTGGGGGTTCCACATGTAGTATAGCTTATTTAAGAACAGATCTTACTTGTACTACTACTGGTTACCAGGCTTGTTCCTGGTTTGGGGGTAGTGCAGGTCAGTGGACTTTACAGGATAATTCTCCAACTCCTGCCAGTTCCTATACAGTATCATATTATCTTGGAAATACTGATGGTACTGTTGGAGCACAAATTGGTACATCTACTACAAGTGCTAATCCAACGATAACTTTAGGTACTATACCTGATGGACCTGTGTTTGTAAAGATTTGTGCTGAGTATCCGGAAGGACAAACGCATAGTTTAACACTTGTCCCGGTGCCTGGTTATGATCCGGGAACACAAGGATATGTCGCTTGTACTTCTACAGCGACTACAGGTGTTTTATCAGGCCCAACGAAACCTGTAGTTGATGGTGCACCAAATACTCAAAATTTAGATTTATCAACTGGAAATGTTGCACACTTAACTGCTTCAGCAACTGGAGGAACTCCTCCTTATACTTATAGCTGGACTCAGCTTACAGCTGATGCAAATACTTCATTTTCATTTAACGCAAGTACTGGGGCTGCAACTTTTACGATCAATACTTTACCAACGGTTTTACCTTCACAATATCAATTTAAAGTTGTAGTTACCGATGCTATTGGTTGCACAAGCGAAGAGACAGTATCGGTCATTCCTATAGCTACACTTGAGCCTTGTGGTATCTATGGCCCTGCTTCTGCTTGTGCTAATACTACAGGTTTAGTTTATACATATGGTGATCCTACTACTCAAACACCATTTACTTTAAATACAGCCAATTTCAGTTATACATGGTCTGTAACTGGTAATGGAACTATAACGAGTGGTGTTTCCAATACTGGTACTGTTACACTTAGTTCTACTAATGCCGGAACTTTTGTAGTGAAAATGACAATACATAACACTACCGGCATCCTTGCAGATAGAACTTGTACATTTACTGTTACAGTGAATGCTATACCTGATGCTCCTGGAGCCGGTCCAAATTCACGTTGTGGTCCTGGTACAGTCGTACTGAGTGCTACGGGTTGTGCAAGTGGAACATTGAACTGGTATGATGTGGCAACTGGTGGTACTTCACTGGGTACAGGAACCACGTTTACTACTCCAAGCCTTACAGCTTCTAAAACATTCTATGTTTCATGTACAGTTGGTGATTGCGTCTCTCCAAGGACAGCAGTGCTGGCGACTGTGAATGATACACCTGGCGCACCAACTGGTGGTCCAAACGCCCGTTGTGGTACAGGTACAGTAGTTCTGACAGCAAGTGGTTGCACAGGAACACTGAACTGGTATGATGTAGCAACTGGTGGTACTTCACTTGGTACGGGTTCTCCATTTACAACTCCAAGCATCAGTGCTTCAAAGACATTCTATGTGTCTTGTACATCTGCTGCAGGTTGTGAAGGTCCAAGGACAGCAGTGCTGGCGACTGTGAATGATAT
>NZ_JCANTR010000038.1:0-15904 GCF_059568575.1 Flavisolibacter ginsengiterrae DSM 18136
TGCTCCCTGCAATGCTTTTCTACCGCATATAGCTTACGATATTGCTCCAGTACATACTGAGCTTTCTCAGAAGAAGTAAATAAAGCTTGCTCGAACTTTCTCCTTGCATGGGCGTTGCAATTAGCATGTACAATGTCATTACGCATTGCAAAGTGATCATATACGCCGAAGCCATCTGTGTGAAGTATGCCCCTGAACTTATCAAGCATTGGTCTTGCATGCTTTCTGCTCCGCCCTTGCTGATATTCGAAGAACACCAGCCCGTCTGCAGGATTTGCATATGCCCACATCTGACCGCGATGAGATTTCTTTCCTTTAACCTTTTCAAGGTCAAGTACTCTGAACCCTGTTTCATCTGCCATCATGTACTGAGAGGCCGCATTTAAAACACAGCTGCGATGTGCATCATACAGAGCCGTTAAACTTCTTGCATCATTGTTCACCCAGTCACTCATTGTGTTGGCTGCTATGATCACTCCTTCCTGTGCAAACTTTTGCATCTGCCTGTACAGCGGCATATGATACATATACTTTTCTACAATGCAGTGTGCTCTTAAGGAAGGTGCTGCAAGACACTTGTCTTTATCCAGTGGAAGATCACCAATGAAGAACTCTACTTTTCCATCAGCATTCGTGCGTTTGTATTTAAACCTTCTATATACAGTGGCAAACAACCTACCCGGATCGTATTCCAGCTGCTCTGTCTCTTCTGTATCGAAGAGTTCAGCATCTCCAGGAAGATCGTTTGGATAAATATCTACATACTCTCTTCTAAGGTGTGCAGGTATTCCCTTTCTTCCAGGATGGTTTTCATTCTTTTCTTTCTTTGCCTTTGTGTAAGAAGCAATACGCTGCCCATCATTGATATTGCAAGCCTCTACTGTTTCTGCTGCAAGCTGGAGTGAAAGTTGATCAGGCGATACATACACACTCTTTTCTGATTTGCTTCCAAACACCAGCTTCTTTAATTGCTCAAACTGATGTTTGATAAGCTGCAGTTCTTCGATCTCTTTGTCTTTCTGTTTAATAATCTTAACTGCCTCAATATAGTGTTCATGGAGATCCTTATATTTTGCAGTAAAATCATCAACGTAACTGCGTAATGCATCGATCTTTGAAGACACCTCTTTATACTCCCTATCCTTTCTTTCAATGATCTTCTCCTGCTGCATGCTTTTCAACAGCAGCTTTCTGTAGCGTTCATTGAGTTCAAAATGTTCAGGAGATATAAGCACGTAAAGTCTTGTTGTTGCAGTACAATAAAGACGTGCAACAAAAGACTAAATACTATCAGAAAAGCGTGTTTACTTATTCACAAATGTGAACTACATACTGCCATGAAGTGGCTCATACTTTTCTTTGGTGACATATCCATTTTCATGCACTGTTACACCGGTAAGCATCTGTTCCATCTGATCAATGTTCATCTTGTAAGACACGTGATCAACCACAATCATCGGCACCTGGAATGAACCCTTATCGAGTCTGCGATAGAATATAGAAAAACCTTCATCTTCATAGACCATTATTTCGATGGTGGTCCTTTGCTTGTTGAGAAAGATAAATACATCCTGGTGTATGATGTCCTTTTGCAACTCTGTTCTTACCAGTGCCGCAAGGCGATCAAAGCTATAACTCATCTTAATGGGTCTGCGATACAAATAAAAATTTGCGTTCGCTGCTATTTGCAAAATCTTACTCATTGCAACAAGGCTTTTAAATAGTCTGCAGGTACCTGAACGTAAAGTTTGATCCCGTTTACTTCGGCAAACAACCCGGGCTTTGATGATGAGGAAGGAATGATTTGCACCTGTGTAAATCCCTTTTCCTGTTCATTGCTCCTGTACTTCTTTACCCAGGTGTTGAATGTATGCTCATTGATATCCATCATCTCGCAATATTCCTTTACACTAAAATCACTCTCTTCCTGCTCTGCCAGATACCGGAGTATCTCATCTTCACTTCTGTGTATACGTTGCTTGTTTACAGCACTGCCATTTACATTTGCTTGTTCCATAATTTTTCAGTCTTTTCAAAGAGCTTCAAAACTACTCTGTAGTAGTCTTAATTATTTTCTGTCGTCCCCCGATCGTTTACCTCATAATAAATGGCTATCGCTCAATTATTGCCTGCTTTATCTTACTCAATCGTCACCGTCACAGGTTTTCTCTTCTTCAATACTTCTACTTTTTTATTCTCATCATCGGTCAGCAATCCACCTTCTTTGGGAGTTACCCATTTGCCTGTTTTTGGATCTTTTTCTTTTATTAATTCATAGCCATTATCAATTCCCTTTTCTCTTGCGGGGATACCATACATCATCCAGCGAGGACAGGCCGAGTCTTTCAGGTAGTGATCGAAGAATTGGGTCATTCGAATTGTATAATCTGTTGCTGAATTGCTGCGGGGATCCAATGAGTGGGATCCGTCATCATATTGCAGCAGCCAGGCTCTTTTACCGAGGCGGCGCAAGGCCGTAAAAAACTCGACCCCTTGCCCAAAAGGAACATTGCGGTCATTTTTATTATTCATCATTAAGAAAGGTGTCCTGACGTTATCGGCTTTGAAAACAGGTGAGTTAGTTATGTATTGCAACTGGACCTGCCATGGTGAATACAACATGCGTCCTTGCGCTTTTTCAGCCCATTGTGTGGGATAGGACGTACGATCTGCTGAACCGTAAAAGCTGATTAAATCACTCGTGCCGGATGCAGAACAGGCAGCCGCAAATAGCTTGCTGTGTGTAATTATATAGTCTGTTTCATAACCGCCGAAACTATGTCCCTGGATACCCATTCTTTTTGCATCTACCCAAGGTTTTTTGGATAGATATTCAGCTGCTGAAACAATGGCATTGTACGCGCTTTGCCCGGGCTCCCCTACTTTATAATGGATATCCGGCACAAAGACCAGGTAACCCCTGCTTACGAACCAGGGTATATTAATATTGTCGTAAGAAACTTTTGGTCGGAGAAATAAATTCAGTTCCTTAGATCTTTGTTCATAATAATTGAAAAGAACAGGATATTGTTTGGTCGAGTCAAAGTCTTCCGGTTTATACAAAATACCTGCTGATATTTTACCGTCAAATGTTTTCCAATGCACAAGTTCAGTGGTAAACCAATTATATTCCTTCTGTGGTTGAATATTAGATAACTGTTTGAAATTTTTAAAATCATTCGTAATAAAATAATTGGGAGCTTCCTCAGCATTGATACGCATTACCATATACACATCAGCATTTTTTGCTTTAACAGGTTCTCCATATGGAAATCCCTCCAGCCAGTCGCTGAAAATAAAAGGCCCCATAGTACATAATTCCGGATCTCGCTGGACGTTTATCGATGTTTTAAAAAATCCCCGGTCTTTGTTTAACTTATTGAAGGCAGTCAGAATAATCTTCTTCTTGTCGGAAACGTTACTCAATACCTCTCCCGGATACAATACTTCAAATTTTATATGGTGTTTAGCTCCATAAAAATTAGTCAGGTTGATGGGCAGCTTTACGCCAGCGGGATCAATTTGCCAGATATCGTAATTATCATAGATTAAAACTGCTTCATCATCTGCAAGCCAGGTATCCCGCCAGGGTACCCAGCAGAGGGAAGGTTCGGGACGGTCATTTTCTTCATCAAGCCAATTGGCATTACAAGCTTTGGTGATGTTTCTTATAATGCCTGTTGCAATCTCGTAAGAGAAGTAACTCTTTTGCTGAAAATCAAAATAGATCATCCACTTCCCTGCAGGAGACATACCCGCGCCTTCATCATGATAAACCACATTGTCTCTTATTAATTGTTCAGAACCATCCTTCAATGATTTAAGATAATAAGCCGGTCTTGTAGATACATTCCAATTGGTTTCGGGTAAAAGATCATTATTTCCCGTTCCATGTACGACCAGTGCAAAATCATCCGTCCTCGCAACAACGTGCTCATCTTGTTGTTCGATCCGGATTATCTTCTTGTTAGTGATGTTAATTACACTCGCATAAAAAACCTCCTGTTTAGCTTCTGATAGCTGAATGGTTTGCATCACCTTATCAGTAAAACTCCAAAGATCCATTTGCACCGCACCAGGTTTTGCCTTTGATTTGGTTTCCTTTATCCAGAAAAAGATCATGCTGCCATCTTTGCTGAACTGCGGCGCCATGTCCGAAATCTCCATGCCTTCAAACCCTAAGTCCTGATCATCGATCAGTTTAATCGCAGAATCCCTACCCGGTTTGTGGTACCAGAGTTCATGTACTGCCTGCGCGGTTTTGTTTTGAGTTGCTATATATGCTCTTTGCTCGTTTAAAGCATCCGTTTGGGCTGGTTTATTTTCTCTGGAAACATACAGCAGGTTGTTTGTGACGAGAGTGAGTTGCCAAAGACTATCACCTGTTTTAAAAAATAATCTTCCTCCATCTTCACTAAAGCTTTCGCTATTGGCGCCATTGAATTCTCTTTTCCAATTATCGCCGGCTGATTGTACTACTAATTTGTTATTGCCGGCGGGTTGGTTGTAGATATGATAACTCACACAATTTCCGTCACTGCTTATAGTGCCTTCTCCAACAGAAGACCATTTCTTTATGGCCGAAAAAACAATGCATGGCTTTTGAGCCGCAGCAGCCAAAATAAAAAAGTTTATAAATATTACAAGCAATCCTTTCACTTCCGAAGTATTAATTAAATCCCCCGATAGTTTCTTCTTATTCATTTTTCTAACGTATGTATCGTTAAGATTACTATTCATTGGCCAGTGCCACAATATCATGAGGAGTCGCAGGGCCCATGTATACCCCCTTAAGTTTTCTATCTTTACCATACACCGCGGTGTATGGCACACCTGTTACCTTGAAATAATTTGCAAAAGAGTAGGCCGGGTCGTATAACATGGAAATATTTGAATAAGAACCTAGTTTATATTTCTGATAAAACTGTTTCATCTCAGCAACGGGATAATCAGAAATCATATAAATCCATGTATCTTTCAGATCATCAATATTTGCGATCATTTGGTCGACTTGTGCCTTGCAATATGGGCAGCGAGGACTGAAATAAAAAAGCACAGCAGGCTTGCCAGCTTTAATGCTTTCGGAAGCAAATTGCGTAACGCTGTCCATTAATAACATGCTGAATTCAGGTAAGCTTCTACCTTCAAGACCTGTTTTATTTGCCGGTCTTCTGCAATCAGCAAGCAAAGCGGCCAACATAACAAAAGCTATTGATTTTACTAACTCTTCTCTCATATTGAAATAGTGTGAAGTGCTTCCTTTTCTAACATAAAACAAAATACATTTCACGCATAAAAGGTATTGTTAGAAAGTAAGCGGCATATCATCAAAAAGAGCCGCTTACTTTCATTTGTTGATCATTAATTGCGTCACATTTTACTGATCAGACGTAGCCTTGAATTTGGTGCCTGCAGGTGTTGCGGTACAAGTATTGCCACAATAAGCATATGGCTGATTACCAACCCCACATGGAACAGTAGTTGTACCATTAGGATCAACCTTGAATGCAATTTGTTCGCCGGCAGGGCATGTACTACTGCACCATACAGAGCCGCTTGCGAACACACTTTTTGATTTGAATGCCAGGGCACCAGTTACCAATGCTAAAAGGGCAAAACCGGAAATCATCATCCTGATTTTTTTCATAACCAAATGCTTTTTAACCAAAAAGCTAAACTTTACTGATAGAATATGCCTACTCTGTTTTATGGTTTTCGGCTTCCCCATTTTACCGGTAAATATTTCAAATAGATGTATTCTTTTTGATTGCTAGCCGAAGTCTTGTCTCCAATAAAATGGCAATAACACCCAGGACAATAAAAACAACATTGAAAATTATGTGTTGATTCCAGGACAGAGATTGTAACACACCGCCGCATGTGCAGGGCAAATGGTCATTTGTGTTCAGTATATACACGATGTAAGCTATAAATAGGATCATCAAACCAAGAAAGGACCAGAGCCCAATTAACCGAGTCACAGGCAAAAACAATAGGGTTGAAACTATCAGTTCTGCGGCCGGTAATACAACCGCGATCCAGTTTGCGATTGGATCAAATAAAGGCGACAGTGATATTTGTTCTTTAAATATTTCGTAATCCATCAATTTACTCAAACCTGTATAAGCAAAGAGAAAGATGAATACATAAGACAGGCTAATTACAATTGTCCTTTGTCTCATAATGAACATTTTATCTGAATATTTATATTAATTCCCGGGCTTTGTTGGCCATGTCGGTTTATCCTTCCTCATTTTTTCCAATGTTGACTTTATGTCTTTACTATTTGGATCGAGCATGCTGGCATCTATTTCCTTTTGAATAGCAAAGTTTTTATAGCCCAGTTTGTACAGAATATTAGCGTAGGTATCCATCCAATTGGCAGTATATAAATGTGGACAGTTCATCACGGCATAGGCACTCCAGCTTAGTGCACTTTTCAAATACTCTTTATTGTCCGTACTCTCAAATACCATCCATGCATAATTGTTAATGTCAAAGCTGTTCCACATTTTCAAACCATATTTTTCTACGAGTTGAATCAAGCTTTTCATTTGCTCGTCTCCCTTTGTTTCATTCACTTTTGCCATAAGTACATTTCTCTCCGCATATTCAGTTCCATATTTTTTTTTCATAGTAGTGAAGAGTAGATTCCAGTCGATTGCCTTCCCTAACGATTTGGCTTTCTGTATCATGGGTTCAACCTCTTCCGTTTGAATAATTCCGTCAATATAGTATTTTGCAAACCATTGTTGTCTTGTCGAAGGGATTTGATTCATGACACTATCGAAAATGGCTGTTTTTTTTAAAAAGAGTCTAAAGCCTCTGTCCTTCGAACTTTGCATTTGATTGATCAACAAAGCCACATTATTCGGGGTATATAGTTCTTTTTCAGGAATGCTGTTAATATAGTCGGTCGCAATAGCATTGATTCTGGGATCATCTTTGAAATTATTCAGGAACCATCGGTTCTCTTCCGTTTCAAAATCCTTATTCGACAATTGTTTTAAATAGGCAAAAACAAGATTATGCGAGAGCTTTGGACTTTTGTACCTATACTCTACAGCTACTTTCTTTAATTCTGCCGTATCCATCTTTGCGGGGTCATATTTTGCAGCCAGCGTGTAAGATTGTCTTTCCGGGATCATAGCATCTGTCCCCAATTCAATAAACTTGTCCGCAGTGAGCCCACCGGCAAAACGATGCAATGCTTTTCCATCGGCATTCAAAAATAAAAATGTAGGATAAGCATTAACATCATAGTTCTTTTCCAACAACTTTGCTTGGGCATACCAACTTTTGATTTCTTCATTATCCCTACTGGTTTGATCCATCTGTACCTTAATGCACACAAAATTTTTGTTGTAGAAATCTCCAACTTTTTCTTGCGGGTAAATATTCTTTTCCATTTGCTTGCAAGGAGCGCACCATGTGGTATAGCAATCAAGGAAGATTATTTTGTTCTCGGCTTTTGCTTTTGCCAGCACCTGTTGCCAACTTGATCCTTGTTCAAAATGGATTCCTTTTATCGAATCCTGTGCAATGGTATAAATCGATATATACAAGCACAAAAGACACACGAGTCGTTTCATAGTTTCCTATTTTATTATTCAAATGCTGTTTTTACTTTGTTTTATTTCCGGGGCTGGCAGAGACAGACCAGGGGATGGAGCCGCCAGCCCCTGGTATTAAGCCGTAGGATTTAGGTATGAAGAAAGTAGGCTGTGTTTTTTAGGGGCCAATTCCAGAGAAAGCACTCATTAAGTGAGCTAATCTCGTTTAGTCTTTCGCCGGGACAACACGTATCAATCTTTAACGCAACGTACCGATAGAACCCGTAAATTGTCCGCTTGATACCTCACGTCGTTTGGTGTCGAATTTGCTGCGCCTAACGCAAACCAATAATTCTGTGCCGATCCTGCTAAAGCAATAACGTCCTTTTTTGGATAACCAATGAAAGATTGCATCCAATAAAAACCACTCGAATTAAATCCAGTATAACTGTATGAATTTGCACCGTCGATAAATAGTTGCCCCGCAAATTTTAGATTCAACCCTGAAGACCCACCAACAAGAAGTTTATCGGCAATCAAACCAAAGCTACTGTAGTTAACGTAAAAACCTCCATTATAAGTGGTATCTGTCTTTACTGCAGAACCACCCAGAGACGCGGCTAAAATTGCCCAATCAGTATAATAAGGCACATGCCAGCCGGCCGGACAAACCTTGCGATTATCGTCAATTGCAAAATTGTTGTACAATAACCCAAAGGACGAAACGTTGGCAACATCGCCATTGGGATAAGTGTATGCCCCCTTGTACACGTCATAATTTGGAGCAGAATTTTCATTATCTTTTATTGCCTGGTACCAATCAAAATTTGTCGTGTACCCGTTTACTATTGAATCGCCGTTTCGATAATGCGTCACTTTGAGATTAGACGTCATCCATGTTTGTGTTCCAATAGTAATGGTTGGGTATACATTGCCATCGATATCAGCAATACTATTGGATGAAGCTGCAGTGAGCGTTATTTCATTACCATAGGCAGTACCAAAACTGGTGGTGGCATACCCTCTCACATAGTAAACAGTTTGGGAGGCCAGTGGAGTCAAGGTGCTGGTGAAGGGACCTGTGCCCGTTCCATCAGTGGTTTTAAAATTGGCAATGGTTGGGTTGTGTGTAGTGGCCCAAACAACGCCTCTTGCAGTAATGGGATAACCACCATCACTCAATACATTTCCACCACCAGTTGCTGAAAGGGCAACACTATTGGTAATAGCAGCGGTGGTTACTGTGGGCAGTCCTTTACTGGTAGTAAAACTTAGTTCGTTACCATAACCAGTACCTGTCCCATTTATGGCATAAGCCCTTATATAATAAATTGTATTAGCCATGAGGCCAGACACATTACTCGTAAAAGAACCGGAGCCTGTTCCATCGTTAGTAATACTATCAGCAACAGTTGGTGCCGTATGCGTTGCCCATGCTACGCCTCTTTTGGTGATGGCGGTCTTTCCGTCATTGGTGATGTTTCCACCGGTAGTGACACTGTTTGCTGTTACATTGGTAGCAGCAGTAGTGGTTAAACTGGCAACCGTTGCTGGTTTTTCTTTTTTACAGGCAAGCAAAACAAGGGTAATAACCGCGAGGGTTGTGAAAACTCTTTTCATAATATAAAGTTTGCTTCACTGCGTTCACTTCGCTTTGCTCGCGACTTGTCGCAATGTATTTTCTTTTAGATAAGGTTTAAATAATAGTCAGTATCGATTTATAAAAGAGCAGCTAACTAAAGAAACCAATGTCGCGACCATTGATTCGCTCGAGTCCCGCCAACTTTAATAACCAGGGTTTTGTCTCAGGTTTGGATTTTGAGTTATGTCATAGAGCGGTATTGGATACAATGCCCAATTGGAACTCCATGTTGTTCCTTTTGCAGAGACAACAGTACTCATCACTTCATCTACTTTTCCTGTTCTTTTGAGATCCATCCATCTGTGTCCCCATTCGGTAGATAGTTCTACTTGTCTTTCATGGTAAATGAGATTTAATAAGCTGGTTTGATCCGTTGTATTTGCATCTGCCAAACCGGCTCTCTTCCTAATTAGATTTAGATCTTTCAAAGCTTCGCTGGTCTTTCCTAAATGTGCCCTCGCTTCTGCTCTTATTAAATACTGTTCTCCAAGCCTTAGTACCGTGGCGTACTCCGTTACGGGAGCATTCAGCGATGCAGCTTTGTATTTATAGGGATAATAATAAGCAGTTCCATTCACGGTTACACTGTTCACCCAATTCAGTTTTCGCTGATCACCGGATTCAAAACTGTTGACTAATTGCTTACTTAGGTAAACCGGGTAATTATTGGAAGGGCCAGTACCAGGCAGCACAAAAACGCGGGCATCTTCCGTATTCCAGCCGGCATTTACAGGTTGCAATTGCCAGATTGCTTCCTTACTGTTTTTGAGAAAAACATTATTGAGGGAAACTGTATCATACCTCGCTGTATTACTAATGACCGCACCGGCGGTTGTTTCCGTATTGGCCCAATCACCGGTATATAAATACGCTCTTGCAAGTAGTGCTGTAGCTGCCCATTTATTGGGGCGTACTCTTTCGTCGGTACTCGTTGTTGCATCAGAAGCAACGTAACCATCGGCCAACAAGTTCTGGGCATCTTTCAGATCGGCAACAACCTGCTTGTAGACATCTCCTTTAGCAGACCTGGAAAGGATCGCATTCTTTGTATAATCGCTGCTGGTCGTTAAGGGTACGTCGCCATAAAGATTGACCAAATAGAAATAGAAAAACGCCCGAAGGAATTTCGCTTCTCCCATTAATTGCTGTTTAACCGAAGGAGTCAAACTGTTCGAGACTGCCAGCCTTTCCAGTGCCGTATTAACTATATATAGCTTCGTGTAAAAATCATTCCACAGGAGCAGCCCTCCTGCCCCGGTTGATGAAGCGGCAAGACTATTTAAATAGAAGGGTGATAGTATGGTATTAGTAGAGGTCCCACCCAAAAGTGTTAACTCGTCGCCGGATAATCCTGATACCAGGGAAATACTATTCATGCTGGCAGCATTAAGTGGATTGTTACCGCTTATCGTGCCGTATATATTGGTTAATACCGCCGCCGCTGTGGCATCATTTGTATATACATTACCACTCGTTAAAGAAGTAGGCGGAGAACTTACTTCCACCAATTTCTTGCAGGCAGTTTGTTGTATGCAAAACCAAATCGACAGCAAAGTCACACACAGGTATTTACTATTTGATGATCGTATTGTCACTTCTTTTACTTTTAATTTAAAAACCTACTTGTATTCCCACTGTAATTACCCTTAATGGAGGCAAGGAGATAGAATTAGTACTACCTTTTGTTTCAGGATCCAGCCCTTTATAATCTGTAAATGTCAATAGGTTCTGACCCTGTATATAGACCCTCCCATTTAGAAAATGAGCGTTCTTTTTCCATCCTTGCGGCAGGCTCCACGAAAGAGAAACATTTTTGAGCCGGATGTAAGAAGCATCTCCATAAGCCTGGTCGCTGAATCTTGCATAGGAATAACTGGTGGTTACACTCCCATTCTGACTAAAACGTTGAATTGGTCGTACATCCCCAGGGGTTTGCCAGCGATTTAATACGGTTACAGGTTGATTATAACCCTGGTCTAAATTAAAAGTGCCGGGTTTATCATTGTATAGATATTCAGCACCCGATTGTTTCACAAACTGGAACAAAAAATCGAATTGGAAACGCTGGTAAGTAATGCTGTTTTGAAACCCTCCGTAAAATTTTGGTGTAAGATCGATTATGATAGTCTGATCCGTTAAAGGGTTAGGTACAGTAACAGGATTAAGATGGCTGTCGGCTACCTGGTATAAACCACTGAAAGGATCAACGCCCAATAAATGGTAGGCGAATCTTGACTGTAAAGGGTGACCGATTTTCTGTTGGTAATAAGCGCTTAAGCCTGGTGCGCCGGAAGCAAGTTTATTCCGGTTCAAAGTTACATTAGCAGAACTTGTCCAACGTAGGGCGCCTCTATTTATATTTACTGTTCTTACTTCAAACTCCCAACCTTTGTTTTGTACCGTTGCAGGCAGATTTTTTTCCACGGAAAGAAACCCTGTAATACCCGGAAGATTATAGCCTGTCAATTGGTTGGAAGAACTGTTGAAGTAATAACTAGCAGAAAGAATAATTCTGTCTTTGAAAAAACCCAGCTCAAGTGCGCCTTCTAATTTTTTGGTTTCTTCCCAGGCAAGGTCTGGTGTAAATATCCTTGTGGGAGTGAGGCCCGTAGCACCCTGGTAAGGTACACCGAAGCTCACAGGGCTATACTGGTCCAAAAAAGTATAATCACCCACCTGGTCGTTTCCTGTACTGCCATAGCTGCCTCTTACCTTCCCAAAACTAAGGAAGGGTATATGCTTTTGAATAAAGGTTTCTTTGGAAAAGACCCAGCCTGCACCCACAGCCCCAAAATTGTGAAATTGGTTGGAAGGTCCGAACCGGCTGCTGCCATCCCTGCGTGCAGTAATATTGACCAGATACTTACTTTGCCAATTGTAATTCAGGCGTCCAAAGACTGCATTGTATTTATAAACTGAGTTGGACGTGGTGGATGGAGTGACTGTTGTTGCAGAAGCAATATCTTCCAGTACAAGATCGCTATTAAACCCGCTTGCATCCAAGGTTTGCCCCGTTCCTGAATTTTGCTGGATCGTAGCGCCGACCAGTGCTGTGATGGTTCCCTTACCTGTTTCCTTTGTATAAGCTATCTGAGGTTCTACTATCCATGAATGAATATTACTGGTTGTAAAACTAGCCCTGCGCTTAACCGTTTGCCTGACGGCCGGCTGATTAAACGAAAGAGGGATGGTCAGCACTTCGTTGGTCTGCAAATTGGTATAACCGAAGCTACTTTTGATCTCTAAGCCAGGAATGATTATATAACTTAAGGTTGCGTCACTTACAAGATTATTTGTCCTGGTATGATACTTCGGCAACATTTGCGCTGCAGGGTTATATCCGGTCCAGGTACTTATTCCTGACGCATTTAAGGCCCAGTTTATACTGCCATCCGGGTTATACAATGATGGCGCATTGGGCGCCAGTTTTAAAGCCGTTTCGGTAAGGTCATACCCACTCAATTGGTTATTGTCTGTTGTATAAATTCCGGATAATAATATGTTGAATTTCCTATTGTTTGATATGCCGTTGATATTAAAATGGACAGAACCTTTTTGATCATTAAAATCACCGGGAAAAACGGTCGTTTCTTTATGGTAGCCGGAGCCAATAAGATATTGTGCATTAAGGTTCCCGCCAGAAACTGAAGCCTGTACGTCATAATAGTGGGCCGTTCCTCCAATTAATTCTTTTTGCCAATCCACATTACGGGTTGTATCCCATAAAGTGAGATCGAAATCAGTCGAAGGGTTAGGTACAGCACCATCGTTCTTAAACGCTTCATGACGCATCTCAAGATATTGCTTAGTATTGAGCAATTTCATTTCACTGGCAACCTTCCCCCAGCCGCTTTGCATATTTATATCCACTTTCATCTGTCCTGCTTTACCTTTTTTGGTCGTGATCAGGACGACACCATTTGCGCCTCTTGAACCATAAATAGCAGTAGCATCGGCATCTTTTAAAACATCAATCGATTCTATATCCGCGGGGTTAATATAACTAAATGGATTCCCGGAAGCTGAGCCTAACACATAGGAACCGAGCCCCCGAATAACTTGTGAAGTGTACGGAACTCCGTCGATGATATAAAGTGGATCATTGCCATTGGCCATACTGTTTTGCCCCCGGATCTGCACGTCCAGACTACTGCCTGGTAGTCCTGTGCTTTGTGTAATAAACATGCCCGGTATCCTGCCCTGCAGTGCAAGTAGCGGATTGTTCACAGGTTGCTTTTCTATATCTTTTGAGGTGACTGTGCTTACATTGCCTGTCGTTGTCGCTCTTTTTTCATTGTAATATCCCTTTCTAACAATTACTTCAGGATTACTGATGATGTTTAATTTGAGCGAAGCTGAAACGGACGTCCTGTTATTTACTGCAACTGTTATTGTTTGATATCCGACAAAAGAAATTTCAAGAACTGCATCATTTCCCACTCCCTTCAATACAAAAACGCCATCATTATTTGTAATTGTTAGTTTATTGCTGCCCTTGACCTTTACGGTTGCTCCTGCCAAAGGATTCCCATCCGGATCCGTGACCCTGCCACTAATGTCCAGGAGCGGTTTTTCATCAGTGGCGTTTTCTTTTGGGCTTTCGTCCCGTGGTTTTAGTATGATGGTTTTGTTGACTATAGTATAGGTGACAGGTTGGTTTTTTAAACAGAGGTCTAACAGGGTTTCCAATGAAACAGCATTTACATTTATATCCACTTTGTGCGTACCTTGCAAGGTTTGATCGGTATATAAAAAACTGTAGCCGGTTTGCTTTTTGATTTCTGTAAAAACTTTTTCCAGGGAAGCATTTTTTACTGAAATGGTAATGGTTTGCGCATGCCCCTTAGCAGAAACCTGCAGTAAAACTGCCAGCATTAATATGATTGTGAGCTTCATACCCAGCAAACATTTAGAAGTAAGGAGCCGTACCAGCCATAGCCTGCAGCCATGCCCAAGCAGCCCGGCAAATAATTTCATATTTTTGTATTGTTTGGGTTAAAACGATTGAGAATCTTAGCGGTTTTTTATTTTGGGATTAACCTGAACATCTGCCGGGAGTGTTACCAGCACTCCTGGTTTTGTTGCGGCCAATCTATTTTGAAACAATTAGTTTTTTACCCTCTACCCTGAACTTCACGGCTTTTGTCAGCTCGAGCATTTTCAGCACCGTGCTGATGTTTTCCTGCCGGGAAATACTTCCCCTGAAGTTGGCTTCGGGTCTTGGTCCTTCATAGACAATCTCTACATCGTACCAGCGTGACAACTGGCGCATCACTGACGAAAGATCGCTACCACCAAACTCGAAACGACCATTTTTCCATGCCATGACTTCATCAATGTCTACGCCAGGGACAGTTTGTAGTTTGTAGTTTGTGGTTTGTAGTTGTCCCTGCTCACCGGGCTTTAAAATAGCTGAGCTCCTGATTTGCTTAGTTGACATGGCAGAGAGTTTTACTGAGCCTTCCAACAGGGTTACTTTCAGGGCGTCTTCATCATCATAGGCGTTTATGTTGAAGTGGGTGCCGAGAACTTCAACCTCTCCTACCTCGCCGGGTAATGATACTTTAAAGGGTTTGGATGCATTATGGGCTACTTCAAAATAGGCTTCGCCTGTAATCTCAACCTTTCTTTCCTTACCTACAAAGGCAACTGGATATTTTAATGAGCTACCGGCATTGAGCCATACGTGGCTGCCATCGGAGAACTGCATATCTATGACACGGGAGCCGCGTGGATTAGTGAGGGTATTGTAAACTAAGCCCTGCTCAGTCCCACCCTGGAGGGATGCAGCGCCTTCTCCATGATAGGTGATCTTGCCGTCGGGTGTGCGGACCACCTTTACATTATCCTGTACTGCCAGGGTACCACTGCCAGCGCTGTCGAGATAGACCTGCCTGCCATCGGCAAGGGTGATGACGGCACGACTGGTACCAGGCGCAGGTACATCCTTTGGTACCACGGCTTTCGCGATCTCCGTTTTTGGCTGGCGGCCGGTATAGATAAAGTATCCTGCCAATGCCAAAACCAATATAACTGCTGCAGCGGCGATATATCTTTTCCAACTGCGCTGCCCGGGATACATGGGTCGCACCCTGCCCACCTCTTCATTCTTAGCCCTACTGATATCGCGGTATAGGCTATTTAGAAATGCCTTCCTCTCCTCTTCCTGCATCAGGGTCCAGCTGCTGGGCTCCTCACCTATGCTATCGAGCCATTTTTCTATGCGCTGCTCTTCTGTGACCGATGCTGATCCCTGCAGGTAACTTTCTAATATTCTATCGATTTCGTTGCTGTCCATAAGCGGTGCTGTATAGTTAGTCGGTTGAGGGGCTTTGCGGTACTATTAATTTACAAAAAAATTTTGGGAGGAGGGGCGAACCACGGGGACCTTTAGATCAAATTAGTTCATTGACATATTGAATAGCTGAAAAAAGAAAGATTAAGAATTTTGTGGGAAGAAAAGTGAGGTGAACTTGACGGAGACATAGACTTGCGGTCTTACCCCTGTATTAGTCCTCACTCTTCCCCCACGGTTGCTAAGGCCTAGTTAGAATATTAAGTCCTTAAAGACTAATTAAAGGTCTTAGGCTAGCAACCTTGATTTGTTTACTTCTAAAAGCAAAGCTATGAAAGTTCAACACATCATCGGAGCCGACCTCTCCAAAAAAACTATTGATCTGTTTAGCCATGAGTGTCATTCACACATCTT
>NZ_JCANTR010000039.1:0-15709 GCF_059568575.1 Flavisolibacter ginsengiterrae DSM 18136
CTCCCTTGAAAATTGAGCATTGAGCGTTGAGCATTGAAAATTTCAATTGCCCTAAAAACTGACTGCTACAATAACACCTCTCCGACCTAAACCTCTTCGATATTCGATATTCCTTGTTCTATTGTTCAACATTCAATTCCCCTTCGTGCTCCTTCGCGCCTTCGCGCCTTCGCGGCCTCCCTCTTCAATATTCCTTTTTCATATTCGATATTCTACAAAAAATGTTTTAACTTTTACCTCCTCTTTACCCTTTGCAACTTGCAATCTGCCCCCTCCACTTTCTTCATCATTAAATAACACTACAAAATGAAACAGAGATCTCTTTACCTGTCACTGGCCGGCATCTTAGCTATTTTCTTAACCGCCTGCGGTGGCAAGGAAGAAAAAACGACAACTGACTCTACCAGCATGACCACCGACACAACCATGCACACAACCACCACCACGCCCACCACTCCAGCACCGGCGGCGCCAACAACCGCAACCGTTATGGTGGTCAAACACAAAGTGGCCAATTTCAACAAATGGATGGCTTCCTATGATGAGCATGACTCTATGCGTGTAGCCTCAGGCCTGCACAATTTTGTTATCGGCCGGGGCATTCCTGATTCCAACATGGTGATGGTAGCTGTGAAGGTGGATGATACTGCAAAAGCCAAGGCATTTGCCAAAGACCCCAGCCTGAAAAAAGCCATGCAGAAAGGTGGAGTCATTGGCGCGCCAAATATTATGATCTTCAATACAACGTTTCTCGATAACGGCCAGGCTACCAACCTGCGCGTGATGACATATGAAACAGTTAAAGACTGGGACGCCTGGAAAACAGCTTTCGAAAGCGGCAAACAATTGCGCACCGATAATGGGTTAATGGACAGGGCCATTGGCTATGATATCAACGACAACCATAAGATTTCAGTTGTGCTTTCCTTTACGGACAGCGCCAAAGGCATGAGCTTCCTGAAATCAGATACCATGAAAAAAAGAATGGCTGCCGCAGGTGTGGTGGGCCAACCCAACCGCTATTATTACCACGTAGCTAAAACGTATTAGTGAGGTAAGATGTAATATTTAATATTGGTCGTTTACAGCAATGGCTCTCTTCACCGGGCTCATTCAATTGCTTTATACCAGTGAGGTATTAAATATTACATCCTATCAAAGTACAGTTCGGTCTTTAGTTCTTTTGCCAAATAATATATCTTACATTTTAAATCTCAAATAACATCCATGCTCGTCAAAGCCCTACTCGGTGAATTTGAATTTGAAGTTCAAAACACCCGCAAACTATTACAAGCCATCCCAGACAGTGCCCTGGACTTCAAGCCTTCTGATAAATCCTGGACCACAGGCCAGCTGGCCTCGCATATTGCCGAAGTGTATAACTGGTACCAGCCAACGCTGCACCAGGATGTTTTTGATATGGCCACCTATAAATATGACAAGGGTGATATCAGCAAGGCCAGTAACATAGTGGCCAAATTTGAAGAGAATGTACAGGCTGCACGGAAAGCGCTGGAAACTGCCACAGATGAAAGCATGTTCAAAAATTGGAAAATGGTCATGGGCAGCGATGAAGCTGTATTTCCCGAGATGCCAAGGGCCCAGGTGGTACGCGGCTTCCTGTTCAACCATCTCTACCACCACCGCGGCGAAATGGTCATCTATTTGCGCAGCACCGGCAATAAACCTCCGGGTATCTATGGACCCACATTCGAAGAATCGCAACGATAACCAATGATTCCATACAAATGCAGCTGTCATACCAACAGCTGCATTTTTTATGCTTCTTTACGAAGGCATCAGAGTAGTTCCATTCCTATGCAGGAGTGACCGCTCATAACATAGTAGCTGCAATGCAGATTCGTATGCCTAAATTTATGCCACTTCAACTTTTCCCTATCCCATAACTATTATTGCATCACATTGAACCGGCCTGGCCTGTTTAATAGTAATAATGCCATTAACATGAAAAGTGTATATACCTGGTTATCCCTGTTTTTATCGATAAGCATCAGTGCATGCAGCTATAACAGGAATGAAACATCATTCACTGTTAAAGAGTCTCATTACACCTATTACCTGGAGACCAGCTTTAATGAAGACCTCACGCATGATGTGGAACGTTACCTGAATGATAAAATAGGACAGAGCGACCCATCTATATTGATCAATGGATCAGGAGACCGCCGGATTACTTTATCTGATCACAGTTCCTTTCACCTGGTAACAGAACCGGGTTATGTGGAGCTAAAGCTGGACAAAGCTCAAAATTCAAAGGCTTCCTACCAACGCATCCGTTCCATCTGCCAGGGCCTCAAAAATGTTGTTATCCAACCTACACCCATTAACCAATAAACCTTTCCGAATTAAATATTAGCTTGTCAACGCTGGCCATTATTGCGATTAGCCCTTTAATCGAGGCTAAGGATATGTATAACGAGGGGGCATCCAACCCTGGTTATTGATCAGTATCCTTTCATTTAATCTTCTGAAAGCTGGATGCATACAAAGATGCTGTACAACTACTGTTTCCTGGTGCAGTTTACACAACCGAAAAGCACATTTGCAATTTTTACCAATAACTCCAAAATGCTTGCATAATTCAGTTAGCATTCGCCTGCTTCGCAAGCTACATTGCACTTGTTCAGGAAGTTCATAGTAGTTATAACCAAAACTTTTTACAATGAAAACATCAGTTTCACTCTTCGGTTGCTGCTGCTTTTTGTGGATCGTCATTATTGATGGTTGTTGGAAGGCAGATGTGCCCCCTAACAAACCTATTTCAAGGCCCCACTTGCCACCGCCGGTGCTGAAAAATTCCTATACGGAGGAATTTGCCCAAAACACAAATGTGATGGAAATTAAGGGATGGGTATTTAAAAATCATTCGATTGATCCCAATATTGAAGGTTGGCATAAGGACTATACGCCTGATAGCAAAAGCCCGAATGTGTCAAGTCTCTCACCGGCCTATTCCGATCATAATGATCCCCACGAATTTGCTTTTGCAGGGGGAGGAGGCAGCCAGGCTATCGCTATGTGGATGTTGACACCTCCTGTGGAATTGAAAAATGGAGATAAGATCTCTTTTTATACCAAGACGTATCCACAATCTCCGGACAGCATCAACCTCCTGGAGTTACGGTTGAATCCTTCTGATACAAGTTCTGATATTGGCAGCTACGCCAATGAGGTGGGCAGGTTTACCCTATTGCTTGGAAAGGTCTTTGAAGGATATCCCAAAATATGGACGAAAAAAGAATTTATCGTTGCAGGATTAAATGGAACCATCCGGTCCAGGATCGCCCTACGCTACTACATCCCAGGTCAAAACGGTAGTGCAATAGGTATAGATGTACTGAAGTTTGAAAAAATGTAACCATGAGCAGGATCATTATACTATTGCTGTTCGTCACTGTCCTGGCCAGTTCGGTAAGAAAAGTGGTAACTTCTGGAAAAACATCACTAGCGACTGATGCTGAAGTTGCAACCATGATCAGCAAAGGAGAACAGGTGGTAAGAGATGGAGATATTATTGCCAGGGATTATGAAGATCCATTAAGCCAGGCAGTCAAAAGATTCAACCGCATTGATCCTTCTTATTCGCATGCCGGGATCATAATCATAGAGAATGGGTATCCTTTTGTGTATCATGTGCTTCCCAACAGAAAATACAATAACGGCAACATTTGCAGGGATTCACTCAAGCGCTTTTGTGCACCCTCTGAAATAAATGGCTATGGTATTTTCCGCTATCAATTACCATCAGGAGCTGTGGATGTAATAAAACAACAGCTCAGGGCCTGGCAGGCAGAAAGTATCCAGTTTGATCCCTTGTTCAGTTATAGCTCGGATGACCGGTTGTATTGCTCCGAAATGGTTGCCAAACTGATTGCTAAAGCAAGCAAGGGATCAGTTGCTTTTGAATTCACCAGGCCCACAGCCCTGGAAAAGCATGTCTATCTTACCAGGTTTCCAAAGGCAAAAGATCACGCATTGGAAGACTCCGTCCTTGCCATTGACAACCTCTATATGAATCCCTATTGCAAAACCATCGCCCGTTTTTTATATACTCCATATTAACCCGTAGTGTACACGGATGCTTACATTCTTTACACTGGGTCCTGTTTCAAATATCAACAATCACCAACCCCTATGCATATTAAATAGCTTCATCCTGTTACTATATTTAAGATAACTTGCTTAATAGTTCGCGTCGCAAATATTAAATCTTAAATATTACATCTTACATCCTGCATGATCACTTTCCTCCAGATCTTCTTTGCCTTGCTCATCATCATCCTTATCATCCTGTTCGTTTTCCGACCAAAGCGAAAAGACATGATCGCATGGCCGGAAGATTACAGGGATATATTGAATGATTATGTATCCTTCTACGCCAATTTGGATGAAGAAGGAAAAAAGCGCTTTGAGGATAAGTTTGAAAAATTCTTACTTGGCACAAAGATCACCGGTGCCAATGCTATTATTGAAGGACTGGATACAGTATTGATCGGCGCCGCTGCCGTGATACCAGTGTACTTTATCACTGACTGGGAGTATGTGAACCTGAAAGAAGTGTTGGTGTATCCGGGCAATTTTAATACCGAGTTTGAACAGGAAGGCAGTGAGCGGATGATCTCTGGCATGGTAGGTACCGGCCACCTGCAGAATGTAATGATACTTTCAAAATGGGAACTGCGGCAGGGATTTATCAACAGCCAGAGCAACCGCAATACAGCCTTGCATGAATTCATCCACCTGGTAGATAAAATGGATGGCACTTTGGATGGTGTGCCGGAGCTGCTGCTTGAAAGAAAATACATGGCTCAATGGAAGCAGCTCATTGATCAAACCATGCTGGATGTAAGAAATGGTGTTTCTGATATTGATGCCTATGCTGCCACCAGCCCCGTAGAATGTTTTGCTGTCATCTCCGAATACTTCTTCGAACAACCCGAAGCCTTCCAGGCCAATCATCCTGAGTTAAATACATTGTTGCAAAGGATCTTCCGGCGGGCGTAACTATTGATGCCCATCTGATATTAATAGCGTCTTTGCAGTTAAGACTGGCTGCAAAAAATAACACTGATTTTCTGTCATCCCGCCTTAGGGCGGGATCTTTGAACTGCATCAATAGAGTGCCAGGATATTGTAGTGCAAATACACCTTACACATAATGCACATAAACTCATAAGCATATTTTGGATTCAAGTGACCGCCTTGATTGAGTAAGGTTTAACAGATTAAATTGGATTAATGGCCTCCTATGCTTTTACCACAGATCCTTCGTGCCTCAGGATGACAGGGAAGAGCATGAGTTGTTACAGGCCTTACTATTATTTAAAATAATAGAGAGAGTTATTGAAAGCACTTATACTACTTAAATATTCAGGGGGTACTATTTGAAATTAGGAACAACTGATACCATTAAAGAATGTTTCTCTGTCATCCTGAGGCACGAAGGATCTTTGAACTGCATCAACAGAGTTCTTGCAATTGTAATATAGCTTACACCTGCATCATTATAAACACAAACCACATAATTATATTTGATTCTTCCCAAAACCATTATTACTTTAATTGCATGTACACAAAGCCATACTTCGTATACATACTCACAAATAAATTAATGACTGTTCTTTACACAGGTGTAACCAATGACCTTGAGCAAAGGATCACAGAGCATTATAAGCAGAGAGGTCATAATACAAGTTTTACAGGCAGATATAATGTGTATTATCTTTTATACTACGAACCATATAAGTACATAAATGATGCAATAGCAAGAGAAAAAGAGATCAAAGGATTAACAAGAGAAAAGAAAATGAAGATGATCAATGAAATGAACCCCAGGCTGGAGTTTTTAAATAAAGAAATATGTGGCTGCTGGCCACCGCGGGAATTGCCTGGCAGGTATTAGATGACTGTTGTTCTATTAATGAAAGAAAGCCTTACAAACTACAATTATATAAAGGTCGCCTAGATAGCTACCGCAGATCCTTCCTTGAGTATTGCAGGCCTTACTATTATTGACGATAATGGAGAGATTTATGGAAAGCACTCATACTACACAAATATTCACGGTACCTTTTGAAGTTAGGACTAACTGAAAACATTAGACCATGCTTCTTTGTCATCCTGAGGCACGAAGGATCTTTGGATTGAGTTATGAGCGGCGGAATTATTTTGTAGGAATATTTGAACTTGTTTAAAAGAAAATAACAGCCTATTTCCTTTCCTTTTCAACCTGTCAACTCCTTATTTACCTCTTCCTCACCACAATCACATTCGCCACTTTCCTTTCACCCCCATGATCCCAACGGGTAGTATCAGCAGCCAGCCTGTCCAGGTCCATGCCGGGTTTATAATCCGGCGACTTCATCATCTTCTTATTATCCGAAGGATGGTTGACCACGCCACCATCTTCCAGGCCATTCACCCACATGGTGGTAGATCCACCGCCATCCAGGTTGATACCATCATCAGCCTTCAGCCATTTCAACACACTAGCCAGTTCATAGAGACTCATACCAGCAGCTTTTTCATTGCGGCCATCCACCGTGATCAGCAACACCTTATTATCCTTTATAGCCAGGGCGGTGCGTGGATGCCTTGCTGTGTTGAAACTGATGGAATCCAGTTGCACCCGCTTTTCATCATCCAGTAATAATGGCCCTGTCACCATCACATCCTCACCTTTCAGCTTCGATTCCCAGTCCTCCGATCCATCCCATGCCTGTATGGATACTTTTCGGCCATCAATAACAATGGCGGATCGCTGGTGAAAGCTGCGCTTGCCATTCTTGCCCATATGCGTTTCATTGAGTGCCTGTCCGTCCAGGCGTATATAATCTTCCGATCCGCCATTCTTCATATTGAAGAAAGTGCCATTGATGGCAGCCACCGCTTTTTCTGCTGTGCCAAACTCACTGGCTGGTTTCAATATCTGTGGCTCGGCAGCCACATCCAGTTTAATGCCCCGGCGCATCTTTATTTCCAGTATGCTGATATTCTGGTTGCTGCCAAAAAGCGAATGATCGAACCAATGTTGTTTGAGTTTGATGCCCCTGGCAATCTTTTTAGTTTCCCAATGGGCCTTCACTACCGCCAGTGAATCCGTTTGGGCCTGGCTGTATTGACTGGTACAAACCATCAAAAGGATCAGTAAGGTTTTCATATGCATATTGTAAATACGTCTCATTAGATCATTGTTAGGAAGGCAAAATAACCAAATACTTCTATCGAAACTTAATAGGCGGCATGATGCAACATGAAGTTCTGTTATCAAAAATTACATCTAACAACGCAAATCATTGTTTTGGCCTTCCAATTTCCTTAGCTTGACTGTCTAAATTTTCATTATGGCAGCAACAGTCCGCGATAGCAGTAATCATTCCGGATCCGCCATTTATGGTTTGGGATTCATTGGGGCATTGGTATTTTTTATTCAGGCAGCCACCAGTTTCTGGATCGGTGTACTAGGATTCTTCAAAGCCATATTCTGGCCCGCATTCCTGGTGTACTACCTGCTTGAGTTTTTACAAAAATAACAGGCCTTAGCTTTCAGCCGGGTTCTGCCACAGCGTGGGCTCGAAGCTTAGCGGAGACCCGGGTTGAGGGCTGATCAACACAACATATATTATATGAAGAGCTGCCTCTCTGTTACAAGGAAGGCTATCTAAACTTTAGTAGACTTCTTAAATATTAAATCTTACATATTCAATATTGAATAGCCTGCACCCGGTTGAGGGAAAACTATACACATCCATTAAACAATAAGTCATATTACTGTTTAAGTATGCTATTTACCCGTAAGTTGTCTTTAAATATTATATTGCTTCCACCAAAACCAACTCAATGAGATTCTTATTTATCATGCTTCTTATTCCAACCTGCTTTTGCCATGCTCAAAGTAAAACAGGAACAGATGTAACGAACATTACAAAGCTTACCTTCCTGAATCCGGGTATCAGCTATGAAGCAAGAGTGGGCAAGTTGCAAACAGTGTATGTTCAGTCCTTTATGAACACCAGTGCCTATTTCAGTTATTCCAGCAGTATTGGTTCCAGTTCAGGAGTCTTCTTTGATCCTGCAGCCACTGCGCAATACCGTTACTATTACAATGCAACTGCCAGGCAGGCAAAGGGAAAACGTACGGAGATGAACAGCATGAATTATTTTGCTGGTGTCGCGGAGACCATCTTTACACGTTCCGCAGCGGACGATAACAATCTAAAGGAATTGGACCGCCGCCCGGTTACTACCATTGGATTGGCCTGGGGCATTCAGCGCAATGGCCTGAAGCGCTTTAGCCTGGACCTGAACCTGGGTATTGGCTACCTGTTTGCCAAAGGCACTGTCTATAATAGTGATTACACCAATGAAACCCGTTCAGTTAATGTGTCAAAAATCTCAGGCATAGGACAAATAAACCTGGGGTTCTGGTTAAATAAAAGGTAACCATATCATAATACCTTATAGAAACGCCTGCAGCCACGTCTACCACCGCGCAGGCCCGAAGCTTAGCGGGTAAACCGGTTGAAAGGTAGATACTAACGCTATCAAATATGCACTTCTATTCAGCGAAATCGCCTGGGTCCCCCTGCATTGCACAAGACCTAACCAGGGTGACCCCGCCGGGGGATGATTCATTACCCAATCCATTATAAGGGACCATCTGCAGCCGGGGCCTACCACCGCGCAGGCTCGCAGCTAAGCGGGGACCCCGGTTGATTGGAGCATGATATTGTTCTTATGATTAAATATTACATCTTACCTATTAAATAAAATGGCCCCGGAGTTCCAGGGCCTGGTATAATTATGAAGGACGGAATTCGCAATAGTTCGCTCCAAATATTACATCTTACTTATTGGGATGCATCTTACACTACCAACCTGTTCACAAATATTAAATATTAAATATTACATCTTACATATTAAATAGCTTACTGTCCTATCACCTTGAATGTGATGAAATCATCATAACCAGCAATAGCATGGGTTTTGATATTAGTACCGGTAACAGTGATCTTACCACCACTAACCGTTACATTCACATCCTTATCATACTCTCCATCATAAGAAGACAGCCATGTAATGCCTACTTTATCCGAACTCATAGGCAAACCTGTAGACCCACTCGTTGACTTGTAAACCTTATTAGCTGAAGGCTTCTCACTAAAGGTCAGGGTCAAAAGCCAGTCGCCATTTACATAAGCATCCATCCTATAATTATACCTGTCAGGAGAAAAAGTTGCAGGACGATAGCGTCCATATACAGGGAAGTTGCTAAAGTTGGAAACCGTGCCTGTAGAATGTACAGATGAAAAAGTACTGCCTGGATCTTTCAATAGGGTACTGGTAGTATCCCTTGGTACAGGAGGAGGATTCGTGCCGGCACCACCTGTATTAGAAGTTCCTGTCCAGGTGCCCGCTGAAGTATCAGCGTTAGAGACATGTATCACCAGCTTACCGTTTTCTTCTGAAAGATTGATGGTAGTATTCTGGTAACTGATGGAAGTTATTTTTCCACTGGTGGAAGTGGTTTTGACAATATCACCTGTATAGGTGTACTGGCCTGTTTGCACAATGTTCTTAATGTAGGGCATGGAATTGATATCAAACACCGCGGGGTTTGATTCGAGGTTGGAATTACCCGCATCGATCACGTAGGCTTCCTGGTCTCCAAACTGGAGCATGACACCATCAATATTTTCCCAGTAGGCATCCACCAACTGGTTCTTGAGTTCAACAGCCTTTTTACAACTTTGCGCTACCAGCAACACCAGCAGCATAGAGCAGAATAGTTTAAGTTTCATAGAGTTTATTTTAATCAATAGGGAATACCCGGGTGCAGGGCATTCTGTTAACAGGGCGAAGATTACACAGCGATCGAAAAAAGTAAATACCTACTTGTAGGTAATTTGGGTAAAAGACAGCAGCTTGTCGTAACTTCTTACCATGAAGATTTATCTTTTATTCCTGGCCATAAGCCTCTCACTGGCCAGCGCAGCCCAGGTACCTGTCAGACAGGAACCTATGCACCACAACGTGTTTGAGAATGCCTGGGTGCGGGTACTCGATGTACGCATGCAACCAGGTGATACCTCCCAATTTCACAAGCACGAAACGCCCTCAATCTTCATAGTCCTCAACGCTGTGAAAACAGGATCACAGGTAATACAGGAAGAACAAACCTCCACGGCCTTGCGCGGCGATAGTGCCATCTCCTTTGAAAGCTTTGCCACCACACCACGCATCCATAGGGTATGGAACCAGGACACCTCAGAATTTCATGTCATGGACATTGAAATTCTTTCCAAAGGCCAGCCAGCCATGGCAAGTCCCTTTTCAAACCTTCCAAATTGCCAGCTGCTGATCGATGTTGAACCCACAAGGGTTTACAGGCTCAATATGGAAGGAAGAAAAAACCTGCAGGTAAATAATAAACGACCCCTGCTCGTTGTGGGATTAACAGATAATACTGGTAAGGTAAGTGTGAACAAAAAAAGCTTCTCCCGCAAAGGTGATTTGATATTTATAGAACCGGGCAAAAGTATTCGTTTGATTAATAAGTCTGACCAGCCCTATGCTTTTGCAGTGCTGGAACTGAAATAGTGTTTGATTGATTACAAAAATCACTTCAGTCTTGCAAACAGTCCCACCATTTCACCATTGGTTAATTCTTTCATTTCGCCGGTATCTTCTTTGTATAATTTGCAGTTGAATTGCATTTTTACTTTTAATGAATACATTACAGAGGGATCATTATATTCTTCCGTACTCAATATTTTGAAACTGCTGCCTGTTTGATCCTGGCTACCATAGTGCGTACTCCAGAATTTACCTTCTTTATCCAGCCAAACAATAGACATCCCATTAATAGTGGTAGTCTTATAGGGGTAGGTGCCCGGAGCCAGGAAGTCTTTAACAGTGGCATTTGTTGCCGCATAATAATTGGATAGGAGTCCTTTGGTTATTTCTATCGTAGTGAAACCGGCAGGAGTAGGGTTTGTCAATGGAGTAATGTCCGACGAGAAACTTACTGTTTCCTGCCCACCCATACCAGACCCGGACCAATAGTCTGTAGGCCCTGCTGGATTGGCCTTACTTTTCGCCTCGTAATAAGTTCCACCTATTGTAGCCTTATAATAAAACGGGCCATCAGCATTGGCACCGGAATTAGTATCCTTTTTGCAGCTTTGGAGTGTCAATAAGATTAGACAAAGACAGGCAAGCCAATTTTTCATAGAGTATTATGTTTGTAAATAAGGCAACAATATAATAACCAGTCTGAATATTTACAACCATGGAACTTAGGTTTTTACTTTAAGTTGTATTATGATTATTTAAATCTGCCTTCGTATTATACAATGTGTAAAGGATGGTTAGTTTTAATAACTTTATTGGTGCATACTTAACTCCATATTCTTAAAATCAATCACCACACTCTTTTCCCATATAATTTGTCAAATAAAAGTCTTTGCTTGAGGAAATATTATTCCTAACCTGTTGTAATAACCAGGATGAGTAATTTGAAAATTGAGTTCCATTCGTTTTTGAACTTAACGTAACTGTTGCTAATGAATTTGGAATTACAACAATGTAATAATACTTACCCCTGTAAATCCCGGTACCCCAAAACAAGTTATCCTTTATCTTTTTGAAAGGAATCTGATTTTCATAATAATCAGATAAATAAGGTTTAAGATCAGCAGGGGTTTCTGCCGCACCATTTCCCCAGGCATCTGTTTTAAATGAATAAGTCCCATCGGTAAAAAAATTTTCTCTAAAGCTTTCTTTAGAAACCTGACATTTGAATTGTTTGGGTAATGAAATTTGTGAAAAAGACACAAAACTGATACAAACAAAAAATGCAGATAGTACAAACGATTTAGTTTTCATTATAGGTATTATTGATTAATTGACTTCTTTAATTGTGTAATGATCTCACTGACCCCCCAACGAATTTTCAAAATTATCTGCTATCAGCTTCCTTAATAATCAAAATCAGAAAGGCCATACGGGCGGAGTTAAGTTTATCTTTTAGCACAGTAAAATATGAGGTTTAAGGATTATAACACAGGATTACGCATGCTTGTTTTCCCATAAGAAGGTTTCCCGGTCTTATGACAAAAGTTCTCCTTGTAATCATAGTTTTTATGCTGATTCCATATTTGATAGGATTCATAATTCATGGGCCTTTTCATATCAAATGGAATTTTATTTCCAGTTCTTATACAATAACCATGTTCTATTTTTTGCTTACTTACAAACCTGGGTTCAGGTCTTTCAATTGGTTTGACTTCTTCCCTTTCTGGACGCTCCCTATACTCCCCTGCATTGATTTCCTCCGGAAATTCATGAATAAATCGCTTAACTTCTTTATTCCATTTATAGGTGTTCAATATCGAATCCGTGGCATCATATAAAATTGTTGATTCAATATAATTCTTACTCAATAATTTTTTCTCATAAACTGGTCTTTTGATAAATACTGCCGGATGTTTTTGAATTATCTCTTCAGTATAGTCAAATGCTTTTGTTTCTGCATTGCTAATTATTGCATCTAATAATTTGCCAGCATAGAAAACACCATATTCAATATTTGCTTCAAAACATTTGTCATAAAGATTTATAGATGTAAGCAATCCATCACTATCATTTGCGTAATACTTCGCATGAAGTGGAGGGCAATAAATTATGCTAACATTTTTAAATTGTTTGAAAAAATCAAAGTCTTCCTTTCTTAGACTTTTAGTTGGTTTTGATTCATTGCGGCCGAATACAATAGTTAGTTTAAGCTTATGATTATATTTATGTTTTTCAAATAGCTCCTTGAAGTAATCATCCAATTTTATAAATGGAGAAACGATAGTCAATATTTGGTCGGCCTCCCAAATAATATCATAAACCTGTTTACTTAGGTCTTCACCTGTTAGAAATTTAGACATAGGATACGTTTTTTAATTAGGGGCCTAATTTAATTTTTTGTTTTCAACTGTGCAATGATCTCCCTAAAACTCCCTAGTGCACTTTCCAGATTCTCCGATATTTCTTCTGCCTATACATCCGGATCAAGAATTCTATCAAGGTCGGCGAGGAAATTATCCTTCAGCCAAGTAATATCTATTGAAGCTTTACCCTTGGCAATGATCTTTTCGTAAGAAAACTTGCGTCAGCGGCCTTCTAAATTATCTGTAGGGGATAAGTTTTCTATCACTTTTGCCTGTTAGCAGCATGATAGCAAGTAATTAAAACTGTAGATTTCAATATTTATGTTTCTCAATTAAAAACTTTGTAAAATCAAAGCCATTCTTATCGGTAAATTTTGAAGCTGATACGGGTATGTAGATATCAGAACAGTCTTTTCTATATTGGTCATTTCTCTGTCTGAAATAAGTTTCAGGATTTTTGATTGAATCTCCAGGAATATTAAAAAAATAAAGGGTTTTAGATTTAGCGTCGTTCAATATAAAATACAAGTCCGATTGAAACTTCTTATTATTTGGTTGCAACCACCATTCATCCCGTGTTGAGATTATATTGGAAAATATTGTATTAGAATTATTCAGGTAAGTTAAGAATGTTGTTTTACCAATTTTCAAGGCTTTGGTTTTGTTCATAGATTTATTTTTAACCAGGTCTTCGATTATCTGCCCTTCTTTTGTCTCCTCCATTTCTAAGTTAGTTTCATTCACCTTTACCTGATCTTCAGTTCCTAGTTCATGAACCTGTTTCAAATTATCATATTTTCTATGGCATTCTTTACATAGAATTCTAATAGTCTTTTCTAAAGGGAAATGCGCATTTATGAATCTTTCATCAAATTCATTCAAATCAATTTTTATAATATCTCCTTCTATAAACTGGCTTAAAATGTTACCTATTAATATTGGGCGTTCAAATCCATTAATATGAGCCGCCTCCAGACCCTTTGTTGTTGATTCACAATCCTGGCATTTGCCAACCTGTTTCTTATATTTTGAGGTTATATAAAAGACTTTATTTCTTGCATAAGCCCCTATGAACTTTGTAAACTCTTTGATGGTTCCTTCAAATTGTGCCATAGAAATTCATATTATATAAATATCTAAGTTCACCACTATTCAATGAAACGAATATTTTATATTTAAATAAGAAGATGAAAGCTGAACGGTTAGGTTGATTTTCTAACCCATTGGTTAGCCAATATAGTTTATCTATTTTAGCCACTGTGATCCACCGCATTCTTACCCTATTGCTTTTATCATGCATGCTTTTTGCTGCCAGGGCGCAGGTAAACGTCAGTCCCATTACATTGAACAAGGGAATGATCTATTTGTCCTACCGGTTTCCATTTATACAATCCAGGCAGTCATTGGTAGCGCAAAAGATCAACAAGCTCCTGCAAAAGGACCTGCTGGATAACGAAACTATTCTCACGGATTCCAACAAGATCTTTGCAGTATCAAGGTACATCCTCGAAGACAGTACCTGGCAATCAGGTTATTCGGCCATTGATTATACGGTAGCTGTAAACAACCCCAGGCTTTTATCAATTCAATTTGAGCTGGAAAGCACAGGTGCCTATTCAACCAATTACAATTCTTATTACAATTTTGACAACAGAACCGGCGAATTGGTAACCGCCAAAGCCATCTTTACCGCGGCAGGTTTGAAAATTTTACAGGCCAGGCTTTTGCAAAAACGAAAACTACGGGTAGCACAGCGTATCAAAGATTTGAAAAATGAAATGGAAATGGACGAAGATTCGGGATATATTCCTGAAACCTTTAAGGAATGCCTGGAGGATGCGGCAGGAGATGCAAAGAAGATCTTCATCAAGGCCCGGTCAATTGTTTTTTATAAAGAATATTGTTTCCCCCATATGGGCCTGGCCCTTGAAGCAGACCTTGACGTAGAGATCAGCATGCGGGCGTTAAGACCCTACCTTTCCGCCTATGGCAAAAGGCTATTGACTAATTAGGTACCCTGAAACTTTCTTCGGCTTCATATTCTCCCTATTACATAACTGCCTTAACCCTGTCTTCCTTATAGTTAAAGCATGGTTATTCCCTGTTTACTCCCTATCTGTAGTATAGATACTGCGTGATCATCACGCACTAAGTATATCGTAGATAGGGGGTTGGTAGGGCTTTGGTAGGGAAGAGGATGGCAGGAAGATTATTGAATATCGAACAGATGAACAAGGGATGTCGAATGATGAAGATCCGCCTTCGCTCAAGCTTCGGCAGACGAAGAAGAGTAGGGCCACAAAGCCGCAATACTCAAAGAATCGCAAAGGATTCCCTGGTAAAACAAGAAGCCTTTAGGCTGTTTTCTTTTCAACCTGTTAACCTGTCAACTTTTCAACCATATTTTCCAGCGGCCAAAAGCGGTCATTACCGGTCAAATCGGCCAAAAACGGCCAAAACGGACATGGTGGTTTTGAACTGAGAGGGATTTTCAAAAACTTGCAGCTATAAAACCAATATCAAATGGCTAAGCAAGTAGGCTACATCAAGGCAATAGGAACAGTGGATGATAACGTGAACTTTTATTATGACCCCGAATGGGGCTACCTCGTAAGACTGCTGCCCGGAGTGGACTCAAAGCGCTACTGGAGTGATCCTGCCTTTGAAGGAAGCCGCAGAAGCGCTGAGAGGTTTGGTACAGGCAATATCATGTCTTCCATCATCTACCGCTTTGTACCGGTTAAAAGAAG
>NZ_JCANTR010000040.1:0-13590 GCF_059568575.1 Flavisolibacter ginsengiterrae DSM 18136
CCGTCATCCTATGTTTGTTAGAGAGAATTGATGTGAGGAACTTTGTAGTGTTAACCTTATTTCAAACAGAAGAGGAAGGAGGAATCAGATTAAGTCTCCGTCATGGGTCAGAAAGACCGTTCGCAATGCTAATCCCTTCTTCCTTTACTGCTTTTACCTTGGACAGTTCCTTAGGCCTGAAAGAGCCTGTATAAAGGATTGATAAGGCGTGGCAGTAATTTTTTCTTCTGCCTGACAATGTAAACTTATGTGGTATGACAAAGCTAAGAAGTTTTGCAGGCATTGACGTCAGCAAAGACACCCTGGATGTATGTCTACTCAACAGCCTTGAGGGCACAGCCCGCACCAGGCAGTTTTCAAACAATGAAGCCGGCTTTTCAGCCCTTAGTCAGTGGCTGACCGGACGCACTCATTGTGTCATGGAGGTAACCGGTCCTTATTACCTAAGAGTGGCCTTTTACCTGCATAAAAAAGGTTTTTTACTCAGTGTGGTCAATCCCTTAGTGATCAAGCACTATGCTAAGATGAAACTTAGCAGAACCAAAACCGACCAAAAGGACGCAGGTCTTTTGGCTCAGTTTTGTAAAGACCAATCTCCAAAGGAGTGGATCCCTCCTAAAAGCTATGTAATCACCCTTCAGCAATTGGACGGTGTGTTGGTACAACTCACCAAACACCACGCCGCCCTTACCAATCAGCTACACGCCTTTGAGTGCAGTGGCGGGCTGCAAAATGATACCAGGCGTTTGTTGCAAAAACTGGTTGAGCAAGTTGAAAATCAACTCCAAAAGGTAGAAGCCAAAATGCAATGCCTGATTGAGCGCTATCATGGAGAACTTCTTGAGAATCTCACCTCCATACCAGCCTTGGGAAAGAAAACCGCTTTTATGCTCATTGTAATTAGCGGAGGCTTTACCCGGTTTGAAAATGTCAGGCAGCTTTGTTCCTATGTAGGACTTAGCCCCCGCATCTATGATTCGGGAAAGAAAAAAGGCAAAGCGCCCATCTGCAAAATGGGCATGAGCAGAGTACGGGCGTTGCTGTACATGTGCTCGTGGAGCGCTATTAAATGCAATAAGACATGTAAAGCTCTCTATGAACGCTTAATCCAAAGAGGCAAGGCTACGAAATTGGCCTTGATTGCGGTGGCGAATAAACTGCTCAAACAAGCATTTGCCATCGCTACTCATAACTGCCCCTACCAGGAAAACTATCAAAAAAATATTTGTTTTTGAACACAGTTCATTGCGATGAGCTTGAAAAACCATTCGGTGAATAAAAACGTCCATGCGAGGAAGCAATCTCCCTCTACGAAGTCTCCATTTCACTCCATCATTGCGATGAGCTTGAAAAACCATTCGGTTAGTTGTTCGCTTATGCGACAACCTGTCCCGATTATTTCGGGAAGCAATCTCCTTCTACGAAGCACCATAATCACCTCAACTTCATCACAACCCAAAAACACCACGAACTAAAACATGCCTGAAGCGCCTCATTGCGGATATTTGATTCCTCTATCCACTATCGTTACCGTGATGTCCGCAATTCAGCGCTTTCAAGCTCTCCGCATATCACGTATTCGAACTGTTGATTTTTACAAACGATAGTAAACCCTGCACTGTCAAGGAAAGACTGTATTCAAAATGATTGTTACATCCATTAGTAAAGATCGTTGTGCGCTGGCCCCGCTGCATACGCGGAGCGTTTATGGCAGCGTGCCTTTTCTTTGGTTACTTTCTTTGGGCAAGCAAAGAAAGTGACAATAAAAACTTGCCCAAGGCAATAATCATAACCTTAAACATTAATTAAATGCGATTCACATTATTCCTTAAATTTTTTCAACTTCCAACTCTGGTGCAGTTGCATCTTATAAGTTCCTATTTGCACAAGCTAAAAAGCAAAATAAAAACCTGCCAAGGCCCTACCATCAATCCCCATTTATACTATCTTTCAACCCATATGCCTATCACGTCAGTAACATTAGAAGTCAATGACGAAACTTGGCTCTCACTAAAAATAAACGACATTATATTTTTCTGCGAGTATGAAAAATCTGCCAATAAGGATTACATCCTCGCTTGGTACGATGGAGACCCGGTAAATGGAATAGGAGGCCACCGAACCTCTGGAAAAGGATATTATTTCCTTATAAAAAACAATGAACTAATATTTATTGGACAAATTGAAAGACCTCACCATGGAAAAGTGGCTAACAATGGCAATTTTATTCTTAACGACTGGTTGTTAACCTCCGATACAAAAAGCAAAGCTTATGCTTTTACTGAAAATGGAGAGCTGCTGATAAAAAAATCGCTTCGGGCCAGTCTGGTGACTAACGGCATCTCGCCAACAGGTAAGTTTGCTGTATATAAAACCTGCAACAGCAATACTCCAGATCATAGTGTGTTGCTTATGTTTGACCTTAATGCCAGAGCTATGATCTGGAAGAAAAAATTTACATTCCAGGATCCCTCTCATTTCAGCTTAGAAGGTAATAAGTACATCAAATTACACTACCCCGACAGAACATTGATCCTCGACTGGAAATTAAATCATGTGGGTTACGAAACACCTTCCAATTCAGACTAAATAATTATTCCCACGGCAACCTCCATGTCATTTGGGGGATATAAACCCTTTAACATTTCACCAAGGCTACGACAACCCAAAAACTCTCTGAACTAAGGACTGTTCCAGCGCCTCATTGCGGGTTTTCGATTCCTCTGCCCTCTGTCCTCCGCAATTCAGCGCCTTCAGTCTCTCCGCATATCACGTCTTCGATATAAAGCATGCTAAACCAGAAGGAACCGTACAAACTGTAAATGAAGAACTATAATCATAGTGCATCTAATAACCAGTAGTTCTGGTTGTTGTGCAGCGGACCCCCGCTGCGCATGCGGAGCAATTGCGTCAGCGGTGCCTTTTCTTTGGTTACTTTCTTTGGGCAAGCAAAGAAAGTGACATATAAAAACTTGCCGAAGGCAAAACCTTCCAATCAAATCATCCACCAACAAAATCCCCCAAATCCCCTCATTCTATACGTCATCCATCTCCGTACAATTACGGATCCCCCGTAAAACATTTCTCCCGACCTTTCACCCCTCATCCACCCCGTGAAAAAACGCCCCAATCACCGTGTTTTACCCTTGAAAAAACACACCATCATCCTTACCTTAGAATAACCCTTAACAACCATCCTGCACCCTTGACCATTCAAAACCAACTGCATGAAAGATGGCAAAAAAATAGGGCTTGCATTGTCCGGCGGAGGCTACAGGGCTGCCGCCTTCCACCTCGGCACATTACAAAAACTCCACGAAATGGGACTGCTCTCCCAGGTCGATGTGCTATCAACCATTTCCGGGGGATCCATCACCGGCGCTGCCTATTGCCTACACCAGGGAGATTACCCTGAGTTTCATAACTACATGGCCGGTCAGCTCATGACCAAAAACATCATTAAGGAAGTGCTCACCTCGCGCAGCTTCCTGCAATTGTTTTTGTTTTTGATAGTATTCCTTGGCATTACCATTTACCTGCTCTTTACACCCTGGGCACCCTTATCCATACTAACTTTTGTACTGACTATCTTCTTATTACTCAAGTATCAGTTCTTCATTTTCACCATCAGCATAGATGTAGAAAAAGCCTACGATAAGTTTTTATACCATAATAAAACCCTAGCCGATCTCAATAAGCAACCGCTGCTCGCCATCGGCTCCAGCAACCTGCAGACAGGCAGGCCCTTTACTTTTTCGCAAAAGAAAATGGCCGACTCCACCTATTCATTCAGGGAGCCACCCATACTATTCAAGCATGAGGACTTCCCCATAGCCCGCGCCGTCATGGCCTCCACCTGTGTACCCTTTGCCTTTACGCCTGTCACTATTGATAAAGCATTCTATAAAAACAAGGAGGAATTCGGGACAATCAACCCCCAGCTTGTCGATGGCGGTGTATACGATAACCAGGGCATCCAGAAGATCACACAACACTTAAGCAGTTATGAATGCGATATCATCATCACCTCCGATGCCGGTGGAGGGTTAGGACCGAAGATTTCATTTCACAATACCATCGCCCTGCTCATGCGCACCGTAGATGTATTCATGTATCGTATCAAGACTATGCAGATGGTAGAACACATCTACCAGAATGTCATGGAGAAAAACAAACCCATCGCGTATTTCTCCCTGGGCTGGTGCATACAGCGCCTTATTCCGGGGTTCGTAGATAATATGAAAAAGGGACTGGTACTCCGGAGCGTCATAGATGCCCATGGCCTCAAAGATGAATGGATAGCATACCCCCAATGTTTTGAAAAGGAGATAACAAAGCACCTGGAGCTTCGCACGGGGTATGCCGAAGTTTTAAAAAGAAACCTTACAAAAGAAGAATGGGAGCTTGCCCGGGGTACAGGCACCAACCTCACTAATTTATCAAAAGAAAGAACAGATTGCCTCATTCGCCATGCAGCCAATTTAACCGAGCTGCAGGTAAAATTATATTGCCCACAATTAACCAGTTAATATGCAACCAGAAGAAAGCATACCCGTTAAAAAACCTCCCTTCCGCAAACTGAAAGGCTATGCCTTTGATCCATCGCTCTCATTGCAGTTAGACACAGCGGAGATCAATAGCCTCACCTATAAAGTAGAATGGGAGAAGCTCGATCCCGGGCCTTCCGGAGAATACATAGAAGTCATTGATTTCGATCCCACCATCAACAAGTTTTATAAACCGGTCGATTTAAACGATTCCTATATCCTCGCCCAGGATGGTCTGGAAGCCAGCGAAAGCAATCCGCAGTTCCACCAGCAAATGGTATATGCCGTGGCCATGACCACCATAAAGAATTTTGAAAAAGCACTGGGAAGAAAAATCCTCTGGGCACCACGCCTGCTGGAGGATGGTGAAAAATTTGAAGAGTACGTACATAAATTGCGCATCTATCCCCATGCACTTCGCGAGCCCAATGCCTACTACAGTCCCCAAAAGAAGTCCTTATTGTTTGGGTACTTCTCATCCTCGCCGGTCGATAATGTGCTCATGCCTGATTCTCTTGTTTTCACCTGTTTAAGCCACGATATCATTGCCCATGAAACCACGCATGCCATTCTTGATGGAATGCATTATTACTATAATGATCCCACAAACCCCGATGTATTGGCATTCCATGAAGCCTTTGCAGATATAGTAGCCCTGTTCCAGCATTTTACCTTCCCCGAAGTGCTCAAGCACCAGATTGCCCAGACCAAGGGCGACCTTGCCAGCCAGAATCTGTTGGGCAAACTGGCGCAGGAATTTGGTGCCGCCATCGGTAGCTATGGCAGCCTCAGAGATGCCATCGGCGAAGTTGACCAGGTAACCAAAGAATGGAAACCCAAAAAGCCCAACCCTGACCACTACCGCACTGTCATGGAGCCCCACGACCGGGGAAGCATACTCGTAGCCGCCGTTTTCGAAGCCTTCACCACTATCTATAAACGAAGGGTGGCTGACCTCTTGCGCATTGCCACCAACGGCAGTGGAGTTCTGCCACAGGGCCAGTTACACCCGGACCTTGTCAATCGTCTCGCTGCAGAAGCTTCCAAGTCTGCAGGCCATGTGCTCAATATGTGTATCAGGGCGCTGGACTATTGTCCCCCGGTAGATATCACTTTCGGCGAGTACCTGCGTGCCATCATCACTGCCGATTCCGACCTGGTCACTGACGACAGCCGCGACTACAGACTGGCCTTTATCGATGCATTCCGGCGCCGGGGCATCTACCCCGAAGGCATCAAATCCTTAAGCGAAGAAAGCCTGCGCTATAAATGCGAGCCTATCTTGCAACACGAGACCAGGGAACTCTTTCTGATCATTATAAAATTCCTCAGGGAATACCGCAATGATGTTATTTATGAAAATGAAAGAGAACAGATCTATAACATCTCCCGGAAATATATCAGGGGAACCGATACTATAAAAGGGCTGCACAAAAGGATCTATTTCAAATTTGAAGATATCTCCGAATTTGAAAAGCTCACGGGTTTGGTATTCAATTACAACTGGAAAAATTTTGGCGTACGCACTTCGCACATTTATGACCAAAATGTAGAAGGTCCTTCATTCAGGGTGCAAAACCTCCGCCTGGTTTCCCGAAGTGGACCCGAAGGCAACCAGATCAATCATATTGTATTCAACCTCATTCAGCGGGCAGGAGTTATTGTTAACGACGACCAGGTGACTTCCTATGTTCCGGATGATACAAAAAAACCTCCTGCCAATGGCTTTGAATTCTGGGGTGGATGCACCATGATCTTTGATCTTGACAGCTTGCGCTTAAAATATGCCATTGCCAAACCTATTCTTTGCCCGGATCAGTTAACCAAGGGCCGCCAGGCATTGAACATTGGAAGGATTCTGAAACAGTACCAATACCAGACAGAGGATGGACTGGAAGGCCTCAGTGAGCACAGCCTGTATTTTGGCACTGGTCTCAAAAATTATTTCAATGAACCCTTTGCTTTTCTACACACTCATTAATCAAATCTTATGTCAGCAATAACAAATGTCCAGGTTCGTATGTACCGCATGGGTACCGGGGATTGCTTCGCTCTGAAATTTTTAAATGGAGATGAGGTATGTTTTAAAATGCTCATAGATGCCGGAGTCTGGTCTGGCAAAGCGGAGGATATAACCAAATACATAGAGAATTTGAAAATATACCTGGGAGATAAGATAGATGTTCTTGTGGTCACGCACGAGCACAAAGACCATGTTTATGCCTTCCAGGTTTGCAAGGAACTCTTTACGGAACATTTTGAGGTAGGAGAGCTTTGGTTGGGCTGGACAGAAAATGACCGCATTAAAAAAGTAAAGGACTGGAAGGAAAAATATGGAGAACATAAAATGGCACTCGGCCTGGCAGCCCGTCACCTGCAGGACGCACTGGAAAGTGATGACTATAAAAAGCAGTTTGCTGAAACACGTTTTGGTGTGCAGGCCATGGAAGCGCGGAAGAACTATGTAGAAGTTGTCACACAGTTTGCCGACCTGCATTTGTCTACCGATGATATGAATATGTACAAAGGCGGTCTCGATGGCATGGAAGTCGTCAAAAACGATATTGATGCAGCAGCAGTAAAGTATTTTAAGCCAGGTGATATCATTTCAGATATTGAGGAAGCCCCTGGTATAAAGATCTATGTACTTGGTCCTCCCACGTTGTATGAAGATGTAGATAAAGAAACAGGAGGTATAGGTGAAAGTTATAAGCATAATAATGAATTGGAAAAATCCGGTGCCTTCGGTGCAGCAGTGATTAATATGAATGGAGATGATATTGAGACACACCGGCTCTTGCCTTTCGATGAATATTATTCCATGGATCAACCCGCAGGTGTACAGCAGGAATATGAGAAATCAGACTGGCGCAAGATCGATTACGATTGGTTATACAGTGCAGGCAGCTTTGCATTGCGCATGAATGGATTGACCAATAACCTCAGCCTCGCTCTTGCCATTGAGTTTGAAGACAGCGGCAGGGTCATGTTATTCCCCGGCGATGCAGAATATGGCAGTTGGGCCAGCTGGCACAATATCGATTGGGGGCAGAAGGGTAGGGATGGAGTCACTCCATTTGTGGAGGATCTGTTAAACCGGACGGTTTTTTACAAGGTAGCGCATCATTTAAGTCATAACGGCACGGCCCAAAGATTAGGCCTTGAGATGATGAAGCATAAAGACCTGGTTGCCATGGCCACCCTGGACTATAATATTATTTGTAAAGGCTGGAAAAGCACCATGCCCAACCGGGCCATAGTCAAAGAATTATTAGAGAGAACAAAAGGCCGTTTGCTGATCCTGAGGGAAGATGACATCTATTATGATTTTCACAACGAAGTTTCCATCACCGAAAAAATTGAAGAAGCCCAGGAAGCCATGACCAAAAAAGAAAGAGAAGCCTTCGAAAAAGCAACCCAAAAAGAAGAATTATACATCCAATTCACCGTCAAAGCCTAGCCGGAAGGAAAGGATTGCCACAAAGCCGCTAAGGCACGAAGGAACACAAAGGATACTTTAAAAATTTTATGTGCCTATGTGTTCTCTTCTGTGTTCTATGTGGTGAAAAATAAGGTGAGCCTGCGAACCTTGTTACTAGATCCGAAGAAATGCCAGCCATAAAAATGCATCTCAAACCTAAAAAACTACAAACTACAAACAACAAACTAAAAACTATCTATGTGCCTATGTGAAATCCTTTGTGCCCTATGTGGTGAAAAATAAGGTGAGCCTGCGAACCTTGTTACTAGATCCGAAGAAATGCCAGCCATAAAAATGCATCTCAAACCTAAAAACTAAAAACTATCTATATGTCTATGTGGTAAAAAAACCAAATCGTCAGATGTAAACTTATTTATGTAAAACAATCCCAAACAACCAAAACCAACAATCATGTCTAAAAAAATGCTAAGCATCAGTGAATCAAAATTTGCAAAACTTCATGCAAAACTAAAATCGCTTGAAAAAGAAAACCACTCATTTAAAATCGGAAGTAAAAACCTTTCGCATTTTCTTTTGGAAAATACAGAATTCGAAGATGATACAAATGAGCCCTGGGCTATACGAACCAAAAGAGTCATTCTATATATAGCAGGAGATTATACCACCAGTCCAAATGACTTGCAGGTAACTATAAGATTGAAAGAAAATCTTGGCTATGGTGAAGACGAATATACCTTATTGCAAAACCGCTTGAATAAATTAGTGAAAACCCATGATACCTCCTTAAGTATTGACAAAGAAGAGACAGATGCCTGTGAAAAGGTAAGAGATTGCATAAAACTGGTAGAGAAAAAAATTTCTGATAAACCTACTGATTAATTGTATCCTTATGAGAAAGACATTAACCTACGCAGCATGTTGTATGCTCTTTATGAGTTTTGGTGCCGTTGGACACACGCAAACTAACATTTGGAAAAAAGTAACTATTACAAAGGCGTTTGAATCGAAAACAGAGGATGACAATAATCCAGCCACCTTTGCATTTACCATTCCAAAAGACACCAGCAATTCTTATTTGATCAATGCAGGAATCGGGTTCGATTTTGTGAAGCCTACAAAGAAGAGTAGAGTGATTACATCTGGCACTGCTTTTTTCCTGTATAACCGTAATACACTCATAGATGAGAAAACAAAGAATTATAAGTTAGGAATTACTGTGGGACATTTTATTGATATAAATGAGTATCCTACAACCGCAATATTTGGTTCAACCTCCATTCAATACATGCATAATTACATTGACACAACCCATTCATTTATTGCTACTAATTACTGGCACCCAATGTATAAATCTACAAGCTTCATTCACATAGGAGGTTACATGGCCACCCCACATATAGTGGATTATTATTTCCTTCCACAGGCAGGATTGGAATACCAGAAGGTTTTTGATGCCAATAGCAAAAGCAAGGAAGGTTATGATGCCATGTTTTATTTTAATACTACGCTAAAGGTGCGTGTGAAGAAAAAAACAAGATTTAGCACGGATGAAATAAAACAGATTAAACTGGATAGCCTTTATGACATTAAGGTCTGGCAAAACAAGACTTTAAAAGAAGCAATGGCCGAGGTTGATAAGGAAGTGCCAGAGGGCACCACCAGGGAAATGCCAAGCAATACCTGGCTTTCCCGGTTTGTCTTTAGTTTTTCTTATACAGGCAGATCATCCTTTGCCAATCATAATTCAAACTTTGAAAACTATATGCCCTTGTTGACAGCCGGAGTGGATTTCTTTCCTTTTAATAATAATGATGTTTCGCTTGGTGTTTCATACAATGATGGCGCAAACCCCATCGACGGAACTCCAAAGCAGACCTATTGGTTATTGTCAGTGAATTTTAAAAAGTAAAATCCAGGCGTCATTGAGCGTTCGGTAAGTTACTATCATTGAAATGAGCTAATGAAACCATTTGGTGGGTAAAAAATTTATGGGAACATTTCCCGGTTATTTTGGGAAAGGTCACTCCCTCTACGAAGCTGTATTTTAGTCCGTCATTGCGCGGAGCTAGTAAAAGGCTTCGGTTAATAGTATGCTTATGCGACAACCTGTCCCGCTTATTGCGGGAAGCAATCTCCATCTACGGAGTACAAGTAACCTTTCGCAATTCTGCAGTATGCTAATCCTGTCAAATAATAATAAAGACTTTGACCCTTCCCCAGGCAACGACAACCCAAAAGCTCTCCGCACTAAAGCCTCGTCCAGCGCCTCATTGCGGGAATTCGATTCCTCCGCCGCCTGTCGTTACCGTACCCTCCGCAATTCAGCGCCGTCAGCTTCTGTGCATATCACGTTTTCGATCTAATTAATGTTAGCACTCTGTAGTGAGCTTTCACTTTAAAGGAAAGATTGTACATAAAGGGAATGTTTCAACTTTTAGTTATGATCGTTGTGCGTTGGCCTCCGCTGCATACGCGGATCCCGCAATGGCGGGACAGCGGTGTCCTTTTTGCTCCACTTTTTGGACACGCAAAAAGTGGAATTAAAAAAATTGCCGAAGGCAAAATCCCCACCCCAAATAATAACATCAACAAAAAAAAGAGGGTATGCTCTCACATACCCTCTAACACCATAAATAAGGGACACACATTACTTACCATAATGACGACCCTCTCATTTTAAAGTACTATCGATCAACAAAATAATCACTCATTAAAATACGCAACCCGCAAACAGCAGAGCTATCGCATTTTCAGTAGTACTATTTTCCTTTCTAACCGTCATATTGATATAGAGGTATCAAGATTTCATACGTTTTGAAAGGAAACATCTGACGGGGTAGGTTTTCACTTACCCCTTTTTTTGTAATAAAAAATCCTGCTATAGTAAAAAAGCATCCGTATGAAATGCTGTGTTATTTGCAGCATATTAATAATACCTGCATTACCAATATCTCTTTTCCAATTTCAATAAGCCATCCTTCATAATTTCTTCATCCCCGCTTCACATTAAGGCAATATGGCTTCCTGATTTTTGTATCGAAATAAAAAACAAAAATCATGAAAGCACCCAACACCTTCAAACCATCCATCGCCATCATCACTGCCATGTTTTGTATCAACTTAGCTAACAGCCAGGATCTTGCCTTTGCTGCCGATCGACAGCCCGTCAATAAGATCAATGTCCAGTTAAAGATTACCCCCACTACTCCAGGCTTTCGCATTAGCCTCCAACCCCTGGAACAAAAGGAAAAAATTCATTTATGGATTTCCAATGCAGAAGAAAGAAAATTAAGTATCGTCCTTACCTCCGAAAATGAGGTGCTATGGTCAATGTCCACCAGGGAACCCTATTTCTCCCGTATTTTGAATTTGTCCGCCCTTGAGGATGGAACCTACTACCTGAAAATAAATAATGGCCTCACAAAGATTGAAAAGACGCTTGTTATCCAATCCAAAGAAAAAATAGAAAAAGATATCCGCATCCAGTGATATGTTCCAGTGCCAGTTTTGCAGTCAATAATAATCTCTGAATCATTTTGAAGTGATCAAAAAAGAGCCTGCAATAAAAGAGGGAGCCTATGCTCCCTCCCTGGTTTGATAAATATGTAACAGTTGCCCTTGGGCCGAATAAATAACCCTACTAATTCATTTCAGCTTCCAGTTCTGCAACCAATTTAGCATTCTGAAACAATCCTCCCCATTTCGTTTTTAAGAACTGATCAAAAGCTATCTGTTCCTGTTTAATAAAACCTTTCTGTGGCAGGCTGCCCTTCGCCACCATTTCCACCACTGCCGCTATCGATGCCGCGGTAGTCCAGGAGATAGCTCTCCATTTCTTTCCGCCGATGCTCACAGGATGGTAGGCCTTGTAAAACTCTTCCCGTTTCAACTGTCCTTGCTGCCAGCCTTCCACTACTGCATACACATATACCACATCCTCCTTCACCGGTGGTTTGGCCTCCGTAAGTATTTGTTCCAGTATAGCCTTCCTTTCTTTTAATATCAGTTCATACATCAAGAACCGCATCAGCTGCGCATGGCCCGGGTAGCGGATTGTTTTGTAGTTCAATGTATCCACCTTGCCCTCCATCGTTTCACACAAAGTGCCCAGTCCCCCTGAAGTTGAAAAAGCCTCAAACTCCTGTCCTTCAATATTGATTGTTTCAATGCCATCAAGAGAAGGCACCATTTTTCGCACACCATTATGAATCACTTCAGCATCATTAATATATTCATTGATCACACCTGCCGGCGACCAGGTGAAGGAATAACCCAGCAATCCATTTGGATAGCGCGGTAGAGCACCCACTCTTAGTTCAATATCACGGATGGCATCAAACCGTTTGCACAGGTCGGCACCCACTATACCTATAAAGCCTGGACCCAGACCGCATTGCGGCGCCATCACGCCTGCAGAAGTATCTGCCATTTGACGAATAGCAGCAGTAGTGGCCACATCTTCTGTCAGGTCAAAATAATGAATGCCCAGTGCATAGGCAGCCCTGGCCACTGGGAGGTTCAGGTTGTAGGGAAGGCAGGAAACAACAGCATCCTTGCCATGCAAAAAGTTTTTCAGTTCATGCGGATTACTAACATCACCCGCCATGCTATCAAAAGGTAAAGCATCAACCGGTATGTTCTGATCAAAGCCTGTGACAGTAAAAATTTCGCTTAATAATGTGCCAACAAGAGAGCCCACCTTTCCCAGGCCGATAACACCAACATGTTTCATGTAAATAATTTTCTGGTAAATAAAATCGTAATCTGTCCCTGACTATAAGTAGTGTTAAGAAGTAATCAGCAAAGTATCAGGGCACATTCGCACAGGCGCTCCGCAGGAATGCCATGTACGAAATATGAATATTAAGCAGTTTATTCATTCTGGCGCTAAATTATAACATACCTCCATTCATTCTCGCAGATGTGTATCATCTACAAATCAAAGGGATAAATGGCCACAAAGACACGAAGGCACTAAGAAGCACAAAGAAGTAAGTTCAGTAAATGATCCCTGTCCCCATTGTCCCAGTTGCCCCTGAACTTCAAAATCTAAGGAATGTCTGCAAATATTTTGCATCTTTCAGCCTGCCTGTAGCGCCTCATTGCGGAGCCCCTGATTATAACCGTCATTGCGATGAGCGTGATAAAGCATTCGGTGAATATAAACGTCCATGCGAGGAAGCAATCTCCCTCTACGAAGCTTTCTAATAGCATTAACTTCAACGACAACGCAAAAACACCTCGAATTAAAAGCCTCTTCCAGCGCCTCATTGCGGAAATTCGATTCCTGCGCCGCCTGTCGTTACCCTATCCTCCGCAATTCAGCGCCTTCAGCCTCTCCGCATATCACGTGTTAGATCTAACTACTGTTAGTGCTCTGTAGTGAGCTTCAACTATCAAGGAAAGTAAGTAATCAAAGTGAATGTCGCATCCAGTAGTAATGACTGTTGTGCGCTGGCCCGGCAAAGCGGCGGAGCATCGCGTTTGCCTAGACCTTTTGTATTCTAGTTCTCCCAAACCTCCAAATTTATATTCTTTTTAAGCTGCAAATTTGTAGTTATCCACGTAAAAGGCACCTCTTTTCACAAGTGAGAACATTCT
>NZ_JCANTR010000041.1:0-10589 GCF_059568575.1 Flavisolibacter ginsengiterrae DSM 18136
CTATGTGTTCTCCTATGTTTGTAATTGTTATGATTTAGTTCTTTGAGATTCTATTTAGTTCCCAATAGATTTGAGTTTTTAAAAGTGAAAAAGGGTGGGAGTGATATGTTTTTAAACCGCCTTTATGGCATGTTGTCACATAGATAATGCCCCATCCTTTTTATCTCTTAGAGTTTGAACAGAATGTAAGGAATACGCTACAGGTGTATATCCAGAATATCCAGCCAGGAGACAAAACGAAGGGAGATTTTTCACTTTTATACTTTTAAATGATTGGAAATGAAAAAAATTGTTAAGCAGGCAGTGGGCATAGATGTAGCCCAGAATGAGTTAGTTGTTACTGTAGGCAGGATGTTCGATGACCTGACACCTGAACTGTATGCAAACAAAACCTTCCGTAATACAAAAGAAGGTTTTTCAGCGCTGGTATTGTGGGTAAACAAACTGACCGATCCTTCCTGCCAGCTGCGTTATGTGATGGAAGCAACGGGAGTGTATCATGAGTCGCTGGCTTATTTTTTAAATGAGAAAGGCCTGGAGCTAACCATCGTGCTGCCTAACAAGATCAGCAATTATCAAAGGACACTGGAAGTAAAAACAATTACCGACAAAACTGCTTCAGAAACGATTGCAAGATTTGGCCTGGAACGAAAGCTTGATGCATGGCAAAGGCCTAAGCCCATATTTAAGAGAATCAGGCAGCTAACCAGGGAAAGGGGTCAGGTGGTACAGGCAAGAACGGTAGCCAAGAACCAGTTGCATGCAGAGCAGGCGGAAGCTGAACCCGGAAAGAGAACCATTGAAAGATTGAAAAAGCAGATTGCCCTTTTCAATGACCAGTTGCAGCAGATTAGCCAGGAAATACAGGAATTGGTGAAAACCGAGGAGCAGGTAGATAAGGCAATTAAACTAATTACAACGATACCTGGAATTGGGATATTAACGGCAGCCACGGTGCTTGCAGAAACCAATGGTTTTGAACTGATCAGGAATAAAAGGCAGCTCAGTAGTTATGCGGGTTTTGATGTAAAGGAAAAACTATCCGGCACTTCGGTGAAGGGGAAGCCGAAGATATCGAAGAAAGGAAACAAACACCTGCGAAAGGCGATGCATATGCCAGCTCTTGCAGCGATACGACATGAGGAGCGGTTTAAGGATGTCTTTGCAAGGTTGGTATCCAGGCATGGAATAAAGATGAAAGCAGCGGTAGCTGTTCAGAGGAAGTTATTGGAAATGACTTTTACCATTTACAAAACCAATACACCATATCAAAATGACTACCACACAAAAAATGAAACGGAAGAAAGTATCACAGTATAAAAAAATTAGAGCGGTCAATAAATGACCGCCCTAAACAGGCTGGCTCAAGGCCGCCTAAAGCACAAAAATAAATAAATTAACTATTGGATCTTAACACAGAATCTATGTGGTAAAAATTCTTTTCATCCTAAGACGAATGTCTGCTATTAAAAACATCTCTCTATAACGAAAGACACTGGATTTCTATGCCGAAATCAATGCTAGTATAAACAACTTTCCATAAGATAAATACTCCAGCGTTGCATTACATATGCAATGCCACTTCCCTGGGAATCATTTTCTTCACTTTTTTGGACCAGCAACTTTTGAACGCCTCAGCGAGCTAATTAAAAATAAAATCATTGTTAAACGCAAATACCCCAGGCCGGGTTTTGAAATGTTTTTTTTCTTAAAAAGACGGAATAGACTATAATGCGCTAAACCTGGTCCTGCAAATGAGTATTCCTCAACTACAAACAAATATTGGTATAATTATCCATAATTAATATTTCAAATTATATTGAATTGGTTATAATTTATACATTCCTTATCTTTGAATCATATAGTTTTACTATTTAACTATGAAAAGATTTAATATTCAAAAATTTAAGCTAAAGATCCAGGAAATCTCGCAGGCTATTAATCTTACCACAGTAAAAATTAATAACTCTGAGGGAAAGTCCCTTAAAGCATTATCTATTCATGATGCTCTTAATCTACCGGTATTCCTGAAGGAATATACATGGATTACCCCTGAATCTTTGCAGGTTTGGTATCATTCCGCCCAATTCCATAAAAAGCACTTAGATCTCAAAAGACTGCAAAGGAAATGGGAAAAGGAATTGGAAAGTTTAAGTATTAATGATGGCCACGGTGACATGTTATTGAATCAATGGCGTTTATATGTGCCTCACCCTCGGCGTTTGCTCTTGCTTAAAAAGTTGATAAAGCTTGCTGAACACCTGTCTCAGAATGATGATGCTGCCAGTGAAATGCTCTTCCACACGCTTGAAGTAGAGTTTAACTGCTACCTGTCAGCTTCTGATTTTGCTGTTTTAAATATATCGGGAATAAATAAATCTTTAAACCCCACTCTTCTTGAAATCTTTCATAAGTTCTTAAAAGCTGATCTGGTTCGCCTTATACGTAATATTTATAAAGGAATAAGGCGTGATTTAAGGCAGTTTTTTCGGAGTATAATTCATTTTCTGTTTAAGAACATGAGTGATGAATCTGATGCTGATAATTTTTTGTTCAACACTTTGTCGAATAAAAGATTATTAACTGTTCAAATTCATCATTATGACAATCAAAGAAATAATAGAAATTTTAAAACAAATACGCAGTCATCCCGATCGTTCACCTGATCAGGTAGAGGCAATCAATAATGCTATTTCCCTTTTACAAAAAAACAATACCAGGAATCAATTGATCAGTGCCACCAAAATACTGGCTGACTTAATTAGCATCGGTATCAAAATATTTGATTCATGAAAATAGGTAAAGCAATACAGGAGCTCAGAAAACAAAGTGGTCTATCGCAAGCGGCCTTGGCCAGGAAAGTAAATATCACCCAGGCAGCTCTTTCGGGCATTGAAAACGGAAACAGGCCCACTGATGAAACTATGAAAAAACTTTGTGTTGCCTTAAATGTTCCTGAATCCTTGATATATGCTATGGGAATGGAAAAAGAAGATGTGCCAGATGAAAAGAAAGAATTATACGATAGCTTGTTTCCTGTCATCAAAGAACTGGTCTTTAAAATAGCCGAAACCCGGTAACCCCAGGCCAAAAATTGAACAGATTAAAAGGATTTTAAGTATTAAAGAAATGTGAATCCTATTTATTGATTGATCATTTTGATTTGCGCACAAATTGAAAACCCTCAAATGATTGCAATGCCTGCATAATAAACCCAACATTATTTCCCACAAGCACATGATATTTAGATTTTTTAAATTCTGTCATAATGCCAATTAACTTATAATCAAATTCCCATTTTCCATGTATAAACGATGGCAATATTTGCCACAGACCACAACCGCTTAATCCGTAAGGCTCTGGATCTACTTTCTCTTTTCCCTGGTTATTAAGATTGATGCCCTTGCCAGCGAAATCCAATAAATAGTTTTTTTCTTTTTCTTTTTTATGAAATGCATAGGCCTCATCCTTTGATCCCTGCAAAAGATAAAAGGACATTCCAGCGTATACAGTTTTTCCTTCCGTCTTTATGTTTTTTACCGGGTATCCGGCAACCACATATTGAAGTATCCTTAGTAAAGAATGATCTCCACGAATCTTTGAGATAGGCAGAAATGTATAGGATTCTGCTAAAAGTTTTCCTACTTCTTCATCCAGTATAATATAGGCAACATCAGTGTGTTTATCTTTTTCCAGGTCTGTTTCTCTTGAACCTCCACGCACTATCAGGAAACCTTTTGGTGTATTGATGTATAGATTTATTTCTGAAGTAACTGCGGTGACATGCGATGCAGTAAATACAAGGTATTTGCTGTTTATCTCTACCAAAACACCCGATCCAAATGGTTTATAGCCATAGGCTCCGCCTTTTTCAAGTAATTGAACTGTATGATAAAATAATTTTTTTGTAGCAATTTCATGCACATTTTTATCAAAGATTTCTTGTGTCAATTCCATTTGAACCTCAATTTACTGTAAGGTGTTTCAATCACTTTATGTTTTTGCCAGGAAAATCAAATATTGAAAACACCTTAACAGCAGCTTCTAAATAATTTTTAAAATGATTGCAATTTAGATTTCTATTTATTTTACTTTAACGAGCAAGATGTTCTGATGCCCAAATTAATTTGAATTATTTAAAAAAAATCGGTGTACTAATGGTCAGGAAGTTTTCAGATGAAATTGAAGAAAATGCAAACACGTTATTGGTAGGTACACTTCAGAAAATGTTTATTGAAGCCGGACGAAAGCTCAAGGTTTACACATATAATAAGGAAAAAGGAATCGACTTCAATTTTGAGATAGAAAGCCGCGAAGAAAAACCTGTTACACTGGCAATGTTCTTTTTGCAAAATAAGGGGGTGGATGAAAAAATTAAACCATTAGAAAAGGGACCTGAAAAAGGTAAAATTTCGTTCAAGTTGGATGATGTGAGGCAGGTAAATTATTTCTGCAATGAACTTGATCAGCCGATGATCATCACGGTCTGCGATTTAGAATCAAAGACTATTTATTGGGAGCCTATTCAATTGTCATCTGGTGTTTACCTTAAAAATGTTCACGATATATTACAAAAGGTTGCCAATAAGAATAGAAAAGGAAAATCAATCCAGATTTATTTTAATCCCAATAAAACCTTACTTAAGAAAGGGCAGCCAGTGGCAGAAAATTTCTCAATTTTTTTGAATGATATCGAAAAATCAAAAAAGTACCTTACTGCAAGAAATTTTCAGCAGGTCAACCGCCGCGATGATGAAGAAAATGATGTTATTGAAGTCGACAATACCCTACCAATAATCGACCAGCTGCATAATTATTTAAAGGTACGGTTTGAAGAAATTTTGTTATTGCCGGCAAAGTTCTGGGCATACGATTATCCTTTTAAGACTTCAGACAGGGCATATTTTATCTATGACCAGTTTTGTATACAGACAGATAATGAAGAGTTGTGGAATTTCCTGTCATCTTTACGGATACATAAGGATAATTCTCTTGAATTCATGGATACTCGTTTTATTCATAATGTTAATGCATATGAAGAAAAGACACGGTTTATACTAAGAACACTTACCCGTAACCTTGTTTTTTATGTGGAATATGTGTATGGTAGTGGTAGAGTAGATATCCGGTACATTGAACCCGCTGAAAGAAATTGTTTAAAATCTTTTTATGATAAGCTCATACTATCTAAAACGCTTGAAAAACTGGATGAGACCAGTGAAGATATTGAAGTGCTTTCCAGGCAGGGATACATCAATTACCAGCTTGGCTTCTTTATAAATGCAGCAAAATGTTTTTTGGCAGTTCACTCCAAAGCAACACAGATGGGTCACCCCCTCAGGGCCATAATTGCCAGGTATAATTTGTCAAAGCTTCACCGTTTTATCAAATACAGTTTTTCCGGGGAGGAAGCAAATCCCGCACTGGTAAAGGAATTGGAAAAGACTGGCAGCCTGCTAGACTTTGATCTGTTGAATATGGAAAACAACCGGTCTGTTGCAAGGTGGATAAAGGAAAACCGTTTTTTCTTAGAGTTTCAGTATGAAATAGAGCAGGCGCATTTTAAGTTGAAAGACTATTATTTCAGCCAGTTATGGGGAGGTCGTAGTTCCAACGCTTATACAAACGAACTGTATACAAATCATGCAATTCTCGAAAATTTTCTATCGCGTAATTTTATTATCTACGATTATTTTTCGGAATTCACACAGCTCACAGAAATGTATATCGAATCTTTGTTTTCTTCTTATGCAGTACACAATTCCATGTACAGCAGGCTCTCTCATTTTAATGACTGGATTGTTACAGTTCTGATTTTTCATGGCGATGCTGAATGGATCAATAAATATTGCAATCGTTATTTTGTAAAAAGCATACAATATGAAAGATCGGCGACTGTAAATGGATTTATGGATTTGGTGGGAAATTTTTTCAAAGATGAACAATTGAAAAGCGTTTTTGAAAATAAGCAAATGGAAGAACCTTTTTACTTTCAGCAGAAGTACACAAAATTTCTCAGCAACATCCTGGTACTTGCTACATATATGGATTTGCCAGCCAGGGATGTAAATGAATTCGTGATTCTTTTGAAACAATACATGACCTGGCAGAAACAGATGAAGTATCATCGAACTGTTAAATACATATTTTCTTTTTTTGAAAAGAAGGGTGCCCAATTAGAAATGGCAGTTATAGTTGATTTCTTCTATTTTTTCTTTGACTGTGAATACCTGCATGATGAAGAATATTTGTCGAGGCTTGCTGAAATTTTTAACAAGAAAAATGACGGCATCACCTTTACACCAGTCTTGCGTGAGCAAATTGAAGCTATACAGGGCGCCAGTTGCCCTTTGTGTCACCGGCAGCACGACCCAACCATGTGGGTGCCATTTTATAGAATAGTTGATAATGATTCTGACCGTGATTATGTGCGTCAAAAGATTACAAGCATTTTGAATCAGAATTTCAACTGGCGTTTATATTATCTGGCGGCTATTTTTGAAATTTTGGGAGTGGAAAATTCGTTTTTTCAATCATTTATTTCCATTCAAAAACCCAAAGAATTCAGACCCTTTTCCCATTTTTCAAAAGATGAGTTGAACAGAGATTACCGGTTGGGGGCAATTATTAACCTTTGTTTTAAATACCATATTGATACAAGCGAGGTGCGGTTTAATCATTTACGCGGATATGATTCTTATTATGATTGGTTGTTGGATATGGAACACTTTAACTACGATCATTTTAATCCAAGATGGGTAAGCGAAAATGTTACCAAATATTATTTTGAAAAAATGAAAAAACTGCCTGTGGTAAGAGAAAAAATCCTGGCATACATCCAGCAGCATCACGACCCATTATTGAAAGATAATTTTATTGCAATGTATGGAGATGTTAATCAGGACTAACCTTAAAAAAATCGACTTAAAACTTCGACCAAACTTAAAATGTAAAAAACTTATTTTGAATCAGGTATAATATTTATTGAATTAATCACAAGGGGAAGTGTTCTTAAACCGGGTTTACAACTATTTGCAATTTGGTAATTAGAACACCTGGTATTATTACTGGCATTTACATAATTTTATGTTTAAAATTGGCTTTTCATCAAAAAAATGACCTACTGGACAAAAAATCCTGAAAAATTGCACTATAATTGTAGTAATAACTGCTAGTTGAGACCTTGACTATGACGATCAATCCCTCACATATCCTCAATAATTCTAGACTTGACAACAACTTTTGGGATTTAAAAATATTGGCTCAAAAGTATATATCCAGTATATTAAATAAGTATAGGGTTACACTAAAAACTGGTTACGTAAAACGACTTAATAAGAGACTTGAGAAGTGCGTAGTTATATATGCTGGTATCTTATCTATGATGGAGAAAGGATTGACGGTTGAAGAAGCAAAAGAGATGTTGCTCATAGTTAGGAAGGCTTTTAAGAAAAATAGGCAACTCTACGCTTCATTAGAAGAATTAAAATTCTTTCACAATCATGATACAGAAGTAATTGCTACGGATCTTCTATCTACAATTTACAAAATAGAATCTATCACAAGAAGAATTGCACATTCAAACACAAAAGCAAAAGATAAAAATCTTGAGAATTTCACTTCTAGAATTTCAAGGAGAAATTTATCTTCACTGAATGCTTAGACAAAGAGACGTTATCATTGTTTACGACAGACTACCCCCAGACGGCAAAACACAAAAGCATCCTTTTATAGTACTTTCTTGCCAACGGGCTATAGAATTTCAGCATTCATTCATTGGCATTATGATGACTTCTTCTGAAAATTATGATGATGCATTTAGTTATTACGTAACAGATGAAATGTTTGAAAAACCATTGAAAGAAGAAAACTGTCAATTAAGACTTCACATCATTTCTCATTTAATGGAACATGATTTAGATGAAACAGTTAAGCAGCCTGTCAACAGAATGAAAAAAATTGACTTTGATAAACTTCTTGATGAAATTTTTAATTTAACCTTCTCATTGGATTAAACAAGAAATAATAAGAAATTTATAAAAGGGATTATTTTGTTGAAAAACAAAGCCTGGTTTAGTAATACTTCTGCATGATTTTCTTTTTGTCCTTATTTCTACAATGATATACTTATGTTACAATTTCAGTAAACACAACTTTTGAGATAGGTAGAATTTGAATCAAGCTAACTTATGTATTTTCCTTTATGATAACCAGATACTGTTTCGCAACATGAACCTTGTTTCTTCACATCCTTCCCAACCAGTCAATCATCCTGCTCGTATACCCATACTCATTATCAAAAAAAGCAAACGACCGCAGGTGATTACCCAGTACAGATGTTAGGTTCCCATCCACAATAGCCGAATGCCTATTCCCTTTAATATCTAACGACACCAGCGGTTCCTCCGTATACTCCACTATTCCTTTATACGCATTAGTAGCCGCAGCTCTGAAAATAGAATTCACTGCCTCTTTCGTTATATTTTGTTGTAGCACAAAGCTGAAGTCCCCAAACGCACCGTTAACCACGGGCACACGCGTTGTCATGGCAGCTATCTGGTTCTTCAAACCAGGAAACAAACGTTCCAGTGAATGTGCCAGGTCCACAGGCACGGGGATAATAGATTCCGCAGCAGATCTTCCCCTGCGGAAGTCTTTATGAGGAGCATCCACCAGTTCCTGGCGTGAGGTATAGGAGTGTATTACGTTAATTTGTACCGATTCAATACCAATAGGTTCCAGTAGTTTGATCAGTAGGGTAGAGCAATTGGTCATACAGCCACCAGGGGATATAATAGTCATGTCATCGGACAGGGCGTCTTCGTTACACCCATAAATCATCAGTGGAATATCTTCCGACCCGGTAGTTGACAGTAATACTTTTTTAGCGCCAGCTCTCAGGTGTTGCGCAGCAAGATTATAGGAAGTAAAATGCCCGGAGCATTCAAGCACCACATCCACGCCAAGCTCATTCCATGGAAGTTTGGATGGGTCAGGTTCATGAAAGCAGGAAACAGAATTTTGACCACATGTAATTTTCTCATCAAAAGCAATCGGGTAGGGGAAGTTCCCGTAAACGGAATCGTGTTTGATAAGGTAAAACAGGTTTTGAAGGTCCATGATATCATTCACTGCCACGATCTCAATATTCGGATTGTCAATCAATCTTCGAAACAGCAGGCGACCAATCCGTCCCATACCATTAATAGCAATACGCATCGTTATTTTTTAAGCCAGCAAAGAAAGATCAATTTGAGGACATCTTAACCTTGCCAAAAAAGCAATATTTAATCATCATTAGACGATTGATTTTTATCCGTCATCCTATGTTTGTTAGAGAGAATTGATGTGAGGAACTTTGTAGTGTTAACCTTATTTCAAACAGAAGAGGAAGGAGGAATCAGATTAAGTCTCCGTCATGGGTCAGAAAGACCGTTCGCAATGCTAATCCCTTCTTCCTTTACTGCTTTTACCTTGGACAGTTCCTTAGGCCTGAAAGAGCCTGTATAAAGGATTGATAAGGCGTGGCAGTAATTTTTTCTTCTGCCTGACAATGTAAACTTATGTGGTATGACAAAGCTAAGAAGTTTTGCAGGCATTGACGTCAGCAAAGACACCCTGGATGTATGTCTACTCAACAGCCTTGAGGGCACAGCCCGCACCAGGCAGTTTTCAAACAATGAAGCCGGCTTTTCAGCCCTTAGTCAGTGGCTGACCGGACGCACTCATTGTGTCATGGAGGTAACCGGTCCTTATTACCTAAGAGTGGCCTTTTACCTGCATAAAAAAGGTTTTTTACTCAGTGTGGTCAATCCCTTAGTGATCAAGCACTATGCTAAGATGAAACTTAGCAGAACCAAAACCGACCAAAAGGACGCAGGTCTTTTGGCTCAGTTTTGTAAAGACCAATCTCCAAAGGAGTGGATCCCTCCTAAAAGCTATGTAATCACCCTTCAGCAATTGGACGGTGTGTTGGTACAACTCACCAAACACCACGCCGCCCTTACCAATCAGCTACACGCCTTTGAGTGCAGTGGCGGGCTGCAAAATGATACCAGGCGTTTGTTGCAAAAACTGGTTGAGCAAGTTGAAAATCAACTCCAAAAGGTAGAAGCCAAAATGCAATGCCTGATTGAGCGCTATCATGGAGAACTTCTTGAGAATCTCACCTCCATACCAGCCTTGGGAAAGAAAACCGCTTTTATGCTCATTGTAATTAGCGGAGGCTTTACCCGGTTTGAAAATGTCAGGCAGCTTTGTTCCTATGTAGGACTTAGCCCCCGCATCTATGATTCGGGAAAGAAAAAAGGCAAAGCGCCCATCTGCAAAATGGGCATGAGCAGAGTACGGGCGTTGCTGTACATGTGCTCGTGGAGCGCTATTAAATGCAATAAGACATGTAAAGCTCTCTATGAACGCTTAATCCAAAGAGGCAAGGCTACGAAATTGGCCTTGATTGCGGTGGCGAATAAACTGCTCAAACAAGCATTTGCCATCGCTACTCATAACTGCCCCTACCAGGAAAACTATCAAAAAAATATTTGTTTTTGAACACAGTTCATTGCGATGAGCTTGAAAAACCATTCGGT
>NZ_JCANTR010000042.1:0-9317 GCF_059568575.1 Flavisolibacter ginsengiterrae DSM 18136
TTTACCACATAGATTCTGTGTTAAGATCCAATAGTTAATTTATTTATTTTTGTGCTTTAGGCGGCCTTGAGCCAGCCTGTTTAGGGCGGTCATTTATTGACCGCTCTAATTTTTTTATACTGTGATACTTTCTTCCGTTTCATTTTTTGTGTGGTAGTCATTTTGATATGGTGTATTGGTTTTGTAAATGGTAAAAGTCATTTCCAATAACTTCCTCTGAACAGCTACCGCTGCTTTCATCTTTATTCCATGCCTGGATACCAACCTTGCAAAGACATCCTTAAACCGCTCCTCATGTCGTATCGCTGCAAGAGCTGGCATATGCATCGCCTTTCGCAGGTGTTTGTTTCCTTTCTTCGATATCTTCGGCTTCCCCTTCACCGAAGTGCCGGATAGTTTTTCCTTTACATCAAAACCCGCATAACTACTGAGCTGCCTTTTATTCCTGATCAGTTCAAAACCATTGGTTTCTGCAAGCACCGTGGCTGCCGTTAATATCCCAATTCCAGGTATCGTTGTAATTAGTTTAATTGCCTTATCTACCTGCTCCTCGGTTTTCACCAATTCCTGTATTTCCTGGCTAATCTGCTGCAACTGGTCATTGAAAAGGGCAATCTGCTTTTTCAATCTTTCAATGGTTCTCTTTCCGGGTTCAGCTTCCGCCTGCTCTGCATGCAACTGGTTCTTGGCTACCGTTCTTGCCTGTACCACCTGACCCCTTTCCCTGGTTAGCTGCCTGATTCTCTTAAATATGGGCTTAGGCCTTTGCCATGCATCAAGCTTTCGTTCCAGGCCAAATCTTGCAATCGTTTCTGAAGCAGTTTTGTCGGTAATTGTTTTTACTTCCAGTGTCCTTTGATAATTGCTGATCTTGTTAGGCAGCACGATGGTTAGCTCCAGGCCTTTCTCATTTAAAAAATAAGCCAGCGACTCATGATACACTCCCGTTGCTTCCATCACATAACGCAGCTGGCAGGAAGGATCGGTCAGTTTGTTTACCCACAATACCAGCGCTGAAAAACCTTCTTTTGTATTACGGAAGGTTTTGTTTGCATACAGTTCAGGTGTCAGGTCATCGAACATCCTGCCTACAGTAACAACTAACTCATTCTGGGCTACATCTATGCCCACTGCCTGCTTAACAATTTTTTTCATTTCCAATCATTTAAAAGTATAAAAGTGAAAAATCTCCCTTCGTTTTGTCTCCTGGCTGGATATTCTGGATATACACCTGTAGCGTATTCCTTACATTCTGTTCAAACTCTAAGAGATAAAAAGGATGGGGCATTATCTATGTGACAACATGCCATAAAGGCGGTTTAAAAACATATCACTCCCACCCTTTTTCACTTTTAAAAACTCAAATCTATTGGGAACTAAATAGAATCTCAAAGAACTAAATCATAACAATTACAAACATAGGAGAACACATAGTTTACACATAGACACATAGAAGCATCTAAACTTAGCGTTGCTTAGTGTCTTTGTGGCAATCCCTCCGTGCCTCTCCGTGCCGCCCTGTCCCAGTGGTTCATCTCTTTTGCAAGCCTGCGCAGCAAATTATCAGATGTATTGGTTGATGATGTTTTCGAGCCATTCCTGGCGACCGCTGCGGGGACTGGGCTCGCCTTTGCCGATGGCATAGTGACGGAGGTCCTCTAACGATAGGGCACCTAACTCAAATTCTGCTCCTACACCAGAATCGAAGGAGGCATAACGCTCTTTGCGGAACTTGCTATATGGTGATTTTTGTAAAATATTGCTGGCAATGATCAATGCACGGGCGAATGCATCCATACCCCCAATATGCGCATATACAAGGTCCTCAGGATCGGTAGAGTTGCGGCGGATCTTGGCGTCGAAGTTGATCCCGCCTCCCTGGAAACCTCCATTTTCTAAAATGATCAACATGGCTTCTGTCAGCTCGTTGACATTGTTCGGGAACTGGTCGGTGTCCCAGCCATTCTGGTAATCACCCCTGTTGGCATCCATAGATCCTAATAATCCTGCATCAGCAGCTACCTGCAGCTCGTGGGTGAAGGTGTGGCCTGCGAGCGTGGCGTGATTGACCTCTATATTTAATTTGAAATCTTTCAACAGATCGTACTGCCGCAAAAATCCGATTACGGTTTCGGCATCGTAATCATACTGGTGCTTGGAAGGTTCGCAGGGCTTGGGCTCAATGAAGAAGGTACCCTTGAATCCATTTTTCCGTGCATAGTCTTTAGCTGTATGAAGGAAGGTGGCCAAATGTTCTTTTTCCCTTTTCATATCTGTATTGAGCAGGGACATATATCCTTCCCTGCCGCCCCAGAATACATAGTTCTCTCCTCCTAATTCAATAGTGGAATCGAGGGCTGCCTTCACCTGCGCACCGGCATGGGCGAGGACATGAAAATCGGGATTGGTAGCAGCACCATTCATATACCTCCTGTTGGAAAACAAATTGGCCGTGCCCCATAATAATTTGACGCCTGTTTCTTTTTGTTTTTGCTTCAGGTAGATGGTGATGGCCTTCAGCCTTCTTTCATTCTCCACAATGTCATTGGTATAGTCAACGGCGTCTACATCGTGAAAACAATAATAGGGCAACCCGAGTTTGCCAATGAATTCAAAGGCTGCATCTGCCTTGGCATAGGCTCTTTCAAGGGGATCCTGTATGCTTAGCCATGGGAAGATATGTGTGGGCTCGCCAAAGGGATCGGCACCATTACCGTTGAAGGAATGCCAGTAAGCACAGGCGAAGCGGAGGTGCTCCTTCATGGTCTTGCCGGCCACTTTTTTATTTTCATCGTACCAACGGAAGGCTAAGGGATTGTCGGTGTTGGGGCCTTCGTATTTTATTTGAGGAATATTGCTGAAGTAGGATTTTATTGTTGCCTGTATCATGATGAGGATTGTTTAGAATTTGAAAGGTTTAATATGGTTAAAGGTTGTTGAATATGGTTTAATGCTTTGGTAAGTGTTTTTTCAGGTTGCGGAGCCATTTATGGTATTGGTTCTCGTATTTGATATAGAGATTTGGAGAAGGACTGGCTTTTTGAATAGGACGCAGGTTGGTGAATGCTTCTTCAGGGTTACTATAAATACCTGCACCAATGCCGGCGCCAATGGCGGCACCTACACTGCCATCATTCTGGTACAACTCCACTTCAAGCTCTGTGCTGTTGACAAAGGCTTCGATGAATACATCACTCAGGAATAAATTGGCCTTGCCGGCACGCACGATCCTGGGATCTATGCCATTTTCACGCATGATATCTACCCCATAACGAAAGGCAAAGGCTATACCTTCCTGCACGGCCCTGCAGAAATGCGCTGTGCTGTGGCGATTGAGATTGAGATCCAGGAAATGTGCACCAGGTGTTTTATTCTCCAGCATACGTTCGGCTCCATTGCCAAATGGCAGGACCTTCAGGCCTTCGCTGCCTACAGGGATTTTTGATGCCTGTGCGTTCATCTGATCATAGCTAAGATCCGGCGCCATAAGTTTGCGGGTGTAGCTATTCATGATGCCACAGCCATTGATGCACAGCAGGACTCCCAGCCTGTTTTTATCTTCTGTATGGTTGACATGAGCAAAGGTGTTGACACGGGAACGCTTATCTACAGCCAATTGATCGGTGACCGCATATATGACCCCGGATGTACCTGCGGTAGCAGCCATCTCTCCCGGCTTCATAACATTTAAACTTAGTGCATTATTTAGCTGGTCGCCTGCCTTGTAAGAAACAGGAATACCAACAGGTAATGAGAGTTCGCGGGCCACTGCTGCGGAGAGCGCACCATGTTCGGCAAATACAGGTTCTGTGACAGGAATGAGCTCCTGCTCAAAGCCAAAGTATTTCATGATGTCTCTGGAGAGGGAACCTTTTTTAAAATCCCAGAAGACGCCTTCGGAAAGCGCTGATGGCGTAGTGGTGATCTCGCCGGTGAGTTTCATAGCAATGAAATCGCCGGGGAGCATGATCTTATGAATGCGGTTGTAAACCTTTGGTTCGTTATTGCGGACCCAGGATAATTTGGATGCGGTAAAATTTCCCGGTGAGTTGAGCAGTCTTTCGAGGCATTTATCCTCTCCTATTTTTTCAAAAGCCTTGTTGCCTATGTCGACAGCGCGGCTATCGCACCAGATGATGCTGTTGCGAAGCACCTGCTGGTTTTTATCTACCAGTACCAGTCCATGCATCTGGTAGGCGATGCCGATAGCAGCGATATCCTTTGGGTTGTAACTGCCTGTAGCATGAGCCCTTTGAATGGCAGTCTTTACATCTTCCCACCATTGATTAGGGCATTGCTCGGCCCATGAGGGCTGAGGTGATATGATGGGCGCTTCGGATTCACTGTTTTTAGCGCTTGCGAGACAGCGGCCTGTCTGCGCGTCTATGACGGATACTTTGATAAAGGAGGTGCCGAGATCTATACCTAGAAGTAGGGCCATTTATTTTGCGATTCCAATGGGTGAAAAATATATGAATATGGATATGATGATCAATACAACAATGGCGGACAGCCAGACATCGGTGGCATTCCAGCTGGCGCGTGAGGCAGCCTTGTCTTCGGCCACCGTGGTGGCAAAGGTGAGACCACGGATATGTTCCTGGTCAGGCGCGGGTGTGAGCAAACTAACGATGATCAACAGCGCAATTGAGAACAGGAACAGGTAGATGCAGAAATAGAGAAAATTGATGGTAGCAAATGCATGGAGGGGGCCTGTGAGGTCGTCCTTCATCATTTCGAGTGTGAGCTTGAGCAGTCCAATGATAAATCCAACTACCATGGTGGTGATGGCTCCTTTGCCATTGATACGTTTATAAAAAACTCCCAGCAGGAACACGGCTGCGATGGGTGGTGCCAGATAGGATTGTACACTTTGCAGGTACTGGTACAAAGTATTGGATATTCGTCCCATTAAAGGTATCCAAACCATTCCTAATAATACCACTACGCCGGTAGCGATCCTCCCTACCCTGACCAGTTCTTTATTACCGGCCTGGGGTTTGAGCTTGGTATAAATATCCATGGTGAACAAGGTGGAGCAGGCATTGTATACAGAGGCGAGAGAGCTCATAAGAGCGGCCAGCAGGCCACCTGCCAGCAGTCCTCTTAATCCTACGGGCATGATCTCTTTCACGAGTGTGGGGAAGGCCGCATTGGCATCTGTCAGTACAATCTTGCCCTGTGCCTGGAGCGCATAGGCGATGAGTCCGGGAATGAGGAATATGAAAAAAGGTAAGAGCTTGAGGTAAGCGGCGAAGATGGTACCGCGGCGTGCTTCTCTTTCGTTTTTGCCGGCGAGGCAGCGCTGCACAATATGCTGGTCGGTGCACCAGTACCAGATGCCTACTATGGGTGAGGCAATGAGAATGCCCAGCCAGGGGAAGTCAGGATCTTTTAAGGAAGGAAACATATTGAGTTTTTCCTTGGGCACAGAGCTGATTACATTATGCCAGCCTCCTACTTTATCGAGACCAATGAACAGCAATACTGCAGATCCTACCAGGAGTACTACGGCCTGTATAGCTTCGGTGTACATGACTGTGTGCAGTCCGCCAAGGATAGTGTAAATACCGGTGACCACAACGAGGATAATGGCGCCGGTCCAGAAGTCAACGCCAAGGAAGGCATTGAAGACCAGGGCACCTGCGAATATGGTGACGGAGGCCTTGGTGATGACATACGAGAGCAATTGAATGATGGATAGCAGGGTACGTGACTGTGGGTTGAAGCGTCGCTCAAGGAACTCGGGCATGGTATAGACCATGCTGCGCATGTAAAATGGGACGAAGACCCAGCCGAGGACAAGGACGATCCATGAATGCAGTTCGTAGTGACCCATGACAAGGCCGGTCTTGGCGGCGGTGCCGGCTAATCCTACTATATGTTCTGACCCTACGTTGCTGGCCAGGATGGATGCCCCAATGACCCACCAGCCAAGGTTTCTATTGGCTAGGAAATAATCGGAGGGCGATTCCTTTGATCTCCGGATGGACCAGATGGAAACGCCTGCAATAACGAGCAGGTAGAGGATAACAAAAAGGATGTCGATGGTTCCCAGAAAATGCATAGTGTCGGTTTAATTAATGATGTAGAAAAAAGGGCACCCAGAATCCGCGAAAACTATTCCTTCCAGGTATGCTAACGATTGCCTTGTCAATTGTCCTGTGGTGGCCTGTTTTTCCTGGTTGTATGGTTCGTTTCAATTGAAATTTTTAGAATCAAATTAATATTTTAAATACGAGTTTTATAGTAGGTTGTGACTGTGGTATTGGAGGCATTGATTATGTTTAGTTTTTTTCACCACATAGGCACATAAAGAGTTTATAGTTTGAAGTTTATAGTTTGAAGTTTTTTAGATTGAAGTTGCATTTCAATAGCAGACATTCCTTATAATCAAAGAGCACAGTGGTTACTTTATAATTAACTCGGTTTTTTCGAAATCGGTGCTGTTGCCGCCAATGAAGATTTCGTAGGTGCCAGGTTCTACTTCGTATTTCATATCGGCAGTCCAGTGTTTGAGCAGATCAGGTGTGATATTAAATGATACTGTTTTCTTTTCACCCGGATTTAATGTGATGCGTAGAAATCCCTTTAATTCTTTAACGGGTCTTACAACACTGTTGCCGGATTTCTGGTGAACATATAATTGTACTATCTCATCTCCTTTCCTGGTGCCGGCATTGGTTATATCCGTGTTAATGACAATATTGAAGTTTTTATTTGCAGCCAGGGAAACAGTGGGATTTGCCGAGGTAGTACCTTCCTGATTTGTACTTAAACTGCCAACGTATGGTTTGGCGTAACTGAAGCTGGTATAACTCAGGCCATACCCGAAAGGATACAATGGTGTATTGCTTTCAGTGACATAATTGTAAAAGTGTGAAGTGGGACTGCCATTGTAAAATACCGGAAGCTGGCCAATGGACCTGGGAACGCTGATGGTTAATTTACCTGAAGGATTTACATCACCAAACAAGATATTGGCAAAAGCATTTCCGGCCTCCTCGCCGCAGAACCAGCCGTCAACGATAGCAGGAGCATTGGCGGCGATCCAGTTAATGGTAAGCGGGCGTCCATGCATCAGGTACACCATATATGGCTTTCCTGTAGCAGCGATGGCTTTCACCAAATCTTCCTGTGCTCCCTGCAGATTCAAATCTGTCATATCACCAGGGTGATCCTTCCATGCTTCCCTGGAGAATTGTTCGTTCTCTCCTATTGCCAATACTATGAAGTCTGCAGTCTTTGCTGTTTCCACCGCTTCAGCGAGGAGCTTTTGATTTTCTTCCTTGTTGGGGAATTTTACCGAATCGATGAACTGGTAATTATTTTGAGAGATGCTGTCACCATTGGATGTGATCTTGCAACCCTGTGCAAACACTACGGACCCGCTCCCATCCTGCCCTGCAAAGGATGCGAGTTTATTTTTAATGCCTTCGTAAATGGAAACATTCTTTGATGGCACACCTGAATAATCGCCTAAAAGATTAATATTTCCAAAGGGCCCTATGACAGCAATCTTTTTGTATTGGTCCTTCTTAAGGGGCAAAGTATTATTGTCATTTTTCAGTAGGATCATAGATTCTTCCGCGATCCTTAATGCCAATGCTCTCCCTTCTGTTTTTTGATTAAAGGCTAAGGCTTCGTTTACATCTATATCCTTTGCTTCGAACAATCCCATTTGAAATTTAACACGGAGGACATCAGCTACTCCTTCGTCAATGGTTTTCATGGACACCTTTCCTTCCCTGACCAATTGTGGTAAGTTGGCATAATTGATACCATAGGGCAGATCGACATTCACACCGGCATTGAATGCTTTCATGGCTGCATCTTTGAGGTCTGTGGCAAAACGGTGCTTATCTCTTAACTGGTCGATGCCGAACCAATCGGACACCACAATGCCTTTATAATTCCATTCTTTCCTGAGTACATCTGTAAGCAGCCATTTATTGGCATGTGAAGGGATTTCATCTACTTCGACATAGGAAGCCATGATGCAGGAAGGGTTGGCGTGCTGCACAATATACCTGAATGGCTCTATGTGATATTCACGTAATGCCCGTATGGAGTAATTGGCAGGGCCGGTATTGTTGCCGCTCTCAGGCTGGCCATGGCCGGTAAAATGTTTGAGTGTTGCGGCCACATGGTTTGGTGCAATGATACCATTGGTACTTCCCTGGAATCCTTTTACCACGGCAGCACCAAGGACACCATTTAAAAATGGATCTTCACCATAGCACTCCCCTGTTCTTCCCCACCTGGGATCTCTTACCACATCTACCACTGGTGCCAGCACTAAGTTTGTTCCCCTGGAAGATGCCTGTCTTGCTACATAATCATAGATCTTTGTTAGCAATGCAGTGTCCCAGGCTGATCCGAGGCCAATGCCATGGGGAAAGACATCTACTTTATTCTGTACCAGCCCATGATGGGCTTCATCTATAAAGATGACGGGGATTCCCAGTCTTGTTTTCGTTTTTAAATATTGCTGCAGCTTATTCCTTCTTTCGATGGTTTGCTCCATGGTTTCGTCAAAGGCAGGGTTGATCATTCCTACACCATTGGCGTACATGGAGTCGATCTTCTTAGTATTGTTGAAAAAATCATCTGTAAGCCTGGGCCTTGAGGCATGGGTGCTTTGCAACTGCGCCACTTTCTCCTGCAGGTTCATGCGCTTAATGAGATCGGCGATGCGTTTTTCTATGGGGATCTTTGGGTTCTTGTAGTCCTGGGAGAATGAACAAAATGAAAAGAGCGTAAAAATGAGAGCAGCAAGAATCTGGTTCATTAGTGATTTTTTAATGAGCAGTAATAGTAACCCAGGCTATAGATTGCTCAACAGCCATTGTAAGACGAATCGGGAAGGCGATAGTACTAAGAAGGGGGAGATTTTTTTGTGGGAGCGCGCAGGAAAGGTTTGCCGCAAAGACGCTAAGACGCGAAGGGACACGAAGATGGTTCGCAGGCTCACTGGAATTTTGAACCACGGGGACCTTTAGATCAAATTAGTTCATTGACATATTGAATAGCTGAAAAAAGAAAGATTAAGAATTTTGTGGGAAGAAAAGTGAGGTGAACTTGACGGAGACATAGACTTGCGGTCTTACCCCTGTATTAGTCCTCACTCTTCCCCCACGGTTGCTAAGGCCTAGTTAGAATATTAAGTCCTTAAAGACTAATTAAAGGTCTTAGGCTAGCAACCTTGATTTGTTTACTTCTAAAAGCAAAGCTATGAAAGTTCAACACATCATCGGAGCCGACCTCTCCAAAAAAACTATTGATCTGTTTAGCCATGAGTGTCATTCACACATCTT
>NZ_JCANTR010000043.1:0-7388 GCF_059568575.1 Flavisolibacter ginsengiterrae DSM 18136
TTTTAATAGTTATAAAAAATACTCCTAGTCAAAAAAACCTTTGATAGTTCAAAGAGATAATTCTAGTTGGACCTCGGAGTATAGAGAAGTGGGGCAGGGACTAATACAAAAAATAGTTCTGGAAAACTTGGTCCTTTTATAGTTCACCCTGCCCACTTTTCTAATAAAGTTATTAACACAGAGAGCTGTTTTTAACACCCCCTGCACCCCCAAATAATAGTAGTAATAATGTTGAGTAAAAATGATAGAATTAAAACAAAGGGTTCCTTTTGGGGCAATGCCAAAAGGAATAAATAAAACTTGCCGAAGGCAAGTTCCCCTCCCCCCAATAGTACCTACCCAATCTCAAATCGTCTTATCCTCATCCAAACCTTTGGAAACGTATCATTAATCACAAATGCCCAAAACCCAACACCTTAACCTCTCTTCAAATATTCATTCCCAACCATGCCCATAAAATCAGACTGGACCCGAACAGAAATTGAAGAAATATACAACAGGCCCCTGCTTGATCTTCTTTATGATGCCGCCACCATCCATCGCCAATATAACACCTCAGGCGAAGTGCAATTAAGCAGCCTGGTGTCTATCAAAACTGGTGGCTGCCCCGAAGATTGCGCCTACTGTCCCCAGGCTGCCCGCTACCAGACAGGCATCAACGTGCATGCGCTCATGAAGAAAGAAGAAGTGCTTTCGCTGGCCCGCGAGGCCCGCGATAAAGGCGCCTCACGCATATGTATGGGCGCTTCATGGCGCGAGGTACGTGACAATAGTGATTTTGACCGTGTCCTCGAAATAGTTACCGCAGTTAATGAGATGGGAGTGGAGGTTTGCTGCACCCTGGGCATGCTCACCGAAAACCAGGCCATGCGACTCAAAGAAGCCGGCTGCTATGCCTACAATCACAACCTCGACACATCGGGAGAGTATTACACTCAAATCATATCCACCCGCAATTATAATGACAGGCTGCAAACCCTGCAGCATGTGCGCAACGCCGGACTATCAGTATGTACTGGTGGCATAATCGGGCTGGGAGAAACAAACGAAGATCGTATTGGGCTTTTACTCACATTGGCTACACTTCAGCAGCATCCCGAATCTGTACCCATTAACACACTGGTCGCTGTTAAAGGCACTCCTTTAGAAGATCAGCCCCCGGTACATATTGTTGATTTGATTAGAATGATTGCAACCTCGCGTATACTCATGCCTCGTACTGTTGTACGACTTTCAGCAGGTAGAAACAATATGTCACTGGCAGAACAGGCCTTGTGTTTCATGGCCGGGGCCAACTCCATATTTATCGGTGATAAGTTACTGACCACCCCCAATCCTGGCATAGGGGCTGATCTGTCACTATTAGAACTTTTAGGTCTCCATCCACGCCCGGCATTCAGCAGGGAGTTGAATACGGGGTATAACAGTTCTTCCATTTCAAATCCCTCAGCGTCTTGAAACTTGTAGTGGCAGGTATTCATACCGGCATCGGCAAAACCATGGCTTCCACCTTGCTGGTGGAAGCACTTCATTTTGATTACTGGAAGCCTGTGCAGGCCGGCGACCTTCATGCTTCGGACAGCCATTTTGTGCAAAACCATATTTCCAATCCTGTAACCACCATACACCCTGAAGCATACCGTTTGAAAAAAGCTGTATCTCCCCATGCTGCGGCAGCTTCAGAAGGTATCAAAATTAAAATAGAACATTGTTCACTGCCCTCCACTACCAATGGTATGATCATCGAAACTGCGGGAGGTGTGTTCTCGCCATTATGTAATGGCATTACCAATATTGATTTGATGAAGCAGTTAGGCTGTCCGGTGGTATTGGTCACCCAGGATTACCTGGGTAGCATCAACCATACCTTGCTCACTATACATGCCCTGCGTACAGCAGGCCTAAGTATAGCGGGAATTATATTTAATGGCAGGGAAGTTACCACCTCCCGCAGGTACATCACTCAACACAGTGGCCTTACCAAATTGCTAACCATACCTCATTTTGACGATACCTCTGGCCGCAACCTCATGCTCTATGCTGCCTGTATTGCTTCGCAGTTAAAAAGATTACTTCATGGATTTTGTTCAAGCTGACAAAGAATCAACCTGGCATCCCTTTACTCCATTGTCAGGAGCGCCGGTTCCCATACACATTTCACATGGTGCAGGCGCCTGGCTCTTTGCTTCCGATGGCCGCAAATTTATCGATGGCATCTCCTCCTGGTGGGTCAACCTGCACGGGCATGCCCATCCCTTTATCAATAAAAAACTGGCAGAGCAGGCCACCCGGCTGGAGCATGTGATCTTTGCCGGGTTCACACACACGCCTGCAATAACCCTGGCTAATGAATTGTTGTCCTTGTTCCCGGGCAATTTCAGTAAAATATTTTATTCCGATAATGGATCCACCGCGGTGGAAGTGGCGCTAAAAATGGCATTGCAGTACTGGGCCAACCAGGGACAGCCAAAGACAAAGATTATAGCATTTGAAGGCGCTTACCATGGCGATACTTTTGGCGCCATGTCCGTGGGTGCACGCAGCCTTTTTACAGCACCTTTTCAATCATTGCTTTTCGATGTAGTGCACATACCCCTGCCCAATGCTGGTAATCTTTCGGAATGCCTGCAGCAACTAGAGTCATTGCTGTATGCAGGTGATATCGCTGCTTTCATTTTTGAGCCGCTCGTCCAGGGGGCTGCTGGTATGCGTATGTACAAGCCCAAACATCTTGATGCAGTTTTATCACTTGTAAAATCTTTCGGTGTTTTATGTATTGCAGATGAAGTGATGACGGGCTTTTACCGTACAGGTAAAATGTTTGCGATGAACTACCTGCAGCAAACCCCTGATTTGGTTTGCTTGTCCAAGGGACTAACCGGTGGCTATCTGCCAATGGGTGTCACCGCATGCATCACCAAGGTCTTTCAGGCATTTAATTCACCTGAACTGCATAAGACTTTTTACCATGGTCATTCCTATACTGCCAATCCACTCGCTTGCGCAGTAGCATTAGCAAGTCTTGAAATACTCCGTGAATCAGCCACTCTCCAGCAGGTCTGTAGAATTTCAGGTTCCCATGCCTGGTTTGTACAATCCATGCAGGGTCATCCTGCCATCAGGGATATCCGTCACCGCGGCACCATTCTCGCCATAGAACTCAATGAAGGGGATAGCTCTTACTTTAATAACATTGGTAAAGAAATATACCAGCTTTGTCTCAATAGTGAAGTTTTATTAAGACCCCTTGGCAATGTTTTGTATTGCATGCCTCCCTATTGCATCAGTTCCCAGGAACTTCAAATGATCTATACCGCCATGGAAAAAGTATTAGACTATCTGAGTGGCGATTAACAGGCTCCCTGATGCAGTAAAATGATTGACCAGGCATTAAAAGATAATCTGGATTTCCAACCAACAACTTTTCAAAAATGGCAAATCCTTATATATAGCTGTGAAATAATGATTAACCCTGCGCTTTCAATCATGGGTAATACAATTTAACTGTAGGATTTCAACAAGATGAATTTTCATTCAAAGTATCTTGAAAGGGTTTCAATATGAATTGCAGATGTTTTAATACGAAGACATATTTAGCGGTTACATTTGCATTGCTTTACTCAAAAGGGGTGCCTTTTTTCGTCCTGATAGCAATCAAACGAGAATGAAAAGAAGGCTGAGATTATACCCATTGAAAGAAGTTTTTTATTAAGACTGTTTCTTTCAAACACCTGATCCGGGTAATGCCGGCGTAGGGACAAAATAAAATCATTATGAGTTTACATCATTGGTGGAATCTTCTTTTACAACAAATGAAGACAACTGACTGGTTGCAGTGGGTTGCTGTTTGTCTTGGTGTAGCAGAAGTATTGTTTGCGAAAGCAAATAAAATTTGGCTTTACCCAACGGGTATAGCAGGCACCTTGATCTCCATTTATATTTTGACTGTAGCAGGGTTGTATGCAGAATGCCTGCTGAACGGCTACTATGTTATAATGAGTGTTTATGGTTGGTGGTATTGGATAAAAAAGAAAGACCTGCCACTGGTAAAGATCAGCTATTGCAATCGTAAAGATTGGATAACTGTGATGTTGATTGTAGCCATAAGTTTTGCATTGCTTGCCCTGATGCCAAAGAATTTTACTCCTTCAACTGTTCCATTTTGGGATGCATGGGTAAGCGCCACTGCCTGGGCTGGCATGTGGTTGCTGGCGAAACGCAAAATAGAAAACTGGATACTGCTGAATATATCAAATGCATTTGCCATGCCATTATTATGGTACAAGCAACTTCCACTTTTTGCTGCACTCACTTTATTTCTTTTTGTTGTAGCCATCCAGGGCTTTTATCAATGGAGAAAAATTGTGCGGCGGGAAAATTTCTTTACTTCTTTTGCAATTAACTGATCACCAAAATGAACGAAATACCACATCCATCTGCATTCATTGATCCGGCAGTGTCTGATATTATCCGTGAGTCGTCTGTAAAAGCAGAACAGATGGGATCATTGCATCCAGATCAATTGGCGGCAATCTACGGGCAAAAATGGTTCAATCTTTTTGTGCCGAAAAAATTTAATGGTTTGGAGCTTTCATTACCTGGTGCATTAGAAATTCAGGAAGGCATCGCCTGGACGGATGGCAGCACGGGGTGGACGGTCACTCTTTGCAGTGGAGCCAATTGGTTCATCGGGTTTTTGCAACCCGAAGTAGTGAAAGATATTTTCAATAACGATAAAACCTGTTTTGCAGGCAGCGGCCATCCATCTGGTGTTGCAAAAATTACATCTCAGGGTTACGAAATAACGGGCTTTTGGAAATATGCAACCGGTGCACCATACGCTACGGCATTTACAGCCAATTGTATTATTGAAAAAAATGGAAATGCCATGCAAAATGAAAATGGCAGCCCCATGATCAGGTCATTTCTTTTTTTAAGAAATGAAGTAACCGTACATAAAGATTGGAAGAGCATAGGCATGCTCGCTACTGCCAGCAACAGTTTTGAAGTAAATAAACTTTATGTTCCGCAAAACAGGTGTTTCATTATTCATCCCAGGCAGGTTTTCTTAGATCATCCTATTTATCAATTTCCATTTTTACAATTTGCAGAAGCCACTTTAGCTGTAAACAGTTCAGGTATGGGTTGTCGTTTTCTTGATCTCTGCGAAATAATCTTAAAAGAAAAGGCCGCATATAAAAATTATGCAACAGGATCATTAAAACTTTTACAACAAAAACTAAATGGGGCCAAAACTAATTTGCAACAAGCCAGGGAGTCATTTTATTTAGCTGTGCAGTCAGCATGGGAAGAATGTACGTCGCGGAGATCTGTTTCACCGGAACAATTGAACAAACTCAGTGAAAAAAGCCGGGAATTGGCATTAATTTCAAGACGCCTTGTTGATGAATTATATCCTTATTGCGGAATGATGGCTATAAACCCTGAGACAGAAATAAATCGTGTTTGGCGTAATCTGCATACGGCAAGTCAACATGGGTTATTGAACTATCGGGATTGATTTGGTGGATAGAATTACAGAATCCATCAACAATCTCAAGACAGGCTTATCATCATCCTTTTAGTCCAAAGAAATGACTGCTTTTATATAGCATTTTCCACTTAAAGAACTGCAAACTAAAAACTGCAAACTATAAACTTTCTATGTGCCTATGTGTATCCTTTGTGCTCTATGTGGTAAAATAAATAGTGAGCCTGCGAACCCTCTTTATTCATCTTAAGATATGTCTGCCATCAAAAAGCATCTCCAACCTAAACAACTACAAACCACAAACTACAAACTATAAACTTCTCTTCGTGTTCCTTCCCGCCTTCGCGTCTTTGCGGCAATCTTCCCCGTGTTCCTCCCTGTCGCCCGTGTCTCCGTGGTTCAATTTCCTTGCACCCCTGCGCAGCACCTCACCCTCATTTCTTGTCTACCAAAATAACATTTCCAATAATTTTCTTTTCTTTACCAAACCATCACTATCAATCACCAGTTTGAATTCAACCCTACCATATAACGACAAAGAACTCATCCTTCGCTTGCAGCAGGGCAGCGAAGCAGCCTTCTCGGAGTTGTATGAACAATACGCACCACAGCTCATCAAGTTTGCCGCAGCACGGCTCTCATCACTAGAGGAAGCCCGTGATATCATTCATGATTTATTTGTGCATTTCTGGCAGGAGAGGGAACATATCCAGGTCAATGTATCCTTGCGTGCATTTTTATTTGCCGCGGTGCGGTACCGTATTATTGATCACATCCGAAAAAACAGCAACCATCAAAAATACGCTGACCAGGTTTCTACTCTTCCCACTATGGAATTAACAACCGAGGAAGAGTTGTATGCCAAGGAGCTCCAGGAAAAACTGCATGGAGCCATCAGCCAGTTATCCCCGCGACTGCAGGAAATATTCAGGCTAAGCAGGTTTGGTCACCTTACCATTGCCGATATAGCGCAGCAGCTCCAATTGTCCGAGCAAACTGTCAAGAACCAGCTAACCACTGCCCTCAGCCAGCTACGTTCAAAGCTCTCTACTATCTTCTTTATCCTATGGTGGTAAACTTGGCCACAAAAACACAAAGCCACAAAGAAGCGCTAAGAAGAAAGAATTAAAAAATTCTGATCTTAAGGCAATTCTATGTGCCTATATGCACCCTATGTGTCAATGTGATAAACTTTTTTTAGTGAGCCTGCGAACTCAATATTTCATCCTATTAAATGCCTGCTATCGAAAATCCTCTGAAACCTAAAAAACTACAAACTAAAAATTTCAAACTACAAACTCCCTTATGTCCCTCTCTGTCCCCCGAGTCACTGTGGTTCAAAATTCTAGTGAGCCTGCGAACCCCCTTTGCGCTCCTTTCCGTCTTTCCGTCTTTGTGGTAAATTCCCTTTTTCTCTCAGTGTCCCAAGTGTCCCCGTGGTTCAAAATTCTGGTGAGCTTGCGAACCACCTTCCTTCCTCCTAAGAAATGTCCGTTATAAAAAAACATCTTCAACCTAAACAACTACAAACTACAAACTACGAACTACAAACTATTTTCTCCGTGCTCCTCTCTGTGCCGCCCTGTATTCTAAGGTTTACAAACTGCCAAAAAAGTTTCTAAGTAGCTCTCAACAAATGGTGTTTGACGTTTAATCACAGCGAACATTCTATATAAGATCTTATTTCGAACGATGTTAATGGTACTCATTTTTGATTTCCCCTTTTCTAATCGTTTTAAATAATAATCTCTTAGTTCTTTATCATGTTGAATAGCGGTTTTTGCAGAAAGATCAAGCAAAGTTTTCATGTGCTTGTCAGCATGCTGATCGACTTTAGTTTTCAGTTTAAGACTTGTCCCTGACTCGTAAGGAAAGGGAGCTGTGCCACAGTAACATG
>NZ_JCANTR010000044.1:0-6886 GCF_059568575.1 Flavisolibacter ginsengiterrae DSM 18136
CCCACAACCGGCGGATGGCAAACCTGGCAGACTGTTTCAACAACCATCAGCCTTGCAGCAGGTACACAAACCATCAGGCTGCAGTCCACTTCAGGTGCAGGATGGAATATCAACTGGCTGGAAATCGCAGGTGGTTCATTTGTAACAACACGCAGGTCTTCCAATGTGATGGTTGAGCAGCTGGCCACAGCATCAGCTATGGTTTATCCAAATCCCGTACAGGATGCATTCACACTGACACTGGATCAAAATTTCAAAGGAAATATTAAGGTTCGTATAGTAAATACATCTGGTGCTGTTATCAAAGAATATCGATTGCAAAAAACACAACTACGCAGCCAGGACAGAATTTCGCTTGGCAACATCCCTCCTGGTATGTACTATATCAATGTAAGTACACTACAGGGAATAATAACAAAGCAGATCATTAAACAATAGTTGATGAACTACCTATTTTAAGAGGCCGGATAACCCGGCCTCTTTTTTATGCAAACAGTTGTTATATTAAAAAGTAAAACAGGACCAAACCTGTTTCCCTATTTGAGGTTAGTTTACCTCTTATTGTTACAGCAGGAAGAATCGTAACAGTTTTATTGATCATTACCAAAGGGTTGAAGAACATCGTAAACAACTGTTCATATTGGTATACTTTTTTGATTATATAACACATGAAAGCGCTGTTGATCTGCATAGTGTTAGTTACCCTAAGTGTTTCTGTGAGTAATACACAACGATCCATGACACCTCTTGATCCGCAGAACAAGCTTTTCATTATTACGCTAGATGGATTTCGCTGGCAGGAATTATACAATGGGGCAGATTCTGCCCTGATCAATGATAATGAAACAACTCCCCTCAACTCAAGTATCAAAGCATTGTACTGGGATAAGGACGTAACAGAAAGAAGAAAAAAATTGATGCCTTTTTTCTGGAATGTTATTGCTCATGATGGACAACTATATGGAAACAGGAAATGGCAGAACAAGGTAAACGTTTCTAACCCTTATGCGCTCTCCTATCCCGGCTATAGTGAATTGCTTACCGGATCCGTGGACCTTGCTATCAACAGTAATTCCAAAACAAAAAATACCAACCAGAATATTTTGGAATTATTGAATAGTTCACCGGCATACAAAGGAAAAGTTGCTGCCTTCACTTCCTGGGATGTATTCCCTTACATTCTCAATAAACAAAAAAGCAGTTTTGTGATCAATAGTGGCTTTGAGAATGTAAACAGTAAAGAACTTTCTATAGGGCAAAAGTTATTAAATACCCTGCAGTCTGAAGTGATCGCAGAAAAGACGGAGACCCGTTATGACGAGCTAACCTATATAGCCAGCAAGGAATACATCCAAAAAAATAAACCTTCAGTGGTATTCCTGAGCTTCAGTGGCACCGACAATGCAGGACATGAAAACAGGTATGATCAATACCTGGAGCAGGCCAACAATGCTGATCGCATGATAGGTGAGCTTTGGCGCATGGTTCAATCTATGAAGGAATATGCAGGCAAAACAACCTTTCTAATTACAACTGATCATGGCAGGGGAAGTCTTCCTTCCAATTGGGGAAGCCATGGATTATTTGTACCGGGCTCTGGTCAAACATGGTTTGCAGTCTTAGGTCATAATATTGTACCATCAGGAGAAATGAAAAGTGAAAACCAGGTATACCAAAAAGAATTAAAAGAACTGATGACGCAGCTTCTTACAAAACGGTAGTTGAGATTGCTAATCTCATTTTTATACTGTATAGCCTGCTTCTTACGGCATAGTTTTTTCCCTGTTAGTTATACATCCCACCAGATATTTTACCTCATCAAACCTGAACTTATGCGAAAAGAAAAAAATGCATCCACACCAAAAAAAGGTGTCAATGCCATTCAAAAGGGTGAAAAAGGAAGACATAAGGAATTTGAAACACCAAGCCAGCAGAGAAACAGGGATGGCCTGGGAAGAGCGCAGAATGGCTCAGATGGAAATGAAAAAGTAACATCCAATAATCATTGATAACAATTAAAATAAGGAGATAACATGAAAGACAATAAAAAAACAGGTGTGCATGACAGTGATAGCCTGCAGGAATCAGGTGCTAAAACCAATGACAGGCAAAATGCATCGACCTCAGGTGGTGGCACAGCAGACATGGATCATCGCTCAGCAACAGATGCCAGTGGCAACAGGGCTTCACAGCCACGCGGCTCCGGGGTTACAACCAAAAGAACTGTAACAGGAAGCGATTTCGACGGTCAGGTAGCGGATCAGTAAAAATTATTCAGCAATTCAGGAGTTGTTGACGAAGTTCTACATTAACGCTACTGCTCAGTTGTAGAATTTTTAAACAATTAAATAAAATAGGAAATAATATAACAGCAAGGAGTTCAACAGTAGTCAGGCATATAATTTTTATATATAAATCGGTTCTCAATTTTTTGACTTTTAAAAAAACAGTTATGGCAGAAAACAGAAATCAAAATCAAGATCAGAATTCTAACTCAAACCTGGGAAATCAATCACAAAGTGGTTCTCAATCCGGTATGGGTAGAACAGAGCGCGGATCAAGTGACTTGAGCGGACAAAGCCAGAACATTAGCGGTTCTCAATCAGGTTCTGATAGTTCTAAGTCTGGAATGGGTGGATCACAAAGTGGTTCTCAATCCGGAAATGAGCGTGGAACTGGTGGATTAGGAAATCAAAGTCAAGGCACAAGTGGTTCACAAAGTGGATCAATGGGTGGCTCTAACAAGGACTCTGGATTACAAGGTGGTGACCAGGGCCGTAGTGGCAGCACAGGAACCGGAAACACCGATCGCAGCAGCGGAAGCGATAGCGATAGAAGTGGTTCCCGCAGTGGACAGGGTGGTATGTAATACCCCATTGACCATAGCAAATGATTCTTGCTAGAATTTAAATCATTAAGCCCTATTAAGGGCTTAATGATTTTATAGACATAAACACAAAAACATATAAAGTATGAACAAAGAAACTAACAGGCAGGACAGGCCGGAGTCCTACCCCAAACCAACTGAAACAGACTCCCAGTTGAAAAACCAACCGGAATATATCGATCAGCAACCCAATGATTTTTCAGATAAATCAATAAGCGATATTCCTGCCCCAGTTACTCCCCGCCAGGATGCTGAGGATAAAGGAACCAGGCAGGACCAGTAATGAAGGAGCTGAAAAATTAAAGGCCTTTCAGAAAATTATATTTCCTGAAAGGCTTTCGCATTTTACTCCTGCTAATTGAATAAAGAGGGTCTGGGGCATAAGTCCTGTATGGAGGTAACTTATCCCCAGGAATTTCCTAAACCCAGTACCCAGGCTTCAGTCTGCGGCTACCCTGTCTTCATTCATCCTTCTAATCCCATAAATCTTAGTTCTCCTTCTTTCTTTTGAAAATTGGTCATTGAACATTGAAAATGGAGCATCTTGTTCAGTTGTCCTTAGATATGTCTTCGCCAATAATGCCGCGCCGTCCTATACTCCTTCATCATTCCCCGCCTGAATAATGAAGTCGGGCAGGCTTGTTCGATGTTCTGCGGTTCCCTCTTCCTTGTTCACCTGTTCGGCTTTCGACATTCCTACCTCCTCCCTACCTTCTCCCTATTTTCTCCCTATCTACAGTATAGTAACGGTATGGATACTCCGTGTTCGTACGGAGTATCCATACCTCAGGTAGGGAGTAGATAGGGCGTTGCCCGGGGGTAGCTATAGGGGAGCTCACCCCTACGTATAGTTGTTTTTACAGGATGTGGATAAATTAAGCAGGCGATACCTTTATGCTTTACTAAATATTTTAGTATTTGGAGTGCTCAAATCCTAAAAACAATATCCTATGCCAAAACAAGTAGGCTACATCAAGGGCATTGGCACCATTGATGGCAATATCAATTTTTACCGCTCCGAAGGGGAGTACAGGGTCCGCACCAAACCGGGTGTGGATACTAAGCGTTTTTTTAAAGATCCTGCCTTTGAAGGAAGCAGGCGGACTTCCTCACATTTTGGAAGGTCAAGCACACTCGCCTCGCTGATGTACCGGCATGTGTATACCCACCGAAGGAGTAATATCTTATATAACCAATGTAAAAGGAAGGCCATAGCCTTAAAGAACCAGGGGATGGAAGATGAACAGGTGTTAAGGGCCTTGTATGAGCTATTGGCTTCCCTGCATTGTTTAGCCCTGGAGGCAGAAGACATCGAGCTATACCTTCCTTTAATGATCAGGGAGGCAGACAACCGTAAAGCACAGAAAAGGGAAAAAAAGCCAAAGCCGGAGAAGGAAAACTTCCTGGTGGTCATTGAAGCAAAGCCCAACGAGGAAGATGAAGAGCATTTTATGTATTATATGGATGACTATAATTGGAAGGCAGTTTTTCATGGAGAGTTTGCGAAGGATTACAAGATCCCAATCTGCTTTACAGGCCACCTGGTAGATAAGGTTAGGAAACTGGGTCTGCAAACCCTGCTTACCAAACCAAAGCCAAAGATCATTGATGAATGGGTGCCGATGAAATAAGCCTTATCGTTGATGGTCAATGGTTATTTGTCAATTGTTGTTTAATCTTGAAGTGATGTCATATGCAAAGTACCAAACTGTATTTCATTAGGGCACACACCTAAATAAGTCACCTATTGGCAGCAACATCGTGTTATTGTAACAGGTATTAGTTGGGATAATATAAATTATATTTTAATTTAATTTTCTTATAAAACTATACTGACATGCATCCTGTTGTTTGTTTATGTCCTTTGGTATATAGAGGACAGGAATTCATTGCTGTTCAATGTACACTTTCCCGGGAGTTGGAAACAGTCATCCGGCAAATCAAAGAAATCAAATGGAGCCAATCACACCGATGCTGGTACCTGCCTTTTACGCAGGCTGCACAAAAGCTGGTCAAAGAATCATTAGCAGAAATTGCAGTTTTAGACGATACTATGTTGATACAGTATTCTAAAAAGAAAGAACAGGTAACAAAAACCCGGTTAGCTTCCTATAGTACCGGAGCTGGTATTAAGATCAGTGGGAACATAACCAGGTCTGCTGACTGGAAACTGTGTTCCGAAAATATTGCTGCTCTTCAAAGGTTTATAGAACAATTAAAATTGAAGGCATACAGTGCTTCCACCTTAAAAACCTACCGGAATGAATTTTTGCAATTGCTGCAGTTATTGAAAAATAAACATGTAGATACATTGACCACAGATGACTTGCGGAGGTATTTGATTTATTGCTTTGAGAAGCTTCATCTTTCTGAAAATACCTTACACAGCCGTATTAATGCCATTAAGTTTTATTTTGAACAGGTGTTGGGAAAAGATAAGTTTTTTTGGGAAATACCGCGGCCAAAAAAACCCCTAAAGTTACCCAAAGTACTGAGTGAAGAAGAGTTGTCGCGTTTATTTAATGCAGTAAATTTTTTAAAACATAAAGCCCTGTTATTTACGGCTTACAGCGCAGGGCTAAGGGTAAGTGAGGTAATACATTTGCAATGGAAGCACCTTGACCGCCAAAGGGGCCAGATACTAATAGAACAAGCCAAAGGCAAAAAAGACCGCTATGTAACTCTAAGTCCTATTTTAGAAGATATACTTACCAGTTATTATAAAAAAAGTAGTATAAAGCCGTTAAAGTTTGTTTTTGAAAGTACTGTGCCAGGTATGCCTTATAGTGCCAGGAGCGCCCAGGCCGTCTTTCAACAAGCAAAAGCAAAAGCGGGAATAAAAAAAGAGATAGGCTTTCATAGTTTGCGGCATTCTTTTGCCACTCATTTATTAGAGAAGGGGACAGATGTCCGGTACATCCAGGAATTATTGGGCCATTTCAGCATTAAAACCACGACCCGATATTTGCATGTTGCCAAAGAAAAATTAGTTGTTATTGAAAGTCCATTGGATAGTCTTTGGAAGCAGGGTGGGATAGAATGGGACGGATGATTGGCGCAATGCGCAATAAAAATAGCGCAATGGAAAAGTGATGAAAGTCAGCTAATTAAAAAAATATATATTGCGTATAATTGCGTAAATACTAAACGTTGTACGCTACTTGTGGAAACATCCTCAAAGTGCATCTTTAAGACATGATAAAATTTGCTTTCCTAATTTTTCTTTTCCCGACAATATGTTTTAGCCAGACAATAAACACAACAACCAAAAGGGGACAAGGAAACATTTATAGCGACGCAGTCAAACACTTTATAACTTTTACATCAAAGAGCGACAAGTCAATTTATGACACTTTGCTTATTCTTAAGGACGACTTGTTTACTGACAGCTTGCAAACAGTTATTTTAACGAAAAGGATTGTTTTGGTTGACTCAGCAGAAATATCAAACAGGCTTCAGGTTGACAAGTCATTTGTTGCATACAAAATTTTCCCATTAAATTTTGACAATGGACATTTCTACGTGAACATCGTTCCATTTGTTGTTCGCAAGGACAAGAATGAAATTGCCTTAATAAATACAGGAACTTGTGTTGTAAGCTACACATACGACAGTAAGGCGAAGTTATTTAGATTTTATCGTGCAACTTGTAACGGTTTTTGAAAAAGCAGCGTACAACACCGGTTCCTATGTAAAGAGATAGCTGGTTGTTCTCATAAAGTTACGTTGACTTTCAAGGGTTTTCCAAATATTCTGGTGTTGCTGGCTTTCGTTGCTGCACAGTAGTTTTCCTTGCAGCTGATAATACCTTTAATCCGTTTCCCGTTTGATTACTTTCTCTCTCAGCTGTTACTTAATTTATGATCTTACTACCTTTGTCTCAGCATCCTATTAGCAGTCGGCCTTATGGTCGCTGCATGCATTTGTAAAGAAAAGGAAGTGGCGCTGTATGCTTGCGCAAAGCAGTCTACTTTTAAGCATCTGCAACCGATGTTTTAC
>NZ_JCANTR010000045.1:0-6676 GCF_059568575.1 Flavisolibacter ginsengiterrae DSM 18136
TTGCATGTTACTGTGGCACAGCTCCCTTTCCTTACGAGTCAGGGACAAGTCTTAAACTGAAAACTAAAGTCGATCAGCATGCTGACAAGCACATGAAAACTTTGCTTGATCTTTCTGCAAAAACCGCTATTCAACATGATAAAGAACTAAGAGATTATTATTTAAAACGATTAGAAAAGGGGAAATCAAAAATGAGTACCATTAACATCGTTCGAAATAAGATCTTATATAGAATGTTCGCTGTGATTAAACGTCAAACACCATTTGTTGAGAGCTACTTAGAAACTTTTTTGGCAGTTTGTAAACCTTAGAATACAGGGCGACACGGAGGGACACGGGGATTTTGCCACGAAGGCGCGAAGGCGGAAAGGAGCACAAAGAGAGATTGAACCACAGGGGAACTGCGGCACCGAGATACACGGAGAGAATGGCCACAAAGGCACGAAGGCACAAAGGAGCGCAAAGAGAGTTTTAAGACTTTAATTTCCACATTTAAAATCTTCCTGGAGCTTGTTCATGGTTTTCCATATGGGATGGGTATTGGGCTGAGGGGAAACCTGGAAGATGAGTGCAGTGTGAGAAAGACAATTTTTTCGGTGGACCATGCAATTCAGAGTAATAGGCTTGAAGGTTTTATCGAGGTAATCGGTCATGGTGATGGTTCCCTGGTAAGTTTCGATATCAGAATTGGCTGTTGCGATTTTATTTATCCTGGCATCGACAGGTAAGACCTTGGAAAAAGGGATACCTCTTTTCTCAATATTTCTACCCACTAATCCGGTATAGTATTCTTTTAAATTTTGTTGCAGGATATTTTCATCAATCTTCACATCTCCATTAAGCCACCAGAGGAAACTGTAGGTCCAGTGTTCTTCATTTTCTACTGGTTCCCACCCCGGAGAGAAACGCAGATCCTCTATACCGGTGTAAGGAATCTTTGGTGCAAATTCTATAGGAAAAGACATTGTTTCTGATGTCCAGCCTTTGGGAATGAGAAATTGATAAGTTGAACTGTCGTTATCCGGTGTTTTGTTTTCTGTGTTGGACTTACTTTCTTTTGTTGATTGGGTATTATTATTACAAGCAATTATTGCTACAAGAAGTAGTATTGGGAATAGGCAGTTGGTAATGGTTTTGGCTGGCATGATATGAAATTACTGGATAGTGCCTGAATTTCATGCTAAATATGCAATACATATTGCGTGTTCCTTCAATGAATACATACCTAGCGTCCATTCATTTTTTTGACGAAATATTTGGGGGATTCGATGAAGCCTTGGCGGAGGTAGAACTGGTGGGCATCGGTGCGGGATTCATGACAGTGTAATTCGATACGGTCGCAGTATCGTTCATAAGCGAGGGCTTCGCAATAGTGCTCCATTTCCTTGCCTATGCCCGTGCCGCGATAGGCGGAATCGACACAGAAATAATTGATGCGCAGGAATTTTCCTTTGACTGCGAGCTGGGTGAAAAATTCAAGCGCCATGAAGGCTACTACCCTTCCTTCTAATTCGTATACCAGTAATTCGGCGTTGTGATTGGCCAGAATTATTTTCATTTTGTCTTTGAGGAAGTCTTTGGTGCCCGGGTAGCCTAATTGATCGAGAAGATCGCGGATGGATTTGGAGTCGTTGAGATGGGCTTTCCTGATGTGCATAATGGAATACAGTTAAAATGATGCCAGTGGTTTTTAGTTTCAATGTGGTTTTAGGGTTTGGAGGAGGTTTTTTGGATGATGGAGGATTATGGATGAGGTGATATGCCTTCGGCAAGTTTTATATGTTCCTTTTGGCATTGCCCCAAAAGGAACCAAAAGGTCTAGGCAAACGCGAAGCTCCGCCGCTTTGCCGGGCCAGCGCACAACGATCTTTACTACTGCTTACAATATTCACTATGATCACTTTCTTCCCTTGATAATACAAGGTTTACAACATTTTGTAAAATTCCTCTATTCGATCACGTGATATGAGCAGAGGCTGAAGACGCTGAATTGCGGAGGGTACGGTAACGACAGGCGGCGCAGGAATCGAATATCCGCAATGAGGCGCTGCAGACAGTCTGAAGTTCGGAGAGTTTTTGTGTTTTGCTTACCTGGATGATGTTGTTAGAGTTTTTATTCTGGGCAGGCATATTTTAGGTTGAGTATGTTTGTTATGTAAATAATGAGTTGGTGAGGGCATTATTTAGTTCGAGGTTTCCCTGGATTTTCATAGGGGAAAAATCTAATGAATTTTTGTGATGTTGACATTGACGACGGAGGTAGTGGACAGGAGGTCGTCATTGATTTTGGAGATCCGGGATTCGGATATGCTGGTAAGGGTGAACCCGATTTTTATTAGATCGGTGAAGGAGCCATGTGGGGTTGTTTCGATATTGGATGAAATGCGTTCAGAGGAACAGGTCTTCATGACTTTGTTTACCGCTCCTTCCCTATCATGCGCCAGTACGGTTACCTGGTATTCGCCTAGAGAGGATTCTGAAGGCGTTCTGCCAGTGATGCAGGAGTACAAGGCAAATATTGATAGCAGCAAACAATATATGGGGACCCGCATAAGCATTAGTTTGGTTGGGATTTAAACTGGCTAAATCACCCAAATAAAAAACCGGGGTGATATTACCTACCAGAATAGACGCAGATGGGGGCTATAAGTACTATTTTGGATGGAAAATAGTTTTGACTATTGGATGTAAGTGATGAAAGGAATTAGGAAACGGAAGGGTTACACATGAAAGAGAATACAATTAGTGCCTGCATGCTTAATCAAAATGAGCTAGCACATGCGAAAATAAACTGTTCCTACACTACCTTCCTGGTAAAGCAGGTAGTAGATCTTTGAAAGTCATTGAGGAGGGCAAAGCGGTTATGTGCCGCCTGTGTGGGATAGTTGAATGTTTCACGTCCAGTCCCGTAGGGCTTTATCGCTCTCATTTTTTTTCGTTGTCAATTCTGTCAACGAATTCATGCACTTCTTTTAAGTTCCTTGGTTTAAAAGAATTATGTTGCCATCTCATTTCAATAATTTCAACATTAAGTTTGTAAGCATATTGAAGCAAATCATTTTTTTGTCTATCGTTTGCAAAACTTGAAACAAAAATAGCTACCACACAATCCGAAATATCAAGCATCATAGTTCTGTCAAAAACTAATTCATCACGAATTGTCTCAAAGCTGCATTTGTCTTTATCAAAGAAAGTCGCAATTCTATATTCATTTTCGCCATCATAATCAATGTGCTTACAAAAAAAGGATTCTATTAGCTGTTCCTCAAGTTGTTTCCTGTACTTTTCTATTCCAACATTTACCAAATGATTTCCTTGAATATCACCTATCTTTTTTGATAATAGTTCTTGAAAGGTTAGATATTCTACGTCACGTTCAAATATTTCAAACTTTTGGCGGTTCTGTGATAGTATTTTTTCTTTTGAAAATGCAATACAAACGCCAGAATATTTATCAGCATATTGGTCCCACATTCTCAACTTTGTAAAACCGAATAGCTCTTCGTGACCTTCAAAATTTGATATGTAATTTTCACTTGCAAAATCTTCACCCTTTTTATTTTGGCAAAAGCATATTTGATTAAATTTCTTTTCCATATCATCGACAAAAGCATGCAAATCATTTACATTTAAGTAATGCTGATCACCTCTAGGTTTGTCTACCTCGGAGTCATAATAAACTGTATCTCTTTTTGCTTTTCTACTTTCCATTGGGTCAATTGACTTTCGAGCTCCATTAAATCGCAACTGGTTCTTAAAAAGAATGTAGTCAATTGCTGTTGAAGCTTTAGTATAATGATAGATAATATCATCATTGTAAATGCTTTTAAAAAAATTAATACCAATATTCATATTATAATTTCTTTTAGCGATAGGAATTAAGAACTGCCGTAGCCTTACGCCTAACGTTGTTTGTGTTTATTTAGTCCTGGCATTTGAAATACTTCAGCTTGAAAACAGTAGTTGTTTAATAGAGGTTACATGTTCAAATTGTATGCTTCAGCCAGCATTGAATAAACACATTGTGATACGCAGCTACTTTTCAATTACACATGAGCGCAAATGATCTTGTTCCCAATAATACACGTCGTCACCGCCTTCGTAATGTTCTTTGAACTTGCCAATGCCCACAGCATTACATTTGAAGTTTACGATTTTGGGATCTGATGGCTCTAAGTCAGGATCTGCAATATTGTAACGTCCAGGCTTGTATAACGTAAGGACAAATTCAATTTTTTCTCCCGGGTGGCCCAATTCTGTTAATTCCACGGTTTTAAAACCATTATCAACCCAAAGAAAAGCAACTGCAACTAAACTATTCTTTCCTTTGTCAACGATTAATGCGACGTCCTTTTTCCCATTGCAATCAAAGTCTCCACTTACATAATTCACTAAAGAACTATCCGTTTTATATTTTTTGAATAACTGCGGATACCACATGTGCTCATTGGGCACCGACCAGGCAGGATGCGTTTTTTCAATATAGGACAGCAGTTCTTTGCTTACATACTTTTCATAGATTTCATCCAGGCTATACATTTTTTCAGCAACGGAGGTCGTGGGAGCGTTCATCGAATCAACCAGGTCCCTTTTGAATGTCGGCGATTCCTCTGTCTTTTCAAGCTGCTGACAAGAAGTCAAACCGATAAGTAGAATTGCAATTAGTTTAGTCATTTGAAATAGGTAAATGGTAAACGGCTTTGCGAAGGTTGGATATTTATATTCGCCTGCTTAACCTATGAACAAAAGCTGAATAATGATTTACAGTTTAAATTTAGTTCGTCAGCTCAACTTATGCAAAACTGCTGTTAGGCGCTATTTAGTCAAGCATAATAAGCTTTTCAAAAATGGTTTGTGTAGGGACTTGGCTCTCGACCGTCATCTTAATAAATGCCTCTTTTAAAATATTATAGGTCTGAATAAATTCTTCTGCATCTTCAGTCGGGTTGCCATGGGCTGCTTTTGAACGAGCTGTATATAGTTTTCTAACACTTTTGAATAACAATAATCTTTCTTCACCTTTTGGCTTCAGGTAAGCGGCGATATTCAATGATATTCTATAGCTAAGTTCTTGTTTGTCGTCTGGCGAAAATAGCTGCTCTAATGCACCCCACAGGGTCATCAGTGCCATAGAAAATCTTGTCTCTATTATGGCTCTATCTAAAGCAAGTAATGCAGTTTGAAATTTTTCACTTTTTTCAAATAAACTACCTACGGTCGCCAAATTGTCTTTAATCCATTCAAACTCTTTTTTATTAAAGGAGTAAGATTTTACTATACCTGCGAATAAATTATTTTGTCGTATCTCTATTGGGTGAAAGTTTGCTTCTTCTTTCGATGTAGCAATTTCCTTGAACTTGATATTTGAAATGACCGGTACTTTTACGAACGGCAAGACTTTTATTCTTATTAAGGCTGCGATAATCCAAATTGTATTCAACCTGTCAATGTTTTTGAATATCGTCGTTTCTTTCGGAAGTGTAAGCTCTAACCAAATATCGAAAGCAATTCCACCGCCTACGGCTTTCCATGGTGCAGGGTGAGCCTTACCTTTTTCAGCTTCTTTAAATGCAGCCATATATGGACCAAAGACATGTGCGTACGTTTCTGATAAAACAATCCCGTGTCCCAACTCAAATTCCTCAATCGGAAGCTTCAATCCTGAAAGTCCTGCATATATATCTTGATCATTCGGGTTCCAGTTCATAAATATCGCCTAACTAGTTAAAATACGCATCTTCTTGCATTCCAATATAAACAATTCCTACATTACCTTCCTGGTGAAGCAGGAAGTAGATCTTTCAAAACCATTGTAAAGGGCTAAACGATGATGGGCAGCCTGGGAGGGATTGCAATGCCATTCGATGTGGTCACAATGGGATTCAATGGCAAGGGAGCGGGAAAACTCGAGCATTTCCTCTCCTATCCCCAGGCCCTGGTAATTGGTATGTACAGCCAGGTCTGTGATTCGTAGAATAGATGATCTGCCTGTGAGCAAGGTGGTGAAGGCTATTGTCATGTAGGCTACAATAGTGCCGGTTAGGTCGTACAGGTATAGATCTGTGTTAGTATTGGTTATTATGTTTTCGAGGTTTGATTTTAGGGATTCTGGATTGAGTTGGTTACCTAACTGGTGGAGTAATTTGCTGATGGATGAATGATCATTGAGAACTGCTTTTCTGATGTTCATGGTTGCTGGGTTGAGAATGGTTAAGGGCGGGGACGGGAAATGGTTTTTATAATTGAAATACACAGGGATAGACGTTTTTGAAGGGGGATGGTGCTATTGGGGTGGTTGAGGATTGCCTTCGGCAAGGTTTTATATGTTCCTTTTGGCATTGCCCCAAAAGGAACCCTTTGTTTTAATTCTATCAGTTTTACTCAACATTATTACTACTATTATTTGGGGGTGCAGGGGGTGTTAAAAACAGCTCTCTGTGTTAATAACTTTATTAGAAAAGTGGGCAGGGTGAACTATAAAAGGACCAAGTTTTCCAGAACTATTTTTTGTATTAGTCCCTGCCCCACTTCTCTATACTCCGAGGTCCAACTAGAATTATCTCTTTGAACTATCAAAGGTTTTTTTGACTAGGAGTATTTTTTATAACTATTAAAAAATAAAGTTAATGAAGAAATGGGAATTTATTTTAGGAGTTGATGTATCTAAACTGACACT
>NZ_JCANTR010000046.1:0-6076 GCF_059568575.1 Flavisolibacter ginsengiterrae DSM 18136
TTAAACCTTGTTTTATGGAATTTAAATCTAAACTCGTCAAACAATTTCTAAGCCAGACTGATAATAGATCTGGCATCACCAGGCTCTTATCAGTTTTAGTATTAGTAATGTTTTTTTCCTTCAATCTTCCCGCCCAGGTAATTACTATCAACGGGGATGCCAGTGATTGGGCCAATAAGACGTATAATGCCTATTCGCATGATGCCAACAATTCTAATGACAATCAATTTACTCAGGGGTCAAAAGATGGCGGGGCCATTTCATCCTGGGCATGGAGCAATGGGCAAACCAATAATAAAGGTGATATCACTAATGGTGCTGCCATTTTAGGTACTGAAGGAGGGCATAACATGCTTTATTTCGCCGGTGACCGCGCAGTAAATAATGGTGATGCTGCCATCGGATTTTGGTTTTTCAAATCTGCTGTCAGCCTTGTAGGTACTACATCTGGTACATTCTCAGGCTCTCACACCAATGGGGACATTTTGGTTGTAAGCCATTTTACACAAGGTGGGGGACAAGCTGATATCTTTATTTATGTATGGAATAATGGTGCATTAACCGGGCCTACAACAAGTAGTACTGCTGCTGTAAATGCTGCAGTTGAACCAGTTCCAGCGGGATTCACTTATGCTTCAGCCAATTATCCCATTGGAGACTTCTTTGAAGGCAAAGTAGACTTGACAAACCTGGGCGTACCTCCCTGCTTTACCAATTTCCTGTTGGAAACAAGGAACTCTCAGTCTATTACTGCTTCATTACAAGACCTGACATTTGGATCCTTCACAACTAGTGTAGATCCTCCAGGTGTTACTCCTGCTGCAAGATGTGGAGCAGGATCTATTACATTAGGCGCATCTGGTTGCCCAGGAGGAACTTTGAAATGGTATGACGCAGCAACAGGAGGAACACAAGTTAATACTGGAACTTCTTATACATTCAACCTGACTGCAACAACAACTTTATACGTTAGTTGTACTACAGCTGATGGTTGTGTCAGTGCCAGAACTCCAGTTACTGCTACTTTAAATGGAAATCCAACAGTTGTTGCCAATGCTACCCCTGCTGGAAATGTGAATATAGGCTCTGCACCTCCACATTATTCATTGAGCACTACTGTTAATGGTGTTTTGAATAGTGCTGACTATAATTATTCATGGGTTCAAGATCCTGCCCAAGGTGCTACCACAGGTGTTTTGAGCAGTACATCTATAGCTAATCCAACATTCAGAGCAAATATTGCCCAGACATTTACCTGGACAGTAACCGCAACAGATAAAGTAACTGGTTGCTTCAATAGCTCACCTGTTACAAGAACTGTGGATCCGGTTGCAGGATGTCCTATCGTTCCAAGAGATCCAGTTTGTTCAGGCACAACACATACATATACAGCAGATGTAGCTCCTGCAGGCACAGAAACATGGACCTGGTCTGTCAATAATGGAGCAAGTATAGTGTCCGTAGCTGATGGAGGATTTGCTAATGGAGGCCAATCCATAAAAGTTACAGCAGGAACTCAGAGCTTTACTTTAACATTGACCAAGAAGTTTGCTAATCCAAATCTTGCTGACCAGGTATGCCCTTATCCTGTTACTGTCAATCCTTTGGCTGCCCCACCGGATGTAACGTACAATGCACCAAGTTGTACTCAGAATTCCTTTAGTATAACAATCAACAATCCAGAGGTTGGAAGCACCTATACAGTCACACAATTAGATAATAATTCTGTTACAACAGCTCCTTATGTAAGTGGTGCACTAGTTATCAGTGGATTACATATTGGCCAGGGATTTAGTGTTACTTCTACTACAAGTGCAGGTTGCAAATCAAATCCATTTGATTGTGGCACATTTACACACTCAGCCCGGATTAATAATTCAGTGACAACAGTTGAACAGTCTATACAGCAACCTACTGTTTTAGCAGCACCAAATCCTTTTAACGACAGGATCCGTTTTTCGATCAAATCTCCAGTAGCTGGTAAAGGATCGTTGGAATTGTATAATATGTTAGGACAACAGGTAAAAGTAGTTTATAATGGTAATATTGAAAAAGGCATGGTTCAAACTTTTGAATATAGTGTTCCAGGAGCTCAACGCTCGAACCTTATTTATTTGTTTAGAATTGGTAATTATAAAACTACAGGCAAGTTGATAAACCTTAAATAACAACCAGTTGTTGTTTTAGATGATTACAATAAAAAGGATGCTCTTAATTGAGCATCCTTTTTCAATACATAATCAATATTATTAGAATAAAAACAGAATTTTCCTAATTGATTGTATATGCATAATAGGCAGAACACTGAGGAAGGAAATCATAATCAATCCATGAATAACCTGATTCTCCCCAACCTGTTCCCCAGGAACTCATTACCTGGTAGGCATGTTTGGCATCATTATAACCACTGATAACCAGGCAATGTGATATACCCATCGCTCCGGAATAACTTTTCCAGATAAAGCCAGGAGTTGCCTGCGTAAAACTATTGTCAGTACCAACTGTAATAATAACCGCGTGATGATTGACCAGCATTGTTTTTATAGCTGTAATATCAGTGACAGCAATCTTGGAATAGGAACTAATTTTATAATTAGTCGCTTCAGCAGATTGAGTACTGGTAGGCATAAGTGAACATCCATTAGATGAACTATATGGCATAGACTGCCAACTGCATACTCCGGAAGCTTTAAGAAAATCTAAAGCAGTAATTACACCTGTGCCTGAACCACAATCGCTGGTTTTTGTTTGATTGTACACGAATTCAGGGCTAAATACATTTGTGGAATAATTGTAAGAAGAAGCTCCTGTTTTATAGTATTGTTCAACTGACCTGGCAGCATATGTAGTTGCAAATGGGACACAAGAACCTTCACCACCCTGATTTTGCACAGGAGGCATATTTAATTGAAAATTAGCCGGCAAGGTTGTAGGTGGTAAAGTTGTAACAACAGTATTTTTAGAAACGCTAATGCTGAAAGAATTGCTATTGCCTGCAGCATCAGTTGCAGTAGCAGTTAGCGAATGCGTGCCATCCGCTATGTTCGATGTGTTCCATGAAAAATTATAAGGGGATGAACTTAAAGTGGAGATCAGCGTACCATCTACATTAAGGCTTACAGATTTAACACCAACATTATCTGATGCACCTACACTTACATTTACTGTTCCGGAAACAGAAGAACCATTTGCAGGTGAAACAATAGACACACTGGGTGGTGTAATATCACTTGTTACTGTATTTTGTGAAATTGTAATGGTATTAGATGCGCTATTTCCTGCTGCATCCTTAGCTGTAGCCACCAAAGTATGAGAACCACTACTTGTAGTCCAGGAGAATGAATAAGGTGCAGTAGATGAAGTGCCTATAATAGTTCCATCAACCGTTAAACTAACTGAAGATACAGCCACATTATCTGAAGCACTAACAAGTATATTTACTGTTCCGGAAACCGTTGATCCATTCGTAGGAGAGGTAATACTTACTGAGGGGGGTGTGGCATCGGTCCCTGATCTTACCGGTTTGCCCCTGGCACTTAACATATCAGGAGTTGTCATGAACTTCTGAGGATTGGCAAGAAACTCCTGCGACATAATTACCGGAACTTTAGAAACTTTTGCAGGATCATCAGGATTGACTCCTGACATTCGCATTCCTGAATATTCATCCTTAGGTTGCTGTAGTTGTTCTTTCTGACTTGTCTCTTTCTGACAGGCACTTAAAATTACAAGGGTACATAGTACGGCCCATAATCGTAGGACGGTCGGCTTTTTCATGGTTTTTCTTTTTTAAAAATGAATTAGAATACTATTGGATTCAAAGGGTGTGTTCTTCAGAACTATTATGGATGTTAACTCATCAATAGGGACGATATAAATATTCACTGTTCAGCTTTTTAACCAAAACTGAAATTTCCTGCCTGCAGGATCAGCCATTGCAGTGAATCAAAAACAGTAAAAGAAAAGGGAAATATAAAAGATGAAATTAGTTTTCAACAGAGACTGAACTCGGTCACGGCTTTCGATCTTTTTACCCTAGTCTTCATAATTACGTATGGCAAGGTAGAGCTATAAAAAACTCCATCCAAACCTTCAAGAAATGTACCAGTAACAGTCAAAAACCATCAGCAAAAAAATACATTTATATAAGCTAATAGGAATCAACTATGTGCACTAAAAATAAATTTCAAAAAACCTGTGGACACCCATTTTATATTTCTATCCACATCACATAAATATTGATCAAAGTCAAGCTAGATGCGGCTTTTAAAGCTGAACTATAAGTAGAAAAAGCTCCTTTCGGAGCTCTCCGGTGGGGTTCCTCCGAACTATAAACAAGACATTTTTATACTGTAAAAATGAAAGTAATTCGCTCAACAATCATCTTCCCAATTCACCATTATCACAACCTTTTAATAGAACAACCCACAGACCTGGATGTCTTCACTGTTACTTCCTTACCCGCGATCATCTCATCTATTGCTTCTTTTAAATGCTGCCTTTTAACATGACCCGGATCAGAAGGATTGTCATCCGTAGCGCCATGATAAACCAGTTTGGATTCCTTATTGAACAGGAAGTTTTCCGGTGTTCGCCTGGCATCAAAAGCATCTGCCAAAACTGATTGTTCATCCACCAGGTAATTCCATTTATATCCCTGCTCTTTACCATAGGTTTTCATGGCTTCAAATGAATCATCCTCACCCCGCTGCGCTTCATTGGAGTTGACCAAAACCACACCGATTCCATGATCTAAAGCATAATGGCAGATCTCTTTCGTGCGCTGCTGGTTCTTGATCACATACGGACAGGTATTGCAGCTGAACATCACCAGCAAACCATTCTTACCTATAGATTCTTTTAAAGAGACTTCCTTCCCTGAAATATCCTTCATTTTCACATCCGGCCTTGGTATAGATGCACCAATGGGTAATTCATTGTAAGTAGTGAAAGAGAAAAAACAGGAGAGGAGCAAGGCAGAAAGAAATATCTTTTTCATAACCCTATATTTTCAATAGCAAATTTCCTGAATAACGCTGATTTATTGCGACCGTTTATGTAATGTTTTCTGGAGGTGTTTGATAAATTGACATTAGGATAGGTTAACAAGTTGACTGGTTGAAAAGTTGACAAAGGGAGATGTAAGATTGTTCGACTTAAGGTTTACTAGTTGACAAGTTGGCAAGGAAAGGCAAAAGCCTCATTCCTTCTTTTGTGCATAATACAACTCTACCTTTAAAACATTTACGCCGCTCAAGTGCAGTTCAAAGATCCTTCCTTCGTCAGGATGACAGTAAATCATTGTTTACAGTTTGCAGTCTAATCTTAATTCCATAAAACTATAAATCAACCCACAAGGCGTACCATCAGTTGTGCAAGCAATGATACTATCCAACCTAAAGCAATTGTTTGATCTTCAGAATAACCGCAAATAATAGTTCACTTCAGTCCTAAAGAACTACAAACTACAAATTACAAACTTCCTTAAGCAGCATGTTTAAGGAGAAAGAAAGGTACCTGGTAATCCGGTGGAAAGTCTCCCTCAAACCTGATGGTCCAGTCATAATCATCCATGTTCAATTGTAAGTACTCGGTGTCTTCTGCGCTCAGGGGTGCTTTCACTGTTATCTCCAGCTTGTTCTTCATCTTCTTTTCCTTCTCCCTCTTTGGCTCCTTCAGCCTTCCTGCCAGCTCCTGTTCAAAGGAAGAGAGCAAAATGGTAAACTGCTCCTGGGTTAAAGAAGTACGCTTTTGTTCAGCAAGGAAGGTATGCAGGGCTGTGAATACCCCTGGTTTATCCATTCCCTGCTTTAAACAAACAATGGCTATGGTCCTTACCTGTTTAAACAACTGCCTGTACCTTCTTTTAACCGGTACAAAGCGGTAGATGATCGAAGAGATGATATTGCCTGTACCAAACCTCTCAGCGCTTCTGCGGCTTCCTTCAAAGGCAGGATCACTCCAGAAGCGCTTACTGCTTACACCCGGAAGCATTCTTACCAAAAATCCCCATTCCACATCCTTATAAAAGTTGATGTCACCATCCACGGTGCCTGTTGCTGTAACGTATCCTACT
>NZ_JCANTR010000047.1:0-5756 GCF_059568575.1 Flavisolibacter ginsengiterrae DSM 18136
AAAGCCTCTCATTTCTGAAAGGCTTTTTTCAATAAATATGGCAGCTACCTACTCTCCCGCATTTTGGTGCAGTACCATCGGCCATGAGGGGCTTAACTTCTCTGTTCGGTATGGGAAGAGGTGAACACCCTCGGCAAAACCACCATAAAGAGTTTATAGTTTCTGGTTTATGGTTTATAGTTGTTTAAACTACTACCACTCGCTATAGCTATATAATAAGATTAACATATTGGATCAAAAAAGGAGTTAGGAGAGAGTCTATCTATACCATGCCTTTGAGGGCAGGTAGTAAAAAAAATTAAAGCGTACGAGCAATTAGTACTACTCGGCTTTGCTATTACTAGCTTTACACCTGTAGCCTATCAACGTAGTCGTCTACTACGGCTCTTAAAAGTAAACTCATCTTGTGGAAGGTTTCACGCTTAGATGCTTTCAGCGTTTATCCTTGCCGTACATAGCTACTCTGCACTGCACCTGGCGGCACAACAGATACACCAGCGGTACGTGCGACCCGGTCCTCTCGTACTAAGGTCACGTCCACTCAATTTACTAACGCCCACCACAGATAGGGACCGAACTGTCTTGCGACGTTCTGAACCCAGTTCACGTGCCACTTTAATCGGCGAACAGCCGAACCCTTGGGACCTTCTCCAGCCCCAGGATGTGACGAACCGACATCGAGGTGCCAAACCTCCCCGTCGATATGAGCTCTTGGGGGAGATCAGCCTGTTATCCCCGGAGTACCTTTTATCCTTTGAGCGATGGCCCTTCCATGCAGAACCACCGGATCACTTCAGCCGGCTTTCGCCCCTGCTCGACCTGTATGTCTCACAGTCAAGCTCCCTTATACTGATGCGCTCTACGTACGATTACCAACCGTACTGAGGGAACCTTTGCAAGCCTCCGTTACTTTTTAGGAGGCGACCACCCCAGTCAAACTACCCACCATGCACTGTTTCCATTACTGGATTAGATCCTAAACAAACGAAGGTTGGTATTTCAACGTTGACTCCACCACCCCTGGCGAGGCAGCTTCAAAGTCTCCCAACTATCCTACACATCGGTTGTTCAAAATCAATGCAAAGTTGTAGTGAAGGTTCACGGGGTCTTTCCGTCCCGTGGCGGGTAACCGGCATCTTCACCGATACTACAATTTCACCGGGCTCGTGGAGGAGACAGTGTTCAACTCATTAGACCATTCGTGCAGGTCGGAACTTACCCGACAAGGAATTTCGCTACCTTAGGACCGTTATAGTTACGGCCGCCGTTTACTGGGGCTTCAGTCAGGAGCTTTGGTCTTGCGACCGAACACCCTTCCTTAACCTTCCAGCACCGGGCAGGTATCAGGCTCTATACGTCATCTTACGATTTTGCAGGGCCCTGTGTTTTTGTTAAACAGTTGGTTGAACCATTTTACTGTGACCGCATCGCTGCGGTACGCTTTATCCCGAAGTTACAGCGTTAATTTGCCTAGTTCCTTCTCCACGGCTCACCCGAGCGCCTTAGAATTCTCATCCCGTCTACCTGTGTCGGTTTGCGGTACTGGCAGCATTCACCTGAACCTTAGAGGTTTTTCTCGGCGGCTATTAGGACACTCCATCGGGCCGAAGCCCTCAGATACTTTCGTACTTCGCCATCTCTTGCGGATTTACCTGCAAAAAATATAACTACATACTTAAACGTGCTATTCCGTAAGCATCGTGTGTCGGTCACTTCCGCGTCACCCCATCGAAATGAATGCCGGTACTGGAATATTAACCAGTTTTCCATCAGTTACCCCTTTCGGGTTCACCTAAGGACCAGACTAACCCTGATCCGATTAACGTTGATCAGGAACCCTTAGACTTTCGGCGATAAGGTTTTTCACCTTATTTATCGTTACTTATACCTACATTTTCTTTTGAAATCGCTCCAGCATACCTCGCGGTACACCTTCGATGCTGATTTCAATGCTCCCCTACCGATATACACTCAAAGTGCAATCATAAAGCTTCGGTTCGTAGTTTGATGCCCGATTATTTTCCGTGCAGGGTCTCTCGACCAGTGAGCTGTTACGCACTCTTTAAATGAATGGCTGCTTCCAAGCCAACATCCTGGCTGTTATAGAAACCCCACCTCGTTTGATCAACTTAACTACGTATTAGGGACCTTAGCTGTTATTCTGGGTTATTTCCCTCTCGGCCACGGACCTTAGCGCCCGTAGCCTCACTGCCGCAGATATTTATTAGCATTCGGAGTTTGTCAGGGTTTGGTAGGCGGTGAAGCCCCCTAGCCCAATCAGTAGCTCTACCTCTAATAAACTTCTAAAATGCGACGCTGTTCCTAAAAACATTTCGGGGAGAACGAGCTATCTCTCAGTTTGATTGGCCTTTCACCCCTATCCACAAGTCATCCCAGAGCTTTTCAACGCTAACGGGTTCGGCCCTCCAGAGAGTGTTACCCCTCCTTCAGCCTGCTCATGGATAGATCACAAAGTTTCGCGTCTGCCCCCACAGACTAAACGCCCTATTTGGACTCGCTTTCGCTACGGCTCCGTTAATTAAGAACTTAACCTCGCCTGTGAGGAGCAACTCGTAGGTTCATTATGCAAAAGGCACGCCGTCACATATTGCTATGCTCCGACCGCTTGTAGGCACACGGTTTCAGGTACTATTTCACTCCCTTGTTTAGGGTGCTTTTCACCTTTCCCTTACGGTACTGGTTCACTATCGGTCTCTGAGGAGTATTTAGCCTTACCAGATGGTGCTGGCAGATTCAAGCAGGATTTCTCCGGTCCCGCCCTACTCAGGATACCACTCGTCCCTGTCAATTTACGCTTACGCGGCTATCACGCTCTATGGCTCAATTTTCCAAAAAATTCAGCTTGATGACAGTTTCTAAATGTGGTCCTACAACCCTCAATCGGCACGCCGATCAAGTTTAGGCTGTTCCCTGTTCGCTCGCCACTACTTGGGGAATCATTAATTTATTTTCTTTTCCTCCCGGTACTTAGATGTTTCAGTTCTCGGGGTTGGCTTCCGACTTTCGTCGGATGACATGTCTTCAACATGCCGGGTTGTCCCATTCGGAAATCTGCGGATGTAACGATTGTGTGCATCTCCCCGCAGCTTATCGCAGCTTACCACGTCCTTCTTCGCCTCTCAGAGCCAAGGCATCCACCATGTGCCCTTAGTTGCTTTAAAAAATTTGAAATTGTATTTGTTACCCGACCACAACAACTTCAGACCACCAAAAACTTGGCGATACTAAATTATTATGTGATCGTTCAATAGACTCTCGTCTAACAACTTTTTTGATTTTTCCAATATGTCAAAGAACTTAGTTATTGGTTATTGTAAATTATCAATTGTTCATTGACCTTCCACAACTTAAACCATAACCTTTAGCTGATAACCTGGATGCGATCCAGTGAAAATCCCTATTGGATTATTACCATCTTAGTTTGAAAGAACTGTTTTTTTGTTTTCTCACCCAAATATTCAATATCAAATCTTCCATATTAAATATCCATGGTGGAGGATAACGGATTCGAACCGTTGACCCCCTGCGTGCAAGGCAGGTGCTCTAGCCAGCTGAGCTAATCCCCCATTTTTTTAGTCTGGAGTCTTGAGTTCAGAGTCTTGAGTCATTTTTAGACTATCGACTCGCGACTAACGGCTATCGACTTACATTAGTAGACCCGACCAGATTTGAACTGGTGACCCCTACATTATCAGTGTAGTGCTCTAACCAGGCTGAGCTACGGATCTATTTGGTTTAGACCCAATCACGTCGACTGACCCCATTCCACAATCAAGCAGCCTTCACTGCTCGAACCAGTCACGCCAAAAAGCGTGATACGGATCTTGGTAGCCCCTTTTTATCGGGTTTACTTTTAAAACTTGTAAAAGAACTTAAAGTAATTTGAAAGTGATGGAAACAACAGCAAAGTAAGTCAATGTTACCTCTTGGGCGGACCCAGAGGAACGTGCTCTAAAAAGGAGGTATTCCAGCCGCACCTTCCGATACGGCTACCTTGTTACGACTTAGCCCCAGTTACTAGTTTTACCCTAGGCGGCTCCTTGCGGTTACCGACTTTAGGTACACCCAGCTTCCATGGCTTGACGGGCGGTGTGTGCAAGGTCCGGGAACGTATTCACCGTATCATTGCTGATATACGATTACTAGCGATTCCAGCTTCATGGAGTCGAGTTGCAGACTCCAATCTGAACTGAGAGGCGTTTTTTGGGATTGGCTCCTTATCGCTAAGTGGCAGCCCTTTGTACGCCCCATTGTAGCACGTGTGTAGCCCTGGGCATAAAGGCCATGATGACTTGACATCATCCCCTCCTTCCTCGCGTCTTACGACGGCAGTTTCACTAGAGTTCCCAGCGTTACCTGATGGCAACTAGTGATGGGGGTTGCGCTCGTTGCGGGACTTAACCCAACACCTCACGGCACGAGCTGACGACAGCCATGCAGCACCTTATAATCTGTGTATTGCTACAAAATGAGCTTTCACCCACGGTCAGACTACATTCTAGCCCAGGTAAGGTTCCTCGCGTATCATCGAATTAAACCACATGCTCCACCGCTTGTGCGGACCCCCGCCAATTCCTTTGAGTTTCAACCTTGCGGTCGTACTTCCCAGGTGGGATACTTAATGCTTTCGCTCAGACACACACTGTGTATCGCGTATGTCGAGTATCCATCGTTTAGGGCGTGGACTACCAGGGTATCTAATCCTGTTTGATCCCCACGCTTTCGTGCCTCAGAGTCAATATTCGTGTAGCGAGCTGCCTTCGCAATTGGTGTTCTATGTCATATCTAAGCATTTCACCGCTACATGACATATTCCGCTCACCTCCACGGTATTCAAGATAGATAGTATCAACGGCAGTTTCCGAGTTAAGCTCGAAGATTTCACCACTGACTTACCTACCCTCCTACGCACCCTTTAAACCCAGTGAATCCGGATAACGCTTGCACCCTCCGTATTACCGCGGCTGCTGGCACGGAGTTAGCCGGTGCTTATTCTTATGGTACCGTCAATCGGGAAGGAATTCCCGGGTTTCGTCCCATATAAAAGAAGTTTACAATCCAGAGGACCTTCATCCTTCACGCGGCATGGCTGGTTCAGACTTGCGTCCATTGACCAATATTCCTTACTGCTGCCTCCCGTAGGAGTCGGGCCCGTGTCTCAGTGCCCGTGTGACTGGTCGTGCTCTCACACCAGTTACTGATCGCAGGCTTGGTGGGCCGTTACCCTCACCAACTACCTAATCAGGCGCACGCCCATCCAAAACCGCCGGAGCTATACTAATAAAGTGATGCCACTCCACTAGGTTACGAGGTATTAATCCGGGTTTCCCCGGGCTATCCCCCAGTTTTGGGTAGGTTGCGTACGTGTTCCGCACCCGTTTGCCGGTCGCCATCAACTGTATTGCTACAGTCATGCTGCCCCTCGACTTGCATGTATTAAGCCTGCCGCTAGCGTTCATCCTGAGCCAGGATCAAACTCTCCATTGTAAATGAGTTTTGATACTGACTATTAAATTCTCAAATTTTGAAAAATTAACGAGTCAATTTCGAATTTTATTCGCTTGACTTACCTTTTGAGTTGCAGATCCCCTCACTAAAAAGAGATCCGCAATGCTGTTGCTTCCAAACTTTCAAAGAACTTGCTCCAATCCATAACCCCTAAAGGCTACTTCAAAAAGCTTTGGCAGATGATAAGATTTCGAATCTTATAAGGCCCTAATGCCTCACCTGTATTT
>NZ_JCANTR010000048.1:0-5634 GCF_059568575.1 Flavisolibacter ginsengiterrae DSM 18136
AACATCACTTATGTGGCTTCACCTGCTACGGGAGTGATCACACAGCGCAACCTGACTGTGACAGCAGTAACCGACAGCAAGACCTATGATGCGACAACTGCATCCTCTGCGTCACCAACTGTGGGCTCGCTTCAGGGTACAGATGCGGTGTTGACGGCACCAACCCAGGTGTATGATAATAAGAATGTGGGCAGCACGCACGTGTTGACGGCCTCAGGTCTGACGATCAAGGATGCCGGCAGCGTAGATGTAACGTCCAACTATAACATCACTTATGTGGCTTCACCTGCTACGGGAGTGATCACTACCGCTACATTAACTTATATTGCTAATGCTGCTAACAAGACCTATGGTGATGCTAATCCATCGTTCAGTGGTACTGTTACAGGTTTTGCAAGTGGCGATAATCTATCCAATGCCACAACCGGTACAGCTGCCTGGACTACATCGGCAACTCAATTCAGCAATGTAACCAGCTATGCTATTACAGGTAGTGGATTGACGTCCAACAACGGTAACTATACTTTTGTACAGGCAGCGGGTAATGCCACTGCATTTACTATTAATCAGCGTCCATTGAATTTTACAGGAACAAGGATGTATGATGGCACTGTAGCATTTACTTCAACTCAATTGAATGCTCCGGGTAATACTGTGAATAGTGATGTGGTAACACTTGGTGGTTCAGCAACAGTATCAAGTAAGAATGTTGGTACATACACTGGTTTTATAACTAATTCACTTACATCATCAAATAGCAATTATAAAGTAACAGGTGGTGTCGTTTCTGTAAGTATTACTGCGGCAACACTGACATACAATGCCAATGCAGCAGGCAAGACCTATGGTAATGCCAACCCATCGTTCACCGGTACAGTAAATGGCTTTGCAAGTGGTGATAACCTGTCTAATGCTACTACTGGGACGGCTTCATGGACCACAACGGCAACTCAATTCAGCAATGTTGCCAGCTATGCCATTACTGGTGGTGGACTGACTGCCAACAACGGTAACTATACTTTTGTACAGGCAGCGGGTAATGCTACTGCATTTACTATTGATCAGCGTTCTTTGAATTTTACAGGAACAAGAATGTATAATGGAACTCCAATCTTTACAGCAGCTCAATTGAACACTCCTGGTAATACTGTGAATGGTGATGTGGTAACTCTTGGTGGTTCAGCCACTGTATCGAGTCCAAATGTTGGAACCTATACAAACTTTGTAACCAATTCACTTACATCATCAAATAGCAATTACAAGGTAACTGGTGGCACAGTGTCCGTGATCATTACACCACAAACTGCAAATCCACTTGCAGATGCTTATTATACCGGTGCTAATTTTTACTGGACAACAGGGCCAAGCAGTAAGACAGCAACTTTAGCATTAACTGCTACGATTACGAATAATCTAAATTATACAGGTGATATTCGTACAGCTAAGGTTTCATTCTTTATCAGGAACAGCGACAATTCGTTGACGCCAATTACAGGTGCTCAGAATCTTCCTGTTGGTTTAGTCGATCCTTCTCAAACGGGCACAGGAACATCTTCAGTAATTGTTCAATATAACATTGGTTCTGTTATGGCAACATCTCTGAATATTGCTGTAAAAGTCACAGGTAATTATGTTGAAAATCCTACTCCTGATAATGATGGTATGATCACTATTGCTGTTCCAGTGCCAGGTGGTATAATAGCTGGTGGCGGTAAATTGTGTAACAATAACTCTAATGGCTATGTAAAAGGTGCGGCTTCAACGATGGCAGATTTTAGTTTCTATGTTCAATACAATAAGAGTTTAACCAATCCTCAGGGAAGTGTTGAATTCCATGTGAAGAGCTATAATGATCGAAATGGTAATGTTACCAGCGTGCTTCATTATTATAAAATTAAGAGCACGTCTATTGCCTCTCTTTCAGTTGGTAAACCTACACCTGGTGATGCCCAATTCACAAGTAAGGCAAACATCTCTGAAATTGTGAATGGGGTCGAAAGCAGTATTGAAGGTGGTTGTACTATGCAATTGGATATATGGGATGGAAATGTAGTCAATCCAGCTCAGAGAGATAAGTTAGGTGTAACACTATTCAGAAAAGCCGGAGGTGTTTGGTATTCTAACAACTGGAATGGGACAAAAACAGTTATTACAGATGTTTGTGGAGCATCAGCTGATCAACTTTCTGTGACTGGTAGCGGTACAACATCAACTGTTACTACAACCAGAATTGCAGCAAGTGAGCCAGTAATAGAAGCTGTTACCTTCAACCTCAAAGCTTATCCAAACCCAAGTACTTCAAAATTCACTGTGAACATTCAAAGCAGTAACCGTGAAGAGAAGATACAAGTGAGGGTGATTGATCTGAACGGAAGAGTAGTGGAATTGTTCAACAACCTTTCTGCTAATCAATCCTTGCAGATCGGTAGCAACTACCGCCCGGGTATGTACATCGTAGAAATGATCCAGGGTAATGAAAGGAAACAATTGAAACTGGTAAAACAGCCCAATTAATAATACCCTAAAAAAACAAGCAAGGTGGCCCGAAAGGCCACCTTTTTTTGTTGCTGATCAGCCACCGCCGGCACATAGGGCTTTTTATAAAATATACTGCTGAAAATCACCGTACTATCGTAAGTTTTCCTATATTAGGAGTGAAATCCCTCTCACCCTCTCAAAGCCATTTATATCACCTTTGCTAAACTTATTGTTTTTGCCATTAACGTGGAATTATCACATGTAAATTGGTAAGGCTTTAATTGACTGATACATTTAATTGCCATCCGTTCCTTCTATAAACTAAGCTTCTATTTTATCTATAACCAACGAACTCTCTTTAACCTGGTATTACTATTCAATGATCGTAACCCTGGTTTATTTCCAGGAATTTGATCTGGCTAACTGCTTATTCTTCCCCCTTGAAACACTGACCAGGAGGTCATTGTAAACATCCATTGATATACCTGTAGAAAAGCGGGTCTTTAAGTCCATTAAGCTATTCTAACTACTGTTTATGCGTATCACCAATCGTATTCTAATTGCTTTTTACAGGAGCGTTCTGCTGCCTGTATTATCTCCATTCTACTATCCTGTCCATTCATTAATCACCATAATTATGAGAAGTACATCTATCCCTTGCAGTGAAAAACTATTTACACTTGCACCAGGGCAAAAAAATGATAAGCTGATGATCAGCAGGGCCATTGCAAAGCATGTCATGCTTTTATTGCTGCTTCAGTTATTCATTGGCTTCCGTGGATTCTCACAGGTAGCACCCCTGCCGCCAACAAGGGTCTTTGGTAGCACTCCAACCAAATTCAATATTGATGGGTATTTAAAAAGACAAAGCGGTACTTCGGGTGACTGGGTTGAAGGTGAAGTTGGTTCGGGTTTTGGTGGCAATAATATCCTGGATAGTAATACGGGCAATTCTATAAGGGCTTTGGGCTATCATGTGGTTGACCTGTATACCAGCAGTGACAAGATCTATGACGGTAGCAACAGGGCTACAGATGCCATTTCGGCCTGGAAATGGAAAACGGCTGCTGCTTCTTCAAAGGCTAATATCAATAATGCGCTTTGCTATGTGGCAAAGGATGATGCAGGAGAAACCTGGGGTATGTTCAGTGCCGACAGAGAGTCAGCTTCGGGGGCTACTTCCATTGATTTTGAGTTCCTGCAGGCCAAACTTGAAAGGACCAACCCGCTCGGATCTTCCGGGGGGTTCACGGGTGCGCGTACTACTGGCGACCTAATTGTTTCAGTTCAATTTACCGGGAATTCCAGCACACCTGCTGCAATATTGTTTTACAGGTGGTCGGGAAGCACCTATGTATTGTTTACTCCTGCAAGTGATGAAGGCTTTGCTGTTACCAATAATAACTTCAGTATCCGTGTGCCTTATACTGCTTATGGATTGAAAACCTATTCATCCAACCAGTTTATTGAAGGGGCTATCAATATTTCCAAACTGATCACCCGAAGCGCCAATAATGATCCCTGTATAGGTTATGATTTCAGAACCCTTTTGGTGAAATCAAAATCCACCAGTGATATCAGCGGAAACCTGGAGGATTTTGCAGAGCCCATACAGTTCACTCCTGAATTGAGTATCAACAGCGCCACTATTTCCTATGCCAGTCCTTTTTGCCAGGACCTGAGTGGAACGGCAAACTGGCAAGCTGTGAGCTTTGGCCAGAACTCTATCACCACAGGTAGTTTTTCTGTTGATCCATCATCTCCTTCGGGATTGTTATTAAATAGTTCAGGATCCATAGATATTGCCAATAGCACACCCGGTACCTATACTGTAAACTTTACCTACAACCGCAGTAATGCCTGTACCGGCACTGCAACGGCAAGTGCAGTGGTGACAATCAAGCCACAATTCCCAGTGCCTACATTCAGTACAGTGCCGGCGGGATGTGGAACCAGCGGCAGTGTAAGCATCACCAATTTCGTTAGCGGGGCAACCTATACCCTAAGCCAGGGCGGTACACCAATATATACTACAACCACCAATTCATTTAATGCTGTAGCTGCCGGAAACTATATATTGACCGTTTCCAAAACAGGTAGTTGCAGTGCCACAGTCAATGTGCAGGTGAGTAATAATTCTGATTTGAATGTAGCTGCTATAACAGGGACAACTACTGTGTGTGTAGGAGCCACAACTACTCTACAGGATGCCACTGCCAATGGTGTGTGGTCAACAGAAGATGGCAACATTGCCACAGTGGATGCATCTTCAGGTGTAGTATCCGGAGTGGCGGCAGGACAAGTAAACATAAGGTACACTGTCACAGCAGGGGCCTGTTCTAACTATGCTATAACAGCAGTTACAGTGAATGGAGTTCCACATGCAGAAGCTGGAAGCGCTTTGCCTGCAATCTGCCAGGGACAGACATCTGCTGAATTAGGTGGTTCAGTAACTGGTTCTGCTACCGGGGGCACATGGACTGATGGTGGTGTTGGAGGCACGTTCTTACCCAATGCAACTACTTTAAATGCCAACTGGACCCCTCCGGGAGACTTTACCGGGTTGGCTACTTTAACCTTAACCACCAGTGGCGGTTCATGTACAGCAGTTTCTGACTTCACTACCATACAGGTAAATGCTGTTCCAGCTAAGCCAACTGTTACGGGTGCCAATTCATTCTGCCAGGGCAGTTCCATACTATTAAGTTCTTCATCCGCCACCGGAAACCAGTGGTATAAGGATGATGGATTGATTGTAGGAGCTACCAGCCAGACCTATTCTGCCAGTGAAGCGGGTGATTATACAGTGGAAGTGACCAACGGTAGTAATTGTTCTACCAGGTCTGATGCACATGCGGTGACGGTGAACCAGACCCCGGATGCGCCAACTGTAACGGCAGGGCCGTTCTGCAGTGGTGCCAGTCCAACGATTGGCTCACTTCCAACGGGAGATGGGGCGTATAAGTATTACGAGAGCAATGCAGCTACCACAGCACTTACCGCTGGTACGGCGATACCGGTTGGCGTGAACCAATATTACGTGAGCACGACATCAGCGAAGGGTTGTGAGAGTCTTCGTTCGATAGTGACGGTGACGGTGAACCAGACTCCGGATGCGCCAACTGTAACGGCAGGGCCGTTCTGCAGTGGTGCCAG
>NZ_JCANTR010000049.1:0-5349 GCF_059568575.1 Flavisolibacter ginsengiterrae DSM 18136
GAGAGTAGGTAGCTGCCATATTTATTGAAAAAAGCCTTTCAGAAATGAGAGGCTTTTTTATTGCCCTGAACTGTATAAACTTATTATCCTCTTTCTATAACTATTGGTCAAAGGTGCATAAGCCCCTCATAGCCGATGGTACTGCACTCCCGCCGCAGGCGGGACGGGAGCCCCGCCCTGCGGCGGGATAAAATACGGTAGCCATATTTATTCTAAAAGCCTTTCAGAAATGAGAGGCTTTTTTATTGCCCTGAACTGTATAAACTTATTAGTTAGGAGAAGTTTTTTTTATTTGGGTTGGTTTAAAAGAGAAGTTTATATCTCTTATGGTAAACAAAGAGCCTTAAAGAATAATATTTTTTGGTTTACCATATGAATGATATATTTAATTCGTATAAACATTTCCTGCTTTATGAAGATCAATTTTATAATCACCCTGGCCATTGTATTAATCACTGCTTTTGGATGTCAGCGGGGTACTTCTGATCCTTTGAATCCATTAACTGATTCTCTTTCCATTGTATCTTTTACGCCAGTCTCTGCGCATATTGGCGATACCATAAAAATTAAAGGAAAAGGATTTGATCCTACAGGTACAGGAAACCTGATTACAATAAATTCCGTACAACAAATAGTACTGGCAGGCACCGATTCAATCATCCTGATGAAGGTGGCGCCGAATACAACAACCGGGAAAATTTTGCTGAAGGCAAGAAATATGGAGACAATATCTTCTGTTTCATTAGAGGTCATACCTTTATTAAGCATCCTCACTTTAAGCCCTGCTGCCGCATACATTGGAGATACTATTACCATTAAGGGTACCGGGTTTAGCCCATCGGCCCCTGGTAATGTCATAACAATACATAACACGCCTGCACAGGTAATTATGGCTAACGATTCAGTCCTGAAGATCAAAATCCTTCCGGCAACGACTTCAGGGTCGATCACTATCGTTGCTAATGGACAAACAAGCACATCTGCCGGTATTCTTACCATTCTTGATCATGAGATATGGACCAGGAAGCAGGATTTTCCTTTTTCCTGGGCCGGTTCGCTATACCTGAATGGAAATGGTTTTGTAAACGGGTTCTCATCGGCCACAAGAGGATATTATTTTAAAAGCAGTAAACTATGGGAATACGATCCCCTGGCTAACACCTGGGCTTCAAAGCCAAACCTGCCGGTGGCCCGTATAAAGAATTTTACTTTTTCGTTTACCATCGGAACAAAGGCCTATATAGGCCTTGGAGCAGAAAGCCCTGGTGACGTAGCCGGTATGACAAAGGAAGTTTGGGAATATGATATGGCGAACAGTCAATGGACAAGAAAAAATGATTTTCCAGGATCAGCCCGGGTCATGCCGTTCAGTTTTTCCATCAATGGCAATGGTTATGTAGGCGGCGGCGACATATCGAATACCGGCACTCAAATAGTAAAAGATGTATGGCAATATAACCCTATGGCGGATGCGTGGATCAGGGTCGCCGATTTTCCTGTTGCCCAAATTGGAATGACAGGTTTCCAGATCGGCAATACAGGATATGTACTTGAAGCAGGTCAGGGAAATCCAACTGCTCCTGCCGGCAATCTTACCTCAGTTCGTCTTTGGAGTTATGATTCGGCTACTAATATATGGTTGCAAAAAGCGAGTCTTCCCACAACGGGGAGAACAGTTAATTCAGCTACCGTATTTTCAACTGGTGGTAAAGCCTATGCCGCAATCGGTGCCAATGATTCGACTATGGTAAATGGTGTACTAGTTAAAAACGATTTTTGGGAATATAACCCTGTTACCAACACATGGACGAAAAGAACCGATGTCGGAGGTCAGGTTCGTTGGTGGCCAGCTAGCTTCTCCATAGGAAATAAAGGTTACGTCGGATTGGGCAATGGAACCTTCTATACCGCTAACCATACCGATTTTTGGCAATACACACCTGAATAAAATATGGGAAAAGTGAAAAGTTGAAAGGTTGACAAGAGAAGAACCAGTGAGAGGCTCTTTAAGAATTTCTCCCCGCGTTCTCTGCGCTCGCCGCGGTTATAATTAGAAGGCTCTTGCCAGTAAGGCTTCTGCATTCCGGTTGCAGAAATTTTTTAAGAGAGATAAAGTATTGAAAGACTGTGCTTTAACGTAGAAGTACTTGATAATTACCGTATTTTTCAAAAATAGTTTATGGGTTCATTGTATAAAAGAAAAAACTAACTTACTTTGTGCGACGCTAATCACCAAAGAAGAACGCCGTAACCTCTTTAAACGTATCCACCATCCCATGAGAGAGTGTCTCTAAGCCCTGTTAAAGCGCCTGGTTGAACACTCCTGAAAACTACCGTACTCCAAGCTCCCCTGAAGAAACTTAATTCTAGTCAAAGAAAGGCAAAGCATTTAACAGGCATTATTACCTATTCATCGCCAGAAGAAGCCGGAAAGACATAAAAGAAAATAAACATTTGAAATAATGCAGATGTTTGCAACGCTTTTAAAGTTTTCGTCCTCTTGATTATCCACCGTCCTCTGAACTGAATGGCCCCTGGTCATTCCACGAACTACACTATCCACCATCCGTTGAAGCTGCCGTAACAAACTAATTGCATCGCCGTGTCGCAATCAACAAACTACTGCACTATGCAACCATTGCTAACATTCTTCAGGATGACGTTTACCGTCATCCTTTGGTGTTTCAGGGCTATCCGCCAGTATATAACCAACAGGTTTTCTAATGGCCGAAAGCAGGAGGGTTTGCCATCTACCAGTATGAAGTCTTTTTTTGATGGTGGCAAGGTTGCTTCAATGCTTAGTCCCATTCCTTTGGGCTGCTATGCTGGTGCCATTGAAGGTCTGCCTATCAATATTCATTCAACTACTTGTTCTATAAAAACACCAACCACTTTCATCTTATTCAACCAGAGAACTATGCAACCCAAACTACGCTTGCTGGGGATGACCATGGGGGTTATCCTGATGATATTATTTACCACTGTTACGCATGCTCAATACAAGGAAAATGTGGGCTCGGCAACTGTTACCACCGATAAGCCGGATTATGCGCCGAGGTCGAACGCGGTGTTTACAGGTGCGGGATTTATGCCTGGGGATAGTGTCAGACTGAAAGTGAGGAATCTTTCCAGGGCTTGTAATACATATGATCATTCAGATTCTTCTTATCTGCCCTGGACAGTAATTGCAGATGAAAACGGAAGTTTCGTTGCGAATTGGACGGTGTGTGATTGTGCAGGAGATTCTTTAAGATTAAGAGCAGTGGGGGTAAGTTCTCATGATACAGCGTATGCATATTTTTCGGATAATGCTACTGTTACTCCGGCTGCCACAACAGGAACACCCTTGACAATATCCGCTGATAAAGCTGCAAATGCAAATTCCCCAGCATATACGCCACTGGGTACAATCACAATTGCTGCTGGGAACAATAATGATTTCAACAAAAATACTTCTAATCAAACTTTAGTTTTAACTCCTCCAACAAATTGGGAATTTCAACCAAATGTGGGTGCCGTAAGTTTTACAGGAGATAACGCAGTTAGTAGTTCAATTTCTATTACTGCAAGTTTAATAACAGTAACTTTTTCTACTAATAATGCCGGCAATGGACCAAATGATGTTTTAACAATTACAGGGGTACAAGTTCGGCCAACGGACGGAGCGAATGTACCATCTACAGGAAATATAACTAGAAGTGCAACAAGTACAGCAACTATAAGTGGAGTTACCGCAACAACTAATTTCGGTACTCTTACAATGCTTGTTGGCAATGTGAATAAGTTGATTCTTACTCTTCCTGGACAAACGTTTACAGATGCTAATACTGTGGCAGGAAGCGGAAATGCTGGCACAGTAACAATTCAAACTTCAGGGGCATCATTTAACATAAGCAGAATAACAGCAGTTGACCAGTTCCTAAATGTTGTCACTGGATACAGTGGATCAAAAACTTTAACTTATAGTGGCCCTGCCAACGCTGTTACCAATCCTTCTTACACAACATCCGTTAGTTTTGCAAATGGAGTTTCTACAACTACACTAGCAACTACTTTAAAAAAAGCAGAAACAACTACAATTACTGCTACCGATGGAATTGTTACAGGGTTAGCAAGCTCAAATCTGACAGTGAATCCCGGAACTTTAAACAATTTTCTTGTTGAATCCTCAGCTAGTGGCAATATAGGAACTCAAACTCAAGGCAATCCGTTTACTTTAAAAATCACAGCACGAGACGCTGAAAACAATTCTGATAACGCAGGTCCAAACTTATTCAATGGAACCGTTAATGTGACTTCAACCGGCACACTATCAGCAGGAAGTGGAACCACAGCAGCGTTTACAAATGGTGTGTTAAGTTCGCACAGTGTCACCATCTCAAATAGTGGTACGTTTACAATTACAGTGACAAAAACGGGAGGTGGTGCCAGTGGAACTAGTAATTCTTTCTTAGTTAATGCTTCATGTACGGCACCTTCCATTACATCCCAGCCTTCTAACACGACTGTCATTTATGGAACTGATGCAACATTCACAGTAACAGCCAGTGGATCACCAACATTATCTTATCAGTGGGAAGTAAGCACCGACAATGGTGGAAGTTGGAACGGCGTTAGCGGAGCCCAATACTCCACTAATACAACCACGGGGACTTTGACCGTTACTAAGCCAACGATTTCAATGAATAATTATAGATACCGTGTAGTTGTTACAGGTAATTGTAATCCTGCGGCTACAAGTGACGGTGTTGCTAAATTGACAGTGAATACAAGAGCCATTACGGTAACTGCTTCAGCCAATACGAAGACGTATGATGGTACGAACGGTGCTGCAGCTTCGCCAACAATTACTACAGGTACATTGGCGACTGGTGATTTAGCGGTGTTCAGCGAAACATATGATACAAAGAACCAGGGCAGTGGCAAGACTATGACCCCAGCGGTGGTATCTATCTTGGATGGTAGTAATAATAATGTTGCTAGTAACTATAGTGTGACTCTGACCAATAGCACCAATGGAGTGATCACACAGCGCAACCTGACTGTGACAGCAGTAACCGACAGCAAGACCTATGATGCGACAACTGCATCCTCTGCGTCACCAACTGTGGGCTCGCTTCAGGGTACAGATGCGGTGTTGACGGCACCAACCCAGGTGTATGATAATAAGAATGTGGGCAGCACGCACGTGTTGACGGCTTCAGGTCTGACGATCAAGGATGCCGGCAGCGTAGATGTAACGTCCAACTATAACATCACTTATGTGGCTTCACCTGCTACGGGAGTGATCACACAGCGCAACCTGACTGTGACAGCAGTAACCGACAGCAAGACCTATGATGCGACAAC
>NZ_JCANTR010000050.1:0-5048 GCF_059568575.1 Flavisolibacter ginsengiterrae DSM 18136
TGCAGCATGGTCACCGGTAAAATATACAGGATCTCCATTGTAACAGGGTTTAACGGTAAAATCTGGGGGGCAGGTAATAGAGACTTCAGGTGCAATAACGGTCACTTTAAAAGTGCAGGATGAAGTGGCCCCGCCTGAGAATGTTGCAGTGGCTGTTATAGAATTTTCTCCAAATGGCAGCCCTAATTCGGTGGCATTCTGTTCTACTGTGCCGTCTTGCTTTGTAAAGCTATAAACGATTGTGCCACCAGGAGCTGTCGCTGCGTGATTACCAGCAAAGGTTATAAGATCTCCACTGTAACAGCTTTCGACCGTAAAATCTGAAGGACAAGTAATTTGGGAATTTGAATATTTACTCATCAAAAGTGTTAAGAACACTACCAGGTAAGTACAATACTTTCTCATAAAACAGGTTTTAACCATTGAATAAATACATGCTATCAACATGGTTGTGCATAAATGCTTATTACATCAGCAATAGCTATTCTTTGTTTTAGACAATTATAGTAGGAGAACTATAGTCTTACAGGGCTGTTTGATTTTTAATTCTTGTTGAAAGCTGCATGAATAAATCAACCATTTGTAGAAATTGATTTAGTTCATTTTATGCAATAGTGGAATCAACAAGAGCTGAACGATCAATGCTTTTCTTTTTCAAAGCCTGGCAGGTAAGATGAAATATATACATTAATAGAGGCCAGATCTTTAGTCAAAATGGGACGGTAGAATTTTACTACATTTCTTTAAAACGTAAAGGATATTTTGTTTGGATGGGAGGAAAAAATTTAACAGGAGAGGATTAACTGATAATACTTTTTGTAAGCATAAATTTAAATAATTGTTTTGTGCTTAAGAAATATTTTTCCAAACGAATTGTCATTTGCTAAAAGTCAAATAAGTACATTTAGCGTTGTTGCTCCGAGGTTAGATGAGTTATGTTTCTCTCAATTGACTATCAGTCATTTTTTGATTTTAATCCTGCCTGGTGCTGCTGCCATTTTTTTATATCCACTCCCTTAAATAGCAACCTGAAACACAATATCAATTCTGCAATAAAAGAGGGGAGAAGGATAGCGGGGAAGAGCTTTGCTGATATTCCAGGTAATAGGATAAGGGTAAAGCTGTTAACCAGATAACACATCCCGGCAATTACCATGAGTATGCCAATAAATCGGGGTAAATACCTGGACTTATAAACCAGGTAACCCAGGATCATCGATCCAAAGCCAAAGAATATCAGTCCTACAGAAAAACCGTGTTCGTCTGCTATGATAGATAAGTATGACAGCGCCTGCCGTTGTTCTAGTGTAAAGGCACTGAGATAATGGGCATCACCATTTAAATAGAGTGGGATAAATAGATTGAGCTTTGTGGCAACGAGGATGGCTGTTTGTGACAGCTTAAAAAACAATTCCATCAAGGCCAGATCTTTATTCACCGGCCTGAGCATAATATACAATATGACCATTAAAGGAATGTCGCAGACATGCATTAGCAAGTCCAATGCAATACCTGTGCGCCAAAGCGATTGTGAGGCTACCAACCTGTCGACAGTGGCGGCTGCATCTCCAGGTACAATAATTCCCTTCCTGGCTAAGAGTTCACTGCAAATGCCCGCAATGATGATGAGCAAATAGAATATGCCCCCAATCCTGGCGAGTTTATTAATATACATACCGTTGGAGTGATCGGGAAAATATTTTGCTACAGTCATGGTTGATATGTTTTGGAATTAAAGTATTTCGCTTGTGTGCTACAAGGATATTTATTTGTTAGAAGGAATTCAAGTGATGGTCAATAAACGACAGATTTGGGTATACGGATGAAGGAGTGGGAGTCGGGAACCGCAGAACAGATGAACAATCCGCCTTCGCTAAAGCTTCGGCGGACGATCCACCTTCGCTAAAGCTTCGGCGGACAAGGGAGTCGGGAGTCGGGAGTCTGGAGTCTGGAGTCTTGAGTTGTGAGTAGGGAACTGCAGAACAGATGAACAATCAGCCTTTGCGAAGCTTCGGTGGACGATCCACCTTCGCTAAAGCTTCGGCGGACAAGGGAGTCGGGAGTCGGGAGTCTGGAGTCTGGAGTCTTGAGTTGTGAGTAGGGAACTGCAGAACAGATGAACAATCAGCCTTTGCGAAGCTTCGGTGGACGATCCACCTTCGCTAAAGCTTCGGCGGACAAGGGGAATATCGAATTTCGAAGGAGTCAAGTGGGAGAGTCATTTTTATGGATGCAGGATTTAGGGGGAAGAAGGAGGGCCTAGAGGGACAATAGGGACGACCCGCCTTCGCTGAAGCTACGGCGGACAAGGGAGTCTGGAGTCGGGAGTCTGGAGTCTTGAGTTGGGAGTCGCAGAAAAGATGAACAATCTGCCTTTGCGAAGCTTCGGCGGACGATCTACCTTCGCTAAAGCTTCGGCGGACAAGGGAGTCGGGAGTCTGGAGTCTTGAGTTGGGAGTCGCAGAACAGATGAACAATCTGATCCACCTTCGCTAAAGCTACGGTGGACAAGGCATTATAATATTTAAGCATTTAAATATATCTTTCGCGCTCAACATTTTTCTATTTTAAACACCGATTTAAAGATTTATGAAAATCATCTTTACGTTCTGTCTATTGCTTTTGTTTTCATCACATTCATTTGCTCAATCTGAATCAGTACAAAAAGGCCCAGAAACATCTATTAATAGAAAGGAAAATCAGGGTGATACAGCTCAATATGCAACACTGTATTTATACAGGCCGAAAAATGCCGTAGGAGGGTTAGTAGGTTATAATATTAAGTTGGATGATAGTACTATCTGTAAATTAAAGAATGGCAGAAAATTCAGTCTCAGGCTACACAAAGAGGGCAACATGAAAATATGGCCCAGTACCGAGGATAAAAAAATTAATATCAACGTCAAATTTGGTGAGGAGTACTTTGTAAAGTTTGCCATGGTAAGTGGCCTGGTAGGTGCACACCCAGAACTAAACCTTATTAATTCAGAACAAGGCCGGGAGGAATTTGATGCTTTACAAGATAAAAAAGCTAAGGCGGATTTAAAGGAATGAGGAATCAAATTCAGCGAATCAACTTCCTGTTGGCTATTGAGAGGCGTGGAAAGAAAAATCATTTGATGAATAGTATAACAGCCACGATCTTTTTTCGGTTTCATTTATTTGTATTGATTGTGTCGTCATTTATTATCTCATGTAATTCTCCGGCAATCATTTTTACGCCGCCAGAAAGAAAGTTTATAGATTTTTTTAAGAAAGGTGACAGCCTATATTTTAAAAATCCAACAGGTCAAATAGATACCCTATACGTTTCGGCAGTAAACTATTATGATTATGTGGAAAATATGGGGTTCAGGCGCGGTAAAGTGCATTTCAAGACCCTGTATGTTTGTGCCGCGCTATTACCCAGTAATGCAACATTCAATACCCCACCCAAAAAATTAACTTGTAAAAACATCCTTTCCATTACAAAGAAATCAGGGGGAGATGGCGTCAAGTTCTGTTACAATTTTAAAAACATGATAGGTTGTAAGTCTTACCTGCCTTACATAATGACTGATACCCTGGATTTGAATGGTGTTCTATTTCCAGAATATTATGAAGTGGCAGGAGTTTCCGGAAACAGATTATTTTTTGACGATAATTCCGGATTTATTGGATACACAATTGATAGTATAACGTGGTTGCGAACTGACCTGTCAAATCATTGAGAATTTATATCCTGGTAATGCTGTGCCTTTGATTGGACTGTTTGCAAACATTACGTAGAAATAAAAAAGTAAGAAACCTAATAAAATGGAGCTGCTCACTTCTAAAATTCAACATAGGAACTTTGAAATTGGTGAATTTGTGGAGGAGAAGCAAAGAAGTTTTGAAGAATCCATTGCATTGATTGAGCATTTTCCATGGGAGGAAGAAAGGAAAAAGATCCTTATTAGTCTTACCAATCCATCAATTACATTCCAGGGGAAAAACAATGATTATCTGAAATTAGCCTTGTATTATAATGGAAAGTTTGTTCTCCATTACTTTGATCAAAACCAAACATTGTACTCCAAGAGTTTTTTCGAAATTAAAGACAGCTATACATTCATTAAAGATTTTTTCGAATTGCCGGCCTTTGACTATAGTGCATTCAGGAAGGAGAACACTTTATTCCAAAACAATTTAAAGCATTTTGTTAGCCAGGATTTTTGCTATGAAGTAACTTCTACGGTAATAAAAAGGTATCTTTTTTCTACAAGTTCTATCAATTTGGGTTTCGGAATTTTCTTCATTATATTTTTTATTGTCAAATCTAATTTCCCTAACAATCCAATTGCTATTGCTGTTCTGCTTTTAACAATAATCATAATGGGAGGAGGGCTTAATCTTATTTTATTCTTTAACTATTATTCGTATGCCAGGGATAAGTTCCTGAGAATGTCCAAAGGAAATGACATATTTTATTTTGGAGAGAAGGGGAACCCGGCGCAATATGATAAAAAGGAAATTATCAGGTTTATTACCTCTAAAGTAAGAAGCAATAAAAGCCCGATTAGTGGTTTTGCGGTTGTGAACATTGAACTCAAGAATGGCATTGATATCCAAATTCCTAATTTATTGCTTGATGATGTGGCTTTAGAAAATAAGCTTGATGGCATACCGAGTGCTATAAGAAACAGGTTTCCGCTTGTAAAGTCATAACAATGAAAAATGTATAGCCCCGCGAGTCAACTTTCCTGGAGGCAAGTGAGACTCATATCTTGCTAAATAATTAAATTACTATAGATATCAAGGCACATTGATACCTCAAATTGAGACTAAACAAGTGACATTTCACTATGTTGGCGCGAGACATCTTCTTTGTGCCTTTTCTTCCTTAGCCTGAACAGTACTTAAAGATGAAATAATATATTTCAATCTTGAATAAATCATGAGTCAAGGCAGTAGAAGAAATTGATATTATTATTAATGTCCTAAACTTTTTTTATGAATGCTATTCGTTATGGAATCGGCATTGACATGGCCATGGAAAAGTTTGATGCCTGCATTTCAACAATCGATTT
>NZ_JCANTR010000051.1:0-3838 GCF_059568575.1 Flavisolibacter ginsengiterrae DSM 18136
GGTCTTTCCACGGGCACACACACCATTAAGGTGCGCAATGCTTCGGGCTGTGAGACGACGCTGACCCAGGATATTGGCACTGCGCCATCTGCACCTGCAGTAACGGTTGAAGATAAAATTGTTTGTGAAGGTTCTTCTGTTCAATTAACAGCATTACCCGGCGGTGGCTCCTGGACCGGTAATCATGTATCGAACGGAGTATTTACCTCTTCAGGTCTGCCACCTGGGATATATTCAACCAATTATACAGTTTCAGCAAATGGTTGTTCGACCACAAAAGCAGCAACTGTAACTGTGAAAGCCAAAACTTCTTCCTTCACAGCCATTACTATATGTTCCAACCAATTACCTTATAACTGGAATGGTAAATTCTATACACAGCCGGGAACCTATACATTTATTTCAGTTAACCAGTGGGGCTGTGATTCAATAGCTACCCTGGTATTGACTGTATCTCAAATTATTACGGGCCCCACAGATAGTATTACTGTTTGTGAAACCGCTTTACCTTACCAATGGCATGGGCAAAGTATCAGCCAGGCAGGTACCTATTCAGCCACCCTTCAAAATACTGCAGGCTGCGATTCTGTTGTTAAGCTTGTGTTGGCAACAAGTCCTTTGGCCATGGCTAACATTACGGGAGGCAACCCAATTTGCCCGGGCGCCAGTACCACCATTTCTATAACCCTTACCGGTTCTGCTCCATGGACGATTGCCTATTCAGATGGGACTACAACCCATATCGTTAATAATATTACTTCCTCTCCTTATAAACTCATTGTTTCACCTGCCCAAACCACTACTTATTCTTTACTGAGTGTTTCAGACCTGAAATGTAGTAATACCAATTTGACTGGTTCAGTTACAGTTACGGTATTGTCTTCCCAGTCCGGGGTTCGGTATCCAGATGTTTTTGCGATAGCCAATGTGCCCCGGAATTTACAGGCACGAAACCTGGGTAATGGTTCAGTTTACCAATGGAGCCCTTCCATAGGTTTAAATAATTACCAGGTGATCAATCCTGTGTTCACCTATGATTCATCTATTCAATATATCATAACTATTACCAATGGTACCGGATGCACTATAGTTGATACAGTAAGTGTACTGGTTTCTTCCGCCGCTGCGCCAATTACTTCTGATATTTTTGTACCTAAAGCCTGGAGTCCCAATAAGGATGGACACAACGACCTGTTACGTCCATTAACTGTGCATATAAAACAGATCTATTATTTCAGAATTTTTAACCGCTGGGGTCAATTGCTATACGAGACCAATATGATAGGAAAAGGTTGGGATGGGATTTACAAAGGTGCAGCATCTGTCCAGGATGTATACACCTGGACACTTGAAGCTGTGGGGGAGGATGGGAAGCGGTTTAAAAAAAGCGGGTCTTCTATTTTGTTGCGATAAAGGTCTTTCCAACTCACAATCGGGGCATCAATTACAGGGTAAAAAAGACTAAGTATTTACTCTTAAAAAAGCAGTATATTGGTTGAAAATAATTGTCATTGTTAATGGATATGGATTTTAATGGGATTCTAATGCAGGGCTCAAAGACAATGAACTGGTTATTAGATATTTGATGGTTTTTTTAAGAAATAAAAACTGCCTTAAATATTAGGAAAAAAGCAAATAAAATCTTTTATTTGTGCCGAACATCCAATTCCTAAGATTAAAACCAGAACTAAATGCTTAATCCTGTATTGCCTCCCTGAAAAATGTATGAATAGGTTTTGCCTTAACTAGTGCGTTTGAGAATGTATTAATGGATAGAAACCGATTTAATTAACCGCAACCAATCTTTTCTACTCCTCTATATTGATTTTGGTAAGGTCTCACCTAGTGCTACCGGTTTTTGCTGACCATGGAACTTTCTATTAGCAAGGCCATTATTCTTGTTACAACCAAAACATTCGATCCTAAAGACAAACTGTAATTTCCTTATTCCTGTGCCAGGCGTACCAGAATTGATAACTGCTATTGACCGCTTTATAAACCCGTCAAAGTTTATAAGACCAGTAATGCACGGGCACGAGAACACATACAGGCTAACCAATAACTGCCGTGGGGGAGGTGTGCCATTCTATGCATTAAGGTTAATGGCTATTCTGGCTTTGTTTATTGCATCTTCATTTGAAAAGCTAAATGCCCAAATCAATCTTACCCAAAGTGCATCAACTTCCTGTTCCAATATAAATGTTGTATTTACAGCCACAATAACTCCTGATCCTGTGACAGGGGCTATCGATTTTTATGATGGAGCTACTTTAATTGGTTCTGCAACTTTAAACGCAGGTAAGGCTGATTTTTATAAAAATAACCTTGCTCCAGGAAGTCATACCATTACTGCCAAATATTTATTGATCCAGTCTAATGCTATTACGCATACAGTCAACCCGGCTATAAATCCGGGAACGATAGATGTAACAGGTGGTGCCCGTTGCCCTGGTGGTAACCCGGGAACGATCAATAGTTTAACCCCTGCTTCTGGTGGGAATGGAGGGTTGGTTTATAACTGGCATTCCAGTATTGATAATGGTGCTACATGGACTAATATTGGCGTAACCACCGACAGTTATAACCCGGGGCCAATATCCCAAACCACATTATACAGGCGCAGTGTTTATGATGGATGTGGTACTATTGATCAAACGGCCGCATCGCAGTTTACAGTCTATCCCGAAGCAATTTCACAATCCATAAATGCAAGCCCCAACCTGGTTTATACCTGTTCAGGAACAGATGGTATTACTTGTACCGGGAATGTTTGTTCAGGTATTGGGGTGTCTGCAACTTTCTCCGGCGGAACTACGGGAATACCAGGTAGAACAGATTATGACGATGTATATCAAATGAGCATCAACGGTGGAGCATGGACAAGTTATACTCCGGGATCAGTTATATCCACCAGTAATTTTTTAACTGCCGGAACCGTCTCTATAAGGACAAGGAGAGAGCCACATTATACAACGCTGGGATGCAATTTTGGTAAGTATAATATTGTTACTTGGACGGTTAATCCTATACCAACATTAACCAGTTCTTTAACTGCTGCAAGAACAAGTAATAGTTCCATAGACTACATACCGCAAAGCAATACTAGTAATACAAATTATAACTGGACGCGTGATGCGGTACCAGGTATTAATAATCCTGCTTCCAGCGGAACCGGAAGTATTTCAGAATCGTTGGTTAATACAACGCACAACTCAATTGATGTAACCTATCATTATGTACTGAATGCAAACGGTTGTTCCAATACACAGGATATCGTTCTGAGAATTGCAGGAGCTCAAGCTGTCCAATTCAATGTAGGAAGTACAGGAAGTCTATGTGAGGGAGCAGGAACAACCATATCACTAAGCGGATCAGAACCTGCAAGTGCAGGCATAAGCTATCAACTAAAAAGGGATGGGGTAGATGTCGGTTCAGCAATCCCCGGCAATGGCGGGGCAATCAGCTTTCCCGTCCAAAATGTGGTTGGTACCTATACAGTTGTTGCATCTGATAATACTCCGATGATTGGATCGGTAACAATTACTCCGCTGCCCACAGCTGCCATCACCAACCAGGTTAATGTAAGTTGTTTTGGAGGTAATAATGGAAGTGTTACTGTAGGAGGTGCTGGTGGTTCAGGAGGCTTTACTTATAGTATAGATGGAACAAACTTCCAGGGAAGTGGGACATTCAGTGGATTAAGTGCTGGTGGATTTACAATTACAGTTAAAGATGCAAATGGATGCATTGTAACTAAAAATGTTACGATCACACAACCTACATCGGCTGTAACTGTAGCGTTGACCTCTCAAACCAATGTATTATGTTTTGGTCAATC
>NZ_JCANTR010000052.1:0-3711 GCF_059568575.1 Flavisolibacter ginsengiterrae DSM 18136
GGTGGCACACCACAAACAGGTACAACATTCAGCGGATTGGCAGCAGGTACTTATAGTATCCTTGCCCGCAGTACTGCTGGTTGTACTTCATCTGGATCAGCTACGGTTGGCGGCTCTCAGCCATGCCTTACCTATTGCTCTTATACTCAAGGATTCTGGGGTAATAAGAATGGCCTGAAATTGTTGCCAGCATTGTTGACAACGTCAATGACAATTGGCAGAACAGGACATTCATTTACCATTCCTGCAGGTAGTTCTGTAATGCTGAATAATGCAATGCCTGGTGGTACAACGCCAAGAGCATTGGTACAAGGCGATTGTATTATGTCAACTGCAGCCAATGGCTGTTATGTTACCAGCTATTCAACCAAACAGGGAAGGATCAATAATGTATTGTTATCACAAACAATTACTTTGACCCTGAACACAAGGTTGGCAGGTAATCCATTGCTGACATTACCAATTCAGTCAGGTTGCCTGGTTACAGGTATGGGCTCATTCACGATGAACCAAAGTGTTGTAAATTATCTTACATACAATGGTGCTTCCGCAACTGTAGCCGACCTGTTAACTCTCGCAAATGATCTGTTGGGCGGAACAAAAACTCCGGGTGCCAATGTTGGTACACCTTCCAAACCTCGCATTGTACCTTCTTACAGCGATGTAAATGACGTTGTAGATGCTATTAACAATGCCTTTGATGGTTGTACAAGCTTTAAAGGTTACCAAACCTGTGTGACCAGTTCATTGGTTGTATTAGCAAGAGTTGCTCCTCAGGCCAGTACCATTTCCGATCATGTAAAAGTGAGTGCTTATCCAAATCCATACACCGATAAAGTAAGATTTACTATTAAATCTTCTGTATCCGGCCAGGGATCACTGGATGTATTCAACATGGTGGGTCAGAAAGTCAAAACGGTATACCAGGGATATGTACATGCCAACACAGAACAGGTAGTTGAATACCGTGTTCCTGATGTCAGCAGGCAAAACCTGATCTTCGTTATGACGGTCAACGGCGAAAGAGTAACCGGTAAATTGCTAAACGCAAAAGAATAACCGACAGAAAAGCCGACATTTTAAGGATGCCCAATTGGGCATCCTTTTTTTTGATAATTTCTATAGATATGTAAAGCTGCAGACTATACAATGAGTTTTCATTTATTGAGATTACAATTCCTAAGGCGATAAACAGTTTAAATAATAGGATGAATATTGGGATCAATTCATCGCTTGCGTATTATTGCCTGTTATTGTAAAATGGTTATTAATTCCTGGATCCATCTAACGTAATACTTATGGGAGTGGTTCGTCGATATGCATTTAATATCAATATTTAGTATTGGTTTGAATAATGTAATGAGATGAATGCCTAAAGGAAGTGTATTTCTAATCTTGATATGCATTTAAAAAATGCCCTGAAAATCTGAAAATAAAAAAGGCTGCCTTCATTAGAAGGCAGCCTTTTTATTATTAAGTATGATTGAAATTAAAAATTCATCACCAAAAGATTAGAAGAGACTTTAGGTAACAGATCATAATCGATCCAGCCATAACCTGCATCACCCCATGAAGTACCCCACTGGTTGATAACTTTATAGGCATGCTTATTATCATCATAACCACAGATGGCTAGAGCATGATAACCAACTACAGAGCTAAGTGATCTCCATATAAATCCAGGTGTAGCACCATAAAATTCATTGTCAACAGAATATTGCGATACCAAGGGACGATTAGCAACCAGCATGTTTTTAATAGCTGTTACATCAGATGCATAGATCTGAGAGTAAGAGGCAATTCTATAATTGGCAGCTTGTGCTGTTTGCGTACTGTTAGGCATCGATGAACAATCAGTCCATGTATAAGGCATGCTGCTCCAGGTACAAACTCCATTGTTCTTCAGAAAATCAAAGGTTGTAATCAATGCAGACCCCGAGCAGGAGGTAGCACTTGTCTTTGTTTGATTAAATAAATATTCCGGGCTTAAGATATTTGTTGACTGGCTATAGCTTGTTGCACCACTTCTTTTATATGCCTCATAAGAACGGGCATAAACTGCTGCAAATGCTACGCACGATCCTTCACTACCCTGGTTCATTACCGGGGGCATCACCAAAGCATAACTGGAAGGTAAAGTAGTTGGGGGAGGAGGTTGAACCGTAATTGTAGTTTTGATTCCCACAGTAATGTTTGTACTGTTACTATTACCTGCTGCATCCTTTGCAGTAGCAGTAATGATATAATTCCCATCAGCCAATCCACTAGTATTCCAGGAAAAACTGGCAGAAGAAGCAGCAACAGGTCCAAAACTAGTATTTCCGGCAGTGGCACTAATGGAGGTCACTCCAACATTATCTGTACCTGTTATGGAAATAGTTACATTTCCTGAAACAGTAGCGCCGTTTGAGGGGGAAGTGATTGAAACACTAGGAAGAGTAACATCACCGGTGGTTGTTGGTGGTCTGTAAGGTTTGCCCTTTGCGGAAGCCATTAGGGCATTCTGAGGTTCTATATTGCCTTTGGCAAAATCAGAAGAAATGATAAGTGGTACTTTACTCATTTCTTCAGCTTTAACCTGGAGAGCTCCGAAATTTTTTACATACTGCGCTGTCTCTGTCCCGGCTTTTTGATCCGCCGTATTTTTCTGACAGCCCACCCACAAAAGGGAAAGGCCTATCATAGCGGTTAGGAATTGGACTTTACTGTTTTTCATTTGCTGAAAATTTTAGGTTATAAAAAGGTTATGGCTTAAATAAATCAAACTCTTCAATTGACATAGTGCAGAGCTATATGGCGGGTACACCAATGCTCATTGCATACTATGTATGTTTGGCTACACGTAGCCCACATCATTTCACTACCTGGAATCTATATGTTCTTGGGAAAAGCCCGGCTTAATGGTGAATGGTTTTTCTAAGATTAAGATATTGTTCTTTAATTCTACACTCGTCTTATACAAAATTAGAGGGCACTGATAGGTCTTCAAAGTCAAAAGTACTCGATTAAAATAGACAATCCACACAGGTAAAATTACTGCTCGCACAGCGCGCAGTGTAAGCCAAAACTGTGCCGTTATTGCAATACTTAAATACTAATTGATTTGATACAATAATCATATGAAAATCAATAGCTTTTTTAAGAGCTGGAACAATTTTGTGCATAACTTGTACACAACAACTGATCTGTTAAATGTGCTTTTGTATAGAATGTTTTGATCAGGATCAACTATATGGGCTCTGCTTTACAAACTTTATTGGTAATTGTACGAGGTCAGGCTTAAGGTGAATATATATTTTTTCGTTCCCGACACCCGTATTAGCGATTATTCTAATTGATTTGGTAGCAATTATTAACCTCATCAACATGTGATTTCAAGTCTCGCGAAGGATATTGTATTAATGTTTTTCTTATACCTTCTCACAGGCTTCAGACTATCCAGGTACTGGCTACTCCCTACCTGGAATATAGCTGCCCCCTATTTACTCCCTACCTGCGGTATAGATACTGCGTGGTGATCACACAGTATCTATACCGCAGCTATACTGCAGGTAGGGCGTTGGTATACTGTAGATAGGCAGAAGGGTGGGAATATCGAACAGATGAACAATGAATGTCGAATGATGAAGTGGGTTAGGTTGGAGAGGCATGGTTTATAGCTGTCCTGGCATAGGTTGAAAGAGGAATAATGATCAATGAGCAATGCTCAAT
>NZ_JCANTR010000053.1:0-3179 GCF_059568575.1 Flavisolibacter ginsengiterrae DSM 18136
CTACAAACGCAGGCTGCACATTACACTGTGTACCTGTTACTGTGGCCTGACCGGTTACAGTAGGTGCTGTATTATCTCTTGTAAAGGTGATCGTCTGTGAGGCAGTTCCTGTGTTGCCGCAACCATCCGTCACAGTCCAGTTCTTTGTAACCGATACCTGGCAACCATTCACCACTTCCGCAGCAACAGTTCCTGTGGCTGTTAAACCAGTGGAGCAATTATCAGTTACCGAAGCTGTGCCAAAGGCAGCTGCTACCTGGGCTGCAGTTGCATTACAATTCACAGTGCCAGCAGCACCAAGGGTGATGACTGGTGCATTATTATCTCTTGTAAAGGTGATCGTCTGTGAAGCAGTGCCGGTATTGCCGCAACCATCCGTCACAGTCCAGTTCTTCGTTACCGATACCTGGCAGCCATTCACAACTTCCGCAGCAACAGTACCTGTGGCCGTTAAACCAGTGGTGCAGTTATCCGTTACACTGGCTGCACCAAAAGCTGCTGCAACATCCGAGGCTGTGGCATTACAGTTTACAGTGGCCGCTGGTGCAAGGGTAATGGAAGGTGCAGTATTATCTCTTGTAAAGGTGATCGTTTGTGAAGCAGTGCCGGTATTGCTACAGCCATCCGTTACCGTCCAGTTCTTTGTTACGGATACCTGGCAACCATTCACCACTTCCGCAGCAACAGTACCTGTGGCGATTAATCCTGTGGAGCAATTATCTGTTACGCTGGCTGTGCCAAAGGCAGCTGCTACCTGGGCTGCAGTTGCATTACAACTTAGAGAACCTGCAGCCGTCAATGAAATAACCGGAGGAGTATTATCCCTGGTAAATGTAACAGTCTGTGAGGCATTTCCTGTATTTCCACAATTATCCGTTACCGTCCAGTTCTTCGTTACTGATACCTGGCAACCAGTCACTACTTCTGGTGCAATGGTGCCCGTTGCAGTTAATCCGGAGGAGCAATTATCCGTTACCGAAGCTGTGCCAAAGGCAGCTGCTACCTGGGCTGCAGTTGCATTACAACTTAGTGAACCAGCCGCCGTCAACGAAATAACTGGTTTGACAACATCGGATGTCCAGGAAATAGTCTGTACAAATGGCAAACTTTCATTTCCACAAACATCTACATATATCCATGTCCTTGTTTGTGAACTGGCACAATTAACTGTTGTAACAGAACTTGTAAGTGGATACCCGGATTTTAAACTTAATGGTGCCGGACAATTATCAGTAACTGTTGGAGTTATAAATGCACTAGTTGGCGAAGGAGGATTACAACCTAAATTAGGTATAGAGGTTTGTCCATTAATAACAGGTTTTTCTGTATCTACAACATTTACCGTATAGGTACATGGATTACTGTTACATCCATTTAACCTGGTAACAAGGGTTAAAACATAACTTCCACAACTATTGTTTGCAATAACCGTAACCGTTTGACTTGTTGATGAACCAGAAATAGTACCACCACCAGTAATTGTCCATTGGTAAGTATAACCTGAAGTTGCGGGCCCGCTAAAAACTGAAGTAGAACCTGGACAAACTGTTGTTGGTCCGGAAATACCACAGGTTGGCAATGGCTTTACAACAACATCCACGCATACGGGAGGACTTGAACAACCCACTGCAGAAGTAGCCACTACACAATAATTAAAAGTCCCATCAACCGTTGGAGTGGTTGTCACTGTCTGACCTTGTCCATTAGAAGGAGTCAAATAAGTTATAGGGGACCATTGATAGGTTACAGGTTGAAAAGTAGCGGCCACTCCCACATTATCAATGGCCCAGTTACTTCCAGCGGTTCCTACATAATTAAACCTGACCTTTAAATTATTCTTACCTATATAAGCACTGAGGTCGATTGATTCCTGTGCCCAATTATTATCTGGATTCCCCAAATTTGTAGGTCCGGTATACGTCTTTAAGTTAATCCAGGTAACACCACCATCTAAAGAAATGTCCACAGTGGCAGAAGTTCCGGCATTAAAGTTTAATGCAGTATAGTAATTAAATCTTGGGTTAATCGTTCCAACTAAACTAAATGGAGGTGTGATCAATGTAGAAGTTCTGTCCGCTCCATCTGTTGTACCAGTAACGATCATAAACTTGGTATTGGTAGGAGGAGCATTAGAATTATAATTAACTCCATTATAAGTTTTACCATTACCAGATTCAGCCCAATCACTATTAGGATCCTGGTTATTATTATTAGCTTCATTTCCACTCCAGCCTGCCGGATTAGCACTTCCGAAATCTTCAATAGGGAATGGAGGCTGGCTATAATTACTTGCTGTTAATTGTGCAGTTTGGCCCAGGCAAATTATAGGTGGAGTAGCACTTACTGTAGGCACAAATAACGGGTTTACAGGAATTATTCCAATACTTGAATAATTGGTACATCCATTTAATGTAAGTACAACCCTGTAAATTGTAGTTTGAGTCAGGTTAGAATAGGATTGTGTAGTTGTAGTATTATTAATAGTAGTCCAGGTACCTCCTCCATCTGTTGATGATTCCCACCGGATAATTGTACCAGTATAGTTTGTCAAAGTGAGGGTGCCGCTGTTGTTGCCATAACAAACTGGTGGAGTAGAAGATAAATTTCCTACAGGTCCTTCAATTACTGTTACAGTAACATTTGTGGAAGTGGTACAACCATTGGCTCCCGTACCTGTGACAGTATAAGTTGTAGTAACATTAGGGCTGGCAATTACAGTAGTTCCGGTCGTAATAGACAATCCTTCAGCCGGGCTCCATGTATAGCTTGTTGCATCTCCGGTTGCTGTTAGGGTTACACTTCCCCCAGAACAAAATGCAGCGGGAGTCGGAACTGAAACTGTCGGAGCATTATTAACAGTAATATTATAAGAAACAGTTTTAGTACAATTATTTGAATTTGTTACAGAATAATTTATTGTTGCTGAGCCTGAAGTAATGCCAGTTACAATACCAGTAGATGAAATAGACGCAATTGTAACATCAGAACTTGACCAAACACCACCTGTTGTAGTGTTGCTTAAAGTAATATTATTACCAGGGCAAACATTTGAAGGGCCTGTTATAGCATTTACAACTGGCAGCCCATTCACCGTAATAACTACAGTAGATGTAGCTGCAGTACACGGCCCTGCACCATCAGGATCATTTGTCGTTAAGGTTAAAGTCACGTTGCCACTG
>NZ_JCANTR010000054.1:0-2382 GCF_059568575.1 Flavisolibacter ginsengiterrae DSM 18136
ACATCCGTCGAGCTATCGCCGTATGCTCTCTTTCGTTACTTAAAATTAAAAAATATGTCTAAATAAATTTGGTTTTTCAGACAGTACCTCGCGGGCGAAGAGATTAGCAGGCTGGTTCAAATTATCTATCTAGTTTAAACGACTGTAGCGGCCGCCAAGGCATGCGTGCTAACATCAAATAAACGATTTCGCATGTGTTGGCGGCTGCGGGTGTCCCTGGCGTGCGTTGGCTAAAAGTTTTGGAGGACAGGCGAAGCGCTTGCGCAAGAATGGCCGACAAATCTTTTCTATGGGTGATCTCTCGTGTCGTTCCGTGCAATAACAAAAGGGTTGTCTTTTGAGTTAGGCCCTTACAGCTTTCAAACAGTTCCGAAATTACTAAGAGCAGATCCTTCCTGCGTCAGGAATACAAACTAGCATTCCTGCAGTTTTCATTCATTCCTTAACAGGGGAAATCTGATGATTGGTAGCGGCTGACATTGATTGCGAAGCTCGGGGAGCTGTGTGAGAGGGCAATGAATGGAGGCTGCGGGTGGTCATGTTGTGCGCGGGTAAAAGTTTTGGAGTGAAGCTCTGTGTGTTGGCATGACAGGGCGGGCGAATAGCGTGGGTAAGAGCAAGCGACAAAGCTTTTGGGGAAGTAGTGGAGTAATGTAGGGAACTCAAACGGTCGCCGGAAATATCGATTCTTCTCTTGATTACATATTCGTCTGCCCATATTGGTTGAAGCCCAGGTTATGCGCCGCTGCCTTTCTGAAGGTGGAGTCGTCGTGGGAACAGCGAATCTTTAGCTATGGCATTGACCTTTTTCACCCAATCAGGATACTTATAATCGACCCGTAAAGTGGAGTCGTTCTCAAGGGTATAAGTAGCGAAATCCCTGTTTGGCTTTGGAGCTTGGGATAAACCATGAGAGGATTCCAGAAAAGACATATCACTTATACAGTCAGGCCGGTATGCCCAGAGAAGTACAATAGTGGAGTCGCTGGTTTTATAAATAAAATGTTCGTACTGACATTGCCCGTGATACCAGATAACTGCATAATTCCTCTTGAAAGTTATCTCACATAGCCAAGGGCTGTTGTCAGAATGATTCGCTGCCCAAGTAATTCCGGCAGTGTCTTTCATAATGTCTTCAACATTTGTAATTCTAATTTCTGGACGCACCTGGGTATCCGAAAACGCAGGAATTTCCGAAGATGGTTCTGCTTTCTTAGGATCGTTTTTACATCCTATCACTGTCATAATTACACAAAGTACAAGAAGCTTCATGTTTTGGATGGTAGGTGGCGCATAACGTTCAAAGCGTTTGTGAAGGAGTGGAAGTCCATCTTCTTTCAGCTTCACTTTTGTTTTGCTGTTCAATTATATTTTGTTGTTCAATTTAGCAATTCAGCCACTCTTTTACAAACGCTCTGTTAGGTGTAGTTTTTCTTACGTTCAGGGCTCGACCAATCAATGACGTTTTCAGTCTGCAACTTGTCTGACCATTCCTGTCTAGTTGTTTCATTACAATAAAAACCTTCCAATTCTGCTTTTTGGATAATACTGTTAACTGCGTCTTTTGAACCCGACAAATAACTGAACCGTTTGTCAAAGTAAGTCGCAAATACAATTTTATCATCTGGCGTTCTCACTGTGGCTGTAGAGAAGAAATCCTGTTCTTCACTAACCAAAATCATTTCAATTTGATGCTGCTTTCTAAGATTGCCTGTGAATTCAAATTCATTCACAGCTGCATAGCCCAATGCTTTTATTGCTGTCATCAGTGGATTAGTTAAACTCGTGGGCAGATAGTCCACTTCAGCGGGAATAATGTTGTTTTTGTCTAACAAGGTCATTAATTTAATCCAACCTTCTCTGTCCGCCGTTCGTCTTTCACAATGCAAATAGGCAAGCAAACGGTCAAGTTCACTGAGGTCATCAAGGGCCGCCTGTTGAATGATTTCTGCCCAAGTAATGTTTTTCGTGCAGGTAATGATTTCTTTTTTGGTTGGCCAATTGCCTGTTTCGAAAGTAATGTTGTAATGAGGCTTTATTTTTAAAAACGGATGCAGAATGACAAATGTAGTCTCGTACTTTTTATAAACACTTCTAATGGTTGGAATGGCAGAATGTTCAATAAGGTCGTCTTGTCTTGGAGTTGGATGAACCATCTGTTTAAAATTTCGCCTAACGGTTAACGGCTTGCCGAAGTACGGGAATTTCTTGTTCGTCAGCCTAGCCTTTGTTCTAAAGATAAATAGAATTACTATTGCTCAATTCTTATCCGTCTGCCCGTATTTTGGCAAGCATTCATGTAAAAGAGTAGCTTACCCTTCTAAAATTCGGAGGTAAGTTATGAAACAACTCTTTATTGGTTTAGACGTCCACAAAAAAACT
>NZ_JCANTR010000055.1:0-2328 GCF_059568575.1 Flavisolibacter ginsengiterrae DSM 18136
AAATGACCGCCCTAAACAGGCTGGCTCAAGGCCGCCTAAAGCACAAAAATAAATAAATTAACTATTGGATCTTAACACAGAATCTATGTGGTAAATATTATAGTGAGCCTGCGAACTACCTTCTTCCACCTAAGAAATGCCTGCTACAAAAAAGCATCTTCAACGTGAAAAACTACAAACCACAAACTACAAACTACAAACTTCTCTTTGCGTTCCTTCGCGTCTTAGCGTCTTCGTGGCATCCCTCCGTGTCGTCCCTGTCCCCGTGGTTCAAATCATGTTGCGCAGCAACCCCTTAGCGTTTCTTAGCGCCCTCGCGTCTTAGTGGCAAAGTTCCCCCACCAACCCCCTCAAATCTTCCAGGCTATTAAACGCATGCAAATTGATCCTCAGTCTTTCTCTCCCCCTCGGCACAGTAGGATAAAGAATAGGCCTCACATCATACCCATGTTCCTGCAATCGCAGCGCAGCACTTTTTACCCCGGTATTACCCGGAATAATAATCGCTTTAACAGGACTGTTACTGATCAATTTTTCAAAAGGCAGATCAGTATCATTAAAATAATCACTCAGTACCTGCAGATGATTTCTTTCCCGTACCATACCTGGAAATATTTTATAGGACAACAGGATAGCAGACACCGCGCTGGGAGATAATGCAGTTGTGAAAATGAAGGAGCGGGCAAAGTTGATTAAATATGATTTTAGCTGTTCGCTTCCCAATATTATGGCACCATGACAACCAACAGCCTTTCCAAAAGTATGTATCCTTGCAAATACCCTGTCTTGCAGATCAAGTGCCTGCACCAGCCCCTCGCCGCTACTGCCAATAATACCGGTAGCATGCGCTTCATCCACAATGAGGTGTGCATGGTATTTTTCACAGAGCGCTATTATTTCCGGCAGGGGAGCAGTGTCACCATCCATAGAGAATAAAGATTCTGTCACCACGAATATGTTTCCCTTGGCCATAGTCAGTCTCCTTTCCAGGTCCTCCATATCATTATGCCTGAATGAAAATGCATCAGCCCTGGAAAGCCTGATGCCATCCCTAAGGGAGGCGTGAGCAAGGAAGTCATAGATAACGGTATCCCGCTGCTGTGGAATACAGCTCATTATACCCACGTTGGCACAATAGCCGGAGTTGAATATTAATCCAGCTTCTGCCTGGTGAAACCTGGCAATGAAGGCTTCTGTCTCTTCAATCAATGGATAATTTCCCGAAAGTGTCCGTGATCCCCCTGAACCATGAAGGGAATTTGCTATCTCCTGGCTACTATTTAATCCTTTGCTGGCAATACCTAAATAATCATTGGAAGAAAAATCCACACAATTACGCAGTTGCACCAATTGCCTGACAGAATCATTTTCTTCCCTTTCCCGCAGCCGGTCTTGCAAAAAAGCATCGTTGTACATACTCCAAAACTACAATGGGGCAGGAGCATTGATGTAAGGTTGGGTAATCATACAACACATAATTTATCAACAACCTGTTGATTATTTATGGCAATCTACAATAGTACTAACACCATTTTCAAACGTGTATGGTGCCACAAAAGCGCTAAGACACAAAGTATCGCAAAGAAGGGTAAATCCAAGGCCACGACAAGCCAAAAAATTTTCGAATTAAAGCTCGTCCAGCGCATCATTGCAGGATCCTTAACAAAAGCCGTCATTGCGCGGAGCTGGAAAAGCATACGGTGAGTAGCAGGTCAATGCGACAACCTGTCCCGATTATTTCGGGAAGCAATCTCCCTCTACGAAGCTTCCTATGTGTCTATGTCCAACCTATGTGCTCTATGTGGTAAAAAATCTTTGCCCATCATTGCGCTGCTCCTCAGTTATCGTCATTGCGATGAGCTGGAAAAACCATGAGGTGAGTAAAAACGTTATGCGAGGACCTGTCCAGATTATTTCGGGAAGCAATCTCCCTTTACGAAGCCTTCTATGTGTCTATAAGGTAAAAAATCCTCCACGGCTACGACAACCCAAAAACTCTTCGAACTAAAGACTCGTCCAGCGCCTCATTGCGGGTATTCTATTCCTCCGCCACTTATCGTACCGTTACCTCCGCAATTCAGCGCCTTCAGTCTCTGCGCATATCACGTGATCGAACTTAGGTAGGTATGCATGTGTAGCAAGCCAACACCATCAAGGAAAGACTGTAATCATAATGACTGAAGCATCGAGTAGTAAAGACCGTTGTGCGCTGGGCCGGCAAAGCGGCGGAGCTTCGCGTTTGCCTAGACCTTTTGTATTCTAGTTCTCCCAAACCTCCAAATTTATATTCTTTTTAAGCTGCAAATTTGTAGTTATCCACGTAAAAGG
>NZ_JCANTR010000056.1:0-2107 GCF_059568575.1 Flavisolibacter ginsengiterrae DSM 18136
GCAAACGTCGGTGTCTGCTTCGGTGTCACCGTCACGGTCAGTGTAGCTGTATTAGCACACTGATTCGCATCAGGGGTAAAGGTGTAGGTCGTCGTACCCAGTGTGGATGTATTGATCGCTGCAGGTGACCACGTTCCTGTTATACCATTGAGAGATGTTAGTGGCAGAGTTGGCCCACTACTATTCTCACACAGAGGCCCTACCTGGGTGAATGTCGGGGCCAGCTGAGCGGTGATCACAATATCCATTGTCACCGCATTGGCACACTGGCCTGCATCAGGTGTAAAGGTATAGGTCGTAGTGCCTACAGTTGAAGTGTTCACACTAGATGGGCTCCATGTACCAGTAATATTATTGGTAGATGTCGTTGGAAGTGTAGGTGCACTACTGTTCTGACACAAAGGCCCTATTGGTGCCAGCGTCGGCGTTACCTGGTCGGTGATTACTACATCTATGGTAGCTGGCGTGGCGCACTGGCCGTCATCCGGCGTAAAGGTGTACGTCGTTGAACCTTGTGTGGCTGTGCTGATCGTTGCTGGAGACCATGTTCCTGTAATGCCATTGGTGGATGTCGTTGGCAGTATAGGAGCAGTACTGTTCTGACAAAGTGGGCCAATTGGTGCAAGAGTGGGTTTGATCTGTGAAGTGAGTGTCACATTTAGCATCACTATGCTATCACAACCCCAAATATTTTTAAATGATGCACTAAACTGGCCTGCAGAACTAATTTGCTGCCCATTCCAGTTAAAAGGAAATTTCAATTCACATACTGTCGTATCAATGTTTTTACTACTTGGAGGATGTACGAATACATATCCCGACTGCAAATCCCCATCACATCCATCCGCAGAATGCTCCTGTACAGTGATAAGATAAGTTCCCGGCGTTGTCCAGGTTACTGTCAACTTATTAGTGGTACTTGACTGTGTTACCCCATCGATTGTCCAGGTATAAGTTGAAGGAACGGTAGGGTCATTTACCTGGTAAGTTTTTGTAACACCTACACATACGTTATCTGGCATAGACGACACCTGCGCCGCGCTGTGTAAAGCGCAAAACAGAAACGTAATTGCTAAAACAGATATGTATAATAAGCGTTTACCCATAAAATTGGCATCTTAGTCAGATACCTTTTTTCAATGTTTTTCTAACAAATAATAAAATTGATAAACTACCTGCTCGTTTTTTAGATCAGGTAGTTTATTATACCAATGCTTACATCTTCTATCGTTTACATCAATCATGCGTAATTGGTGTTGTTATTGGTTTTGGATTAACTGTAAAGTCCTTACTAACAGTCTTCGTACAACCAGTTCCGCACATTGTCTCAGTAACCGTTACCGTCTTCACCCCTGCTGTCGTCCACTGAACCACTATAGAATTACCAGTACTTGATCCGATAATAGTTCCACCACCAGATATTGTCCAGCTATAGGTATTACAGCCTACCTGAGGAGTACTGTAAGTCACGGTTCCTGTATTAGCACAAACCGGATCCTGGCTAGGTGTAATAGTTGGTGCAGGTAATGGATTAATGGTTACTGTTGTAGTACAAGTAGTGGTTGCGCAACCATTGGTAACAGTCCATACTATAATTGATGTACCCACTCCAAAGGCTCCACTGGCATCCCCTGTTCCATTACGGACAGTAGCGCCAGTGATGTCATAGGTAATGGTTATCGGCTTCCCACAATTATCAGTAGCTGTTAACGTAGGTATAACATATGTACCAGCTTCAGTTTGACAACTTATAACATTAGCCGGGCAGGAAGTTATTTGCGGAGCTATCGGTTTGATCGTATAGGTAAACACCCAGTCATAGGTCTTGCCATCGCAAGCTGTGAACGTATAGGTGTAGGTCTTCGTACCAGCACATGCAGGATCAGCACTCACCACAGGAGCTGATGGCGTCAGTGTTCTGCCGCAGTTGTCAGTTACCGCAGGTACAGTTGGCGCTACTGCATCAGCAGGACATGCCACCGTAGAGGAACCTGCTGCAGGCAGTGTCACAGCTGGAACATCGATCGTATAGGTGTATGTCCAGTCATGTGAGTGACCTGCACAGTCCTTATACGTAAATGTATACACCATCGTACCGTTACAGTTG
>NZ_JCANTR010000057.1:0-1802 GCF_059568575.1 Flavisolibacter ginsengiterrae DSM 18136
ATTGACAGTGACAATCACATCATCCGAAGTACTAGCACCGCTATTATCAGTTACTGTTAATCTAAAGGTATAAGAGCCTGCCACAAGGCCTGTAATGGTAGTGGAGGCTGAGGAAGGAGAAGTGATGGTAGCTGCTCCGCCGGTTAGTTTTGTCCAGGCATAAGTAACGATGGTTCCATCGACATCTGTGCCGCTGCCAGCCAGGGAAACACTATTAACAGGTAGTGTAATAGTTTGGTCAGCCCCTGCGTTGGCAGTTGGAGCCTGGTTAGTAGCTGTTGCCCCAACTAATTCCATCCAGTTGATGTTCCAGCCAGCAGTGGAGTTAGCCTGCAACCTTATTGTTTGGGTTCCTGCCACGAGGTTAATGGTGGTAGATATAGTTTGCCATACCTGCCAGCCTCCGGTGGTGGGAACATTGAGTGTAGATAGTACAATACCTGAGCTATTTTTTATTAGGAACTGGGCGCCGGTATTTGGACTGGCTATACGAAGGTTAAGTGTATAATTACCAGCTGCGGGCACATTGATAGTATAATCCATCCAATCACCATTGTCTATCCAACCCACATCCAGCGTTCCGCCAGCATCGGAACAAGCTTCTGTAAGCACTCCGCTCATGGCAGACCAGTTCTCCGCTTCGATCCTTGTCCCACTGCCAGGTGGTGGTGGATCATTTACAATAATATTCACATCATCAGTAGAAATGGCTCCCTGGTTATCAGTAACTGTAAGACGGAATGTATAACTGCCTTGAACAAGCCCCGTAACCGTTGTAGAGGCAGATGAAGGCGTGTTAATGGTGGCTGTGCTTCCTGAGGTTTTGGTCCATGCGTAAGTAGCCACAGATCCATCTGCATCAGAGGCGGTTCCTGTTAGTGTAACATTATTTGTAGGAAGGGTAATGGTTTGATCTGGGCCGGCATTTGCTACAGGTGGCTGATTGTTTCCATTTACAGTTACTGTAACATCACTACTGGATGAAGCTCCAAGGTTGTCAGTTACTGTAAGGCGGAAATTATAACTACCCTGAACAAGCCCGGTGATCGTAGTGGAAGCAGAAGAAGGAGAAGTGATTGTTGCTGCACCCCCGGTTACCTTCGTCCAGTTATAAGTTGCGATGGTTCCATCAGGATCTGATGCTGTTCCATTTAATGTTACATTATTTGCTGGAAGAGTAATGACCTGGCTTGGACCTGCATTTACAGTTGGCGGAACATTTCCTGAAGATCCAAGATTGAATTCAAACCAGTTAATATTCCATCCAGCTGTTGAAGAAGATTCTATTCTTAAAGTTTGTTGGCCGGCAGTAAGGTTTATCGGTGTTGAAATAGTTTGAAATACCTGCCAGCCGCTGGTGTTTGGAATATTTACAGTAGCCAGCACAGTGCCATCTGATTTTTTCACTTTCAGTTGTGCGCCATTGACAGGTGTAGCTACTCTTAAGTTTAGGGTAAGTGTACCTGTAGTACCAACATTAATGGAATAATCCATATAATCTCCCAGTTCGATCCAACCCACGTCTTTACCTCCGCCTACATCAGAGGTATTCTCTGTTTGGATACCAAACATGGCAGAGTAGTCTTCAGCTTCATAGTGACCTGGTAAGATTGTTACGGGTACATGTGACCAATCGGACCAGACCCCGTTTCTTTGAACCCTTGCTGTGTAAACTCCACCCGAGGTGGCGTTTATGGTATTGGAAGTAGCTCCGCTTATCTGCACTCCGTCCTTGCGCCATTCGTAGGCTGCAAAACCTGCCGGAAGGCCAAGAACAGCGTTGATGGCAGTGCCTGGCCAGT
>NZ_JCANTR010000058.1:0-1778 GCF_059568575.1 Flavisolibacter ginsengiterrae DSM 18136
CCTATGCTGATTTGGATGGTGATGGTGATTTGGATTTGGTGATCAACAATGAGAATGGGCCTGCGTTTGTGTACCGTAATAATTCCAGGGAGTTGAATGGTAATGCTTATATAGGGGTTGAGTTAAGGGGCAGTGGCGGTAACCGTTATGCCATTGGCAGCAAGGTGAAGGTATACAAGGGTGGCCAGGTATATTACCGGGAGGTGGTTCCTTCGCGTGGTTTCCAGTCTTCGGTTGATTACAGGCAGATCATAGGATTGGGCAGGGACAGTATTGTGGACTCGATGATCGTTGTATGGCCTGACAGGAGTTATAGCAAATATGTACATCCTTTAGTGAACAGGGTGCACAAACTTGAGCAACCCAAAGCAGGTACAGCGCCTTTGTATGCAGAGCAGGGTTGGGATCAGAAGACAGTTACGCTTGTGGATACGGTGGCCACTGTAATGGAGGCGCACCGGGAGGATGATTATATTGATTTTTATGCCGAGCGCAATTTGCCCGAGATGCTGTCAAGGGAAGGGCCTCATATGGCAAAGGGGGATGTGAATGGTGATGGGTTGGAGGATGTGTACATCTGCGGGGCGCGGGGGCAGGCGGGCCAGTTGTACCTGCAGGGCGGCAAGGGAGGCTTTGTAAGAAAAGCTGAAGGGGTGTTTGAGCAGTATAAGGACTACGAGGATGTGGCGGTTACTTTCTTTGATGCGGACCAGGATGGTGACAATGATCTTTTTATAGGTTCGGGCGGCAACAATGTAACGCCGCACAGCCGTGGGCTGGAGCACCGGTTGTACAAAAATGATGGCAGGGGGAACTTTAGTGTGGACACTACAGCTTTTCCTGCAAACAATATGAATATTTCGGTAGTGGTGGCCAGTGACTATGACTCAGATGGTGATATGGACCTGTTTGTTGGTTCAAGGAGTGTGCCTTACGCCTATGGTGTCACACCGCGCAGCTACCTGTATCAAAATGATGGGAAGGGCCATTTTAGTGATGTGACCCCAGTTGTAGCACCTTCTTTGTCACAGGTGGGCATGGTAACGGGTGCGGTATGGACGGATGTGGATGGTGATGGAAAAAAAGAACTGGTAGTGACAGGGGAGTGGATGAGTACCAGGATATGGAAGTGGAATGGAAAGATGTTCAATGAGCTGGCACATACGGGGCTGGAAAAGCTGTTTGGCTGGTGGCAAACGGTGAGTTCAGCAGATGTGAATGGTGATGGCAGGCAGGATCTTATCATAGGGAATATAGGGGAGAACTTTTATTTGCGTCCCGCAGGCAATGCGCCTGTAAAGCTATGGGTGAATGATTTTGACCAGAATGGTACAGTGGACCAGTTTTTAACCCGCACGGTGGAGGGCAGGGATGTGCCGGTGTTCTTAAAGCGTGAGATCACCGAGCAGTTTCCGGGGCTAAAAAAGGGCAATTTGAAGCACAGTGATTATGCCAAAAAGTCCATACAGGATCTGTTTGCAAAGCCGGTGCTGGAGCAGGCCACGCAACGTTTGTTCAATTACCCCTCATCCATAGTGGCCATCAATGAGGGAGGAGGTGTCTTTACAGTAAAGACGCTGCCTGTGATGGTGCAACTCTCCAGTGTCAATGCGATGCTGGCTACAGATGTCAATGGTGATGGTAAGATGGACCTGGTAGCTGGTGGCAACCTGTTTACCTTTCCCCCGCAGTTTGGAAGGCTGGATGCCAGCTATGGACATATTTTACTGGGCAATGGCAAGGGTGATTTTCAGTGGGTGGAACAAAGAAGTTCTGGC
>NZ_JCANTR010000059.1:0-1736 GCF_059568575.1 Flavisolibacter ginsengiterrae DSM 18136
ACCACCAGTGCTTCGGGATGTCCATCAGCAGCATCTGCCGGTACTACCGTGGTGGTGAACCCCATACCTAATGTAGGTGTTTCTTCATCTGCACCTTCCATCTGTGCTGGTCAGACAACAGCAACGCTGACAGCCACTGGAGCTGCTTCCTATAGCTGGTCGCCTGCAACGGGATTATCTGCTACGACAAGATCGAGTGTCGTGGCTAATCCTGGTGCTACAACAACTTATACTGTTACAGGAACAGATGCCAATGGTTGTACTAATACGGCTACTGTTACAGTGATTGTAAATGCAGTTCCCACAGTCAGTTTAAATGCTCCACTCATTTATTGTACCGGTGCAGGACCAACAACCATAACCGCTACTCCAAATCCTTCAGGCCCGGCATATACGTATAATTGGTCTGTTCCGGGAGGAGTTACCAATCCGGGTAATGTGGCAAGTTTTACCAGTACTATCGCCGGTAATTATAGTGTAACTGTAACTAATAATACAACCGGGTGTATTTCTGCTTCTGCAACCGGCACTTTGTCAGTAAATGCCCCGCCGGTTATTACGAGTAATACGCCTGTCGATACTGGTGCCTGTAAGAATAATAACCTGACACTTTCTGCCTCAGCAACAGGTAACCCGGCACCTACTGTACAATGGCAGTTAAGTACAGATAATGGTGCTACCTGGAATAACATCAGTGGAGCAACTAGTTCTAGCTATACCATTGTTAACACGGGAACAAACCAGGAAGGCTGGAAATACCGGGCTGTTTTTACCAATAATTGTGCAACCGCCACCACTAATGTTACATTGCTGCATGTTGGGGCACCTATAAATCTTGGTTTGAATCCTTCCAATCAAACAGGATGTAATGGCAATGGAACAGTAACCTTTACATCCAATGCAAATGGAGGTAACGGTACCGTATATATGTCCTGGCAATATAGTACCGACAATGTTAATTGGATAGATATTCCGAACACCACTACAATTTCTCTTATTGGTAATTTTTCAACCAGCTATACCTTTACTCCCAATCCCTCTCAAAACGGTTTTTATTTCCGTGCAAAATATTCCAATGGAGGATGTACAGCAAGCTTTAGCAATGCAGCTACATTAACGGTTAATCCTGTTCCAACTATAAACCCGGTAAATAACCAAACTGTATGTAATGGACAGAGCACAGCTGCGGTGAACTTTACCGGCACCAATGTGACCAGCTATAACTGGACAAATAGTGCTCCCGGGATCGGGTTACCGGCCAGTGGCTCCGGGAACCTTCCTTCCTTTACAGCTGTAAATGCCGGCAGTTCCGATATCGTGGCAACCATTTCCGTTACACCTGTATATACGGGAGGTAACCCGGTATTAAGTTGCCCCGGAACACCCACGAATTTTACCATTACAGTAAAACCTTCACCTGCTCCTCCAACTGCACCAGGTGCTTCCCGGTGCGGTACGGGCACTGTTGATCTTACAGCATCGGGCTGTTCCGGAACAATGAACTGGTACGCTGCAGCTTCCGGTGGGTCTTCTCTCGGCACCGGTACAGTCTTTACCACACCTTCCATTACTTCAACAACTACCTACTATGTATCATGTACGAATAGCCAAGGTTGCGAAAGTGCCAGAACGGCTGTTGTAGCCACAGTCAACCCGATTCCTGCAGCTCCTACAGGGACTGGTTTTTCCAGGTGTGGACCAGGTACGGTTACGCTTACAGCTGGCGGTTGTACAGG
>NZ_JCANTR010000060.1:0-1541 GCF_059568575.1 Flavisolibacter ginsengiterrae DSM 18136
TGCGGCAATGAGAGTTTGCCATTTGTGCAGACAGCTACCTGGAAAACGGATAATATTCCACCAACGCTTACTTGTCCAACTGTACCACCTGTATGTGAAGTATCAAATAAAACGTATACCATTCCGCCTTTAACTGCCAGTGACAACTGCAGTGCAAATAATACATTAACCATTACTTATACAATAACGGGAGCAACGACACGAAACGGAACCGGGCTGGATGCCAGCGGCATTTTCGAAGTTGGCGTGTCAATCATCACATGGACAGTGGTAGATGAATGTGGGAATAGCAATACCTGTACGACACAGGTAACAATCAATCCTAAACCCAAACCAACTATCTACCATAACTAATTGATCATGAAAACAGGAAACGATATACATACAGCAATAAACAAAGGGGGGCAGGGGCCAGGCGCCTGGTTGTCTCTTTTGCAATGGTTACGGCTGTTGGTACTATCGCTTTCCCGGATAAATCACTACAAGCCTGATAAAGCTTTTTATAAACCCATTATATCACATCAAAACAATATTCTTTTAAAAGCCCCGACCAAAACTCAAAACTCAAAAGCAACTAAACTAACTAACATGTTTCCGGCGCACAGATATACAAAATGGGGCTTACTGTTGCTCTTTGCCTTCCTGGCAAATTTCGCAACAGCTCAGGTCGGGCCATTCCAATTTACTGGGGATGACAATGTTTGTGTTGGGCAGACAAAGAATTATGGTGTTACTAAAGTGCCTGGATCTACTTATTCGTGGACGATAACACCAGGTACGGAAGGAGTGGATTGGATTTTGACTGTTACGGATAATACCATAACTGTTAAATGGCTGAAGGCTGGTACCTATACGGTATCTGTTGCAGAGACAAATGCAGATAATTGTACTGGAGATGCCGTTCAAATAACTGTAACCGTTCATGACTTGCCGGTATGTTCAATTACGGGTCCTGACAATATATGTCCCAGTTCTACAAATGTTTATAATGCACCAGTGGGTATGACCACTTATAATTGGTCGATCAGTGGAGATGCTTCTATATCTGGTGCAACTAATGGACAGACTGTGTCTGTGGTTGCCGACAACAAGTGTGGAAGCTTTACGTTGACCCTTGTTATTACAAATGAATTTGGATGTTCAAGTACATGTACTCAGACGTTTGAAATAAAAGATACCCAGGCTCCGACAATAACAGGAACAATAGCACCAACATCTGTAGAAGGCTGTGATGCAAGTGTGGCGCCAAATGCAGAAACTAATGTTGCGGGCCTTGAATCAATTGGATTGAATATTAGTGATAATTGTACCCTAGATGCTAATTTGATAGTGAGTCATAGTGATGTGGTTTCTGGTACGTGTGAATTTGTTATTACAAGAACGTATACTATTACAGATGCTTGTGGCAACACTGCTACAGTACAACAGGTTATTAATATTAAAAAACCAGACTTTAGCTTGCCAACGAATGGCGCAAGCACTGTAGACTGTCCTGCGAAGGCCACAGCGCCGACACCACCAACGGTGAAGGATGCATGCGG
>NZ_JCANTR010000061.1:0-1512 GCF_059568575.1 Flavisolibacter ginsengiterrae DSM 18136
AACATTTCTTCAACTACCACCTATTATGTTTCTTGTACGGTAAATAATTGTGAAGGTCCGCGTGCACCAGTCGTGGCAACTGTAAACCCTATTCCAACGGCTACAATAACTGCTGCACAAACTTTGTGTGCAAGCGCATTGCCAGCAACCATAACAGTTACACCAACAAATGGTGCGATCACTGATTTTAATTATGCCTGGACAATACCGGGAGGCACTAACCCGGGTAATGTAAATTCTTTTACCACCAGTGTAGCCGGAAACTACAGTGTGATTTTGACCAATAAAACAACCGGTTGTACCCAATCTTTTTCTACATCCTTAACTGCATTACCCATTCCAACTGTAACATTGAATTCAGGGATCAGATGTTCAAACGGTCCAGGTGTAACATTAACAGCCACACCTGGTTCTGGTAATCCTATTAATTATGATTATACATGGACAGTTCCTGCAGGTGCCACTCCCCAGGGATCAAATGTTCAAAGTTTTGTTGCTACGGTTGCAGGGACCTATTCAGTAGTTATTACTCCTACATCAGGAAATCCCAGGTGTCCATCTTTGGCAGCTTCCGGCACAGTAACTGTCAATGCAGCTCCTACAGCTGTACTTAGCGGATCAACTACAATTTGTAGCGGCAACAGTGCAACTCTTTCAGTTAATTTAACCGGCACTGCGCCCTGGTCCATTACTTATTCCAACGGAACAACAAATACAATCATCAATGGTATTACAACATCGCCCTATACTTTCACGGTTTCACCTGTTAGTACAACAACTTATTCAATAGTATCTGTAACTGATCTGAATTGTACGGCTGCCGGCAGCGGCACTGCAGTTGTTACGGTTAATCCAATACCCAGTTGTTCTATTTCCGGTTCGGCAAGTGTTTGTTCCGGTTCAACTAACACCTATACTTCCACAATAACTCCGGCCGCTGGTGCAGAAACCCATTCATGGACAATAACCGGTAGCGGAACAATAAGCGGAGCGGCTAATGGTGCAAGTGTAACGGTAGTTGCGGGAGTGGTTTGCGCTAATGCAACCTATACTTTAACCGATCAAATTACAAGGAATGGCTGCAACAGTACATGCAATATTGTTGTAACTGTAACGCCTCCACCTGCTGCGGCATTTATATCGACTCCTGCGCCTATCACTGTTGCATGCGGAAGTATTCCTGCAGTTAGTGCGTTGTCTTATACAAACAATGGAACAGGAAATTGTTTAATCAATGGATCCGTAATTTCTACCCAAACAGCAGCTCCTGGATTTTGTGGAGGTACCATTACTGAAACCTGGACATTTACTGATCCATGTAACAGAACAATAACATCATCGAGAGTTATTACTGTTAGTCCTTCTGCTGCTGCAAGCTTTACCAATGCTCCCGGTAACCTGTCTGTAAGCTGTACGGCGATACCTGGCGTGCCGGCAGTGGACTACAGCAATGGAGCCACGGGGTCATGCCTGATCTCAGGGACAGTGACTGCCACCAGGAGTGGGACAGTA
>NZ_JCANTR010000062.1:0-1376 GCF_059568575.1 Flavisolibacter ginsengiterrae DSM 18136
TCGGGTGGTTGAACAGGAGGCCTGGTGGAATCGTATGTGATCACCGGGTCGTTAGGATCTAAAACACTTTGTGCACTTGCAGATTGTAGAGCAATAGCCACAAAACAGCTCATCAATAGAATTAAACGTCGTGTAAATTTTGTCATAATTAGGGGCATGTGATTAGGGTCTTGGAATTATAAATAGATTATAAACGCTTGCTAATTCTTAATAATTAATAAATTATCAAGGTAAATGGTGATCATTTCAGGATTGGAAGGTGGAATTCACAAGGATTATAGGGCTATCTGTAAATACATACGTCAAAACTTCGTCACCAGTTGTTCCTAACAATAATGTATTCTACATATTAGATTTCTCAAAAATGATGCCTTTTCGAGGGCATGCAAAAATTGTCGGATTGATGTAGTCTGAATAGTAGAATATACAATAAATACCAGGGTCGCTTCTTGCGTCCCTGGTATTTATTGTTTTTAGAGTTTTATAAATTTCCTTGATTCCCTGGTACCATTAATTATAACTGCCAGGATATATTCCCCTTTTGGCAGCATTGAAAGGGAAATCACATGCCTGCTGGTTCCTGAAGTTCTTGCAAAACTGTACTCTTTTTGAACAGCTCCTGCAAAATTCAGCACCTGGACATTCATACTTCCAGCATAAGGATGATTTAGTTCAACTATCAGTTGGTCCCGGGCAGGACTGGGATAAACCTGCAATTTGCCCGGAATGGTTGATTCGGTTACTTCGCCCCTGGTATTTGTTGATGCGCGGGCAGCACTAAGACTTGTAAGGTTTAGTTCCCACCAATTGAAAATCGGGTTACCTGAGGATTTGTTGACCTGGACCTTAAAGGTTTGCTGGCTTCCGGCTGTAAGATTGATGCTTACGCTTACTGTTTGCCAGGCGCTCCCTGTGTTGGGAACATTGATCGTTGCCAGCAGGGTGCCTGCATTGTTTAATAGTAACAGTTTACTTCCACCCTTTGTGGCTCCCACCCTGAAATTAGCTGTATAGGTTCCTGAATATGGGACATCCACTGTATAATTTAATACATCGCCATTGTCTAAACCTCCAACCTGTTGACCACCACCAACGTCCGAGGTAGCAGTTTTGGTGACCGCTGCAGTAGTATTAGTAAAGCTTTCAGCTTCTATTTTTACAGAAAAAACAGGTGTAGGCTGTTGGTTGACAGTCACAATCACATCATCTGAAGTAGTAGCGCCGCTATTATCAGTTACTGTTAATCTAAAGGTATAAGAGCCTGCAGTGAGACCAGTAACAGAGGTAGAAGGGGTACCTGGTGAAGAAATGGTTCCCCCGGTGCCTGTAACCTTTGTCCATGCATAGGTCACTATTGATCCATCTGCGTCTGAGGC
>NZ_JCANTR010000063.1:0-1355 GCF_059568575.1 Flavisolibacter ginsengiterrae DSM 18136
GAGATACCGATTGCCATGGCCCTGCGTGTAAAAGAACGTTTCAGGGGACTAAAAACAGTATTAGTAAAACCAAAGGAAAAGATTTTGGATGAATGGGTACAGATGGAATAGGGCTTATTGTCAATTGTCGATTGATAATTGTGGCCTTGGATTGAAGGGTTGTCTGAATGCAGGAGATGTTGGGTTGAGCGTTTATTATTTCCGTGCGTTCATATTGCAAGAAAAGTGGGCGAAGAAATAATACATTTTACAAAGTTCCTGTCGGCAATTTATTACATCAAGCTAATGACTTAAGTCCAGTGCTTTTGGGTGTTTTGAGAAGTTATATAAAAAGTTATAAGCCAAAATATTAGTTGTTTGAGTCTTAAGCCACAGGGTTTGCCTGGCCTGCAAGGACTATCCGGCAAATATTTTCTAATGCAAAGGAAGCACGGGATAAATAAGGATGTTGGAATTCATAGCCCGGAGCACTCCTTTGCTACGCACCTTTTAGAAAAGGGCACTGATATCAGGTATATTAAAGACTCGCCTGGGCATTTTGACATAAGGACAACAGAACGTTATTTACATGTGAGCAAAAAGCAGTTGGTGAATATTACAAGTCCCTTAGACGATTTATGGAATAAGGGTAAGATTGATTGCTAGGAAGCGACAATACAAAAAGTATAATGTGGTGGATTGTCCTAACGACAATACAAAAAGTATATTAAAAAAGTATTGGAAACCAATACCTGTTTTTCTTGATGAGCTAAATCTTACATCATATATTTACGTGTTGTGCGTCATGTTTGTGAGTAGAATATTAAAAAGGTAAAAAGAGACAACTACATCATGTCAAACGGAGAGGAAGTCAACGTTAATGGTGGGGACATTTGGGGAGCCATTGATCTTGCCTCATGGCGAGAAACGCCTCACAAGAAGGCGGATGTTGCTTCTGAACAAGATGTAAAAGATGGTACGGCCGTTTTTTATATTCGCCCTGATGGCAATGATCACAGGATTCTTGAAGTTAAAGTTCCTTCACTTGCTTTCTTTTTCGATCCAGAAACAAAAGAAAGAAATATCGTCGTTGTAATACAGGGTGAGCGAGTGGGTGACGAAGAACTAATTGGTTTTCGTTACTTAAATGGTGGCAATGGAATATGTACTGTGTCTGAGTTAGAATTTGTTGACGAGTCTGACTTGTTACCGAAATAAGACTGCTGGCAACACGACGCACAACATGGGCCTCCTATGTAAAGAGATAGCTGGTTGTTCTCCTAAAGTTACGTTGACTTTCAAGGGTTTTCCAAATATTCTGGTGTTGCTGGCTTTCGTTGCTGCACAGTAGTTTTCCTTGCAGCTGATAATACCTT
>NZ_JCANTR010000064.1:0-1308 GCF_059568575.1 Flavisolibacter ginsengiterrae DSM 18136
CCAACATAGTGAAATGTCACTTGTTTAGTCTCAATTTGAGGTATCAATGTGCCTTGATATCTATAGTAATTTAATTATTTAGCAAGATATGAGTCCCTTGCAGGAAACTCGCGGGCGAAGAGAATGCTATTCTTTCTTAAGCAACTCGTGAAGTGACTGTGCTTTTGCAAGAAGTTTTTTTGCTTCAAACCGCATAGTTTTATTAAATACTGTCAGCATATGGATCCTGTAATTCAACCGGAATTTTGTATCATCCGTTAAACGTATTGACGGCGAGCCATTCAGCCGCATCACATTATTGTCATCATCCCTCATACTGTTTAATACCATCCCGTCAAAAATGTTTTCTGCCACACCTCTGTAAGTTCGCATTATTTCCTCTTCATCATTTGTACCCCAAACAAATGCCCTTGTAGCTACATCATAAGAAATTATACTATCACTCACTGATGATTTTTGTATGAGCCTCAAATTGCCCCCATTTTTTAATTGCTGCATTGTTCCATCAACAGGAGTAAACCGAAAAGCCACGCCACGGGTTGCAAAAGAATTATAATAATACAAGTCATTAGTATGTTGCAGAGCCTGGTCGCTGCTTAATAACTTGATGAAAGAATCAAGCATCAAGGCTCGTTCATTTCTTAAAGTAATGATGGTTTGTAAGCGACTGATATCTGCTGAAAGGTCACTGGATAATGATTGTATGTATTTTTTTTCCCACTCATGTTCAGCAATATGTTCCCTTACATTTTCCGCGACAAAACCTAAGAATACTGCAAGGAAAAGCATGAAGAACTCTAGTAGATATTCCGCCCATTTCTTTTTATGCGTTACGTGGTGCGGATGTTTATGTACTTCCATATTTCCAATTTCTTGGTCTGTAATAATACTGTCGGTGTCATTAACAGAAATATTTTTGTCCGAAAGATTTTCCGATTGCGGAGTTGTCTGATTTTCTAAATTGTCGTCATCTATATTGTCTGCCATTTATATTTCTGTTACTTGGTCAAATTATTAGAGTGTTCGGTAGTATGACGCACAACGAGCAGGGCTTTATGCAGGTTGGGAATTGTTATTCGTCTGCCCGCAACCACTGCTGATTAAAAATATAAAGTTGAATTTAAGAACTAAAGTTCAAAGTTGTTTGTCCAGCCCGAACCACAGCCTGGCTTTGCAATTCGCTGATGTTTGCTGGTCATGCCCAACTTGCATAAAGCATTCATGTAAAAGAGTAGCTTACCCTTCTAAAATTCGGAGGTAAGTTATGAAACAACTCTTTATTGGTTTAGACGTCCACAAAAAAACTTG
>NZ_JCANTR010000065.1:0-1050 GCF_059568575.1 Flavisolibacter ginsengiterrae DSM 18136
TATGGGTTGGATATCTCAGGTTATTGCACACAGGCTTCGTTCTTTGATTATGACCTTGATGGTGACCTCGACTGCTTTTTGATCAATAACAGCCCTATGCCCATTAACAGCCTTGGTTATGACAACAGGCGTAATACTCCAGATGCACAGTGGCCCGTTGCCAGTTTTTTAAAAGGAGGTGGAGATCACTTGTTCAGGAACGATGGTGGGAAGTTCGTGGAAGTAAGCCAGCAGGCAGGCATTCATGGTACATTAATGAGTTTCGGCCTTGGCGTATCTGTCGGTGATATCAACCTGGATGGTTATCCTGATGTATATGTAGCTAATGATTCCTATGAAAGAGATTACCTGTACATCAATCAAAAGAATGGAACATTCAAAGATGAACTGGAAAACTGCATGGAGCATAACAGCTTTTCTTCGATGGGTGCAGATATCAGTGACATCAATAATGATGGTTACCCGGATATTTTTACCACAGACATGCTTCCTGCTGATGATTACAGGTTAAAGACGCTTGGGGCCTTTGATAATATTGATCTCTACAGGGCCAGGCTGAATGTGGGACTTTATCATCAGTTCATGCAAAATTGTTTAATGGTCAATAACAGGAATGGAAAATTCCTGGAAACATCTTATTACAGTGGGGTATCTGCCACTGACTGGAGTTGGGGTGCACTTTTCTTCGATGCAAACAATGATGGTCTCAATGACATTATTGTGTGTAATGGAGTAAATAAAGATGTAACTAATCTTGACTTCATGGATTTCTTTGCCAATGATGTAGTTCAAAACATGGTGATATCAGGAAACAAAGAGAATGTTGACTCCGTACTGCGGCATATACCTGTTAATCCCTTACCCAATAAAGCATTTATTAATAAAGGGAATCTTCGATTTGCGGATACTGGCAAGGAGTGGGGATTAACACAGGAAAGCTTTTCAAATGGTGCTTCCTATGCTGATTTGGATGGTGATGGTGATTTGGATTTGGTGATCAACAATGAGAATGGGCCTGCGTTTGTGTACCGTAATAATTCCAGGGAGTTG
>NZ_JCANTR010000066.1:0-1050 GCF_059568575.1 Flavisolibacter ginsengiterrae DSM 18136
CAACTCCCTGGAATTATTACGGTACACAAACGCAGGCCCATTCTCATTGTTGATCACCAAATCCAAATCACCATCACCATCCAAATCAGCATAGGCTATACTGTTAGAAAATGTTTTCTGTCCCAGGCCAGAAGTCTGACCTGCATCTTCAAACTGCAACTGTCCTTTATTTTTAAAAAAACGGTTGCGCAAAGGCGTAACAGGAATATGTTTTAAAATCTCATCCATTTCTGCCCTCCTGCCTGTTTCAACCATTTTATTATACACATCATTGGAGAAGAAGTCAAGGAAATCAAGATCTCCCACATCCCTGGTTATGCCATTACATACAAAAATATCATTGAGCCCATCATTGTCCGCATCAAAGAAAAGTGCACCCCAACTCCAGTCAGTGGCAGCAACACCACTATAATCGGCAACTTCCGAGAAAGTTCCATTTCCGTTATTTAATTGCAGGCAATTCCTCACATACTGGTGATATAAACCAGCTTTTTGTTTACTGATAAAAAGGTCTATGTTGTCAAAAGTTCCGGTAGTTTTCAGGCGGTAGTCATCATCAGGTATCATATCCGTTGTGAAAATATCCGGGAAACCATCATTATTGATGTCACCCAGGTCTGTGCTCATGGAAGACATGCTGATCTTTTGAATACAATTTTCCATTTCATCCTTAAAGGTTCCATTCCCCTGGTTGATGTAGAGGTAATCTTTTTCAATAAAATCATTACCTACATAAATATCAGGATAACCATCCAGGTTGATATCACCTACAGATACGCCAAGTCCAAAACTGATCAGGCCCGTATGCAGGCCAGCTTCTTTTGTAACTTCTGTATAATGCCCTCCTTCATTTCGATATAAATGATTACCACCACCTTTTAATTTATCATCCACGTTCCATTTATTGATATCAACATCCCGCATGTCAGCATAATTCAGGGAACTAAAAGGAATGGGGCTGTTATTGATCAAAAAGCAGTCGAGGTCACCATCAAGGTCATAATCAAAGAACGAAGCCTGTGTGCAATAACCTGAGATATCCAACCCATA
>NZ_JCANTR010000067.1:0-1011 GCF_059568575.1 Flavisolibacter ginsengiterrae DSM 18136
CAGGAGCGTTTCCAAAAGACTATGAGATACCGATTGCCATGGCCCTGCGTGTAAAAGAACGTTTCAGGGGACTAAAAACAGTGCTGGTAAAACCAAGGGAAAAGATCGTGGATGAATGGGTACCGATGGAATAGGGCTTGAAACTTCCAGGACAGTTTTTGCAAGCAAGGGAGAATACAATGGGATGGATGATTGACACAATCCGTTATAAAATAGCGCAATGGAAAAGTGATGGAAGTCAGCAGATTAAGAAATTATAAATTGTGTATAATTGCGTAAGTACTAAGTGTTGGGCGCTATTAAATTCTTACCGTTTAATAATTGATGAGAAAGATTGTTGTTATCCTTTTATTTATTTTGATTATTGTTACCGGTGTATTTACCTATTTGACATCAAGAACTCCAGTTAGTCAAAATCTTGACTCATATATTTACGATCTTCCCATTCAATGCGGAACAAAATACAAAGTGGTTCAAGGATATGGTGGAAGGTTTTCGCATGCAAATAAAGCTGCTATAGATTTTCAAATGCCTGAAGGAACACCAGTCTGCGCAGCCAGAAATGGTATAATATATAGTTACAAAGACGACAGCGATGAAGGCGGAATTTTCACAAGCGAAAAAAAAGCCAATTACATTATCATTCGGCATGAGGATGGAAGTTTCGGATGCTACTGGCATTTGAAAAAAAATGGTGTAGTTGTGAAGAAAGGAAAAGTAGTCAAAGGACAGGTCATTGGATATAGTGGTAAAACCGGGTTTACTTTACGAGATCACCTACATTTTGCAGTCAAACGCAGGTTAAATTATGATAGAGATTCCTTCGTTAGGACCAAATTTAGAACAACCAGCGGGATACAACTTCTCCAAAGCGGAGAATGGTATGAAAGGCCTTCAAAATGACATCGCCCAACAACGGTTCCTATGTAAAGAGATAGCTGGTTGTTCTCATAAAGTTACGTTGACTTTCAAGGGTTTTCCAAATATTCTGGTGTTGCTGGCTTTCGTTGC